>NZ_JAMYOC010000017.1:0-151955 GCF_040319475.1 Mesorhizobium sp. M0904 | reverse complement strand
GGTAGCCGTTCCTGATGAGCCAACGTGAGATCGAGGCGGGAGCCACTTGGACGCCTGTAGCAGTAACCAGCTCGGCGGCAAGCTCTGGCATGGTGATGTCGTCCTTCTCGGCCACACAACCAATCAGGAACGCACGATGCGGGTCGAGCTTGGAATGGCGGCGGCCTCCGCTCGGCTTGGGCACCAGGCTCTCGGTCTTTCGATAGTTCCTCATCAGGATCACGACGAACGAAACCGACACCCCAAAATGTGCCGCCGCCGCACGCCGCGAATGGCCAGCCTCGACAAACCGCACAACGCGTTCACGCAAATCGAGCGAATAGGGCTTGGGCATGGCAAATCACCTCCTTAAGGAAGTGAATCACAAACCCGACGTTAGCGGAATCCTTCGCGATTCAACCTGAATGTCCGACGCTCTAGTAGCATAGCTGCCGGCACAAAGCAAGAACAAAATGTGGCGCTGTCGGCAAAAAATGCGAATTCGCTCTTCACCCGTTCCCGTCTTTATCCGCTTGCCGAGGTCGCGCTCAAGGGGCGCCTGCCCCGGACTGTTAAGCTGTAACTGTCGACAGGCAGCGGATGGTGCCGACATCGGGAATGGTCATATCCGGTTGACCGGATATACCGGCTTGCCGCCGCGCAGGACCGATGCGACATCGGCAAACACCTTGTTGCGAACCTCCGCGTAAGACTGGGTCGAGTAGTGCGCCGCGTGTGGACTGACCAGGACGGTGTCCAGCGCCAGCAGCGGATTGTCGGGCGAAGGCGGCTCCCGCTCGAAAGTGTCGATGCCGGCGCCAGCCAGATGACGACGCCGGATCAGATCCGCCAAGGCAACCTCGTCGACGAGGCCGCCGCGGGACACGTTGATGAGTATCGCCCCTTCCTTCATCCGCGACAGGGCTTGCGCCGACATGATGTTTCTGGTCTCCGGTGTCGCGGGAACGTGCAGCGAGACGATGTCGGCGCTGGCAAGCAACTCGTCGAAGCCGACCGGTTCAGCACCACCGGCCGTGATGCGCTCGGCCGGCATGTACGGGTCGTAGGCGATGATGTGGTAGCCGAAGACACGCGCCCGCTCGGCAGTCAGGCGCCCGATCTGGCCGAAGCCGATCAGGCCGATGATCTGCCTGTCGGGCCGTATGATGCCGGCGCCATCGGTCATTGCAGCCCAGCGGCCGGCGCGCACCGCACTGTCGAACTGCTTCAGCCTGCGCGTCAAGGCCAGGATCAGGGCCATGGCGTGGGTGCTGACTTCCACCAGATTGGCGTCCGGCACGTAGGTTACCTGAACACCGGCACGGCTGGCGGCCTCGACGTCGATCGAGTCGAGCCCTACGCCGAACCGTCCGATGACCTTGAGCCTCTTCAGTTCCGCCAAAACGCGAGCCGTGATCGGCTCTCGCAATACCATCAATGCGTCGGCGTCGCGGCAGTGTTCGATCAGGGCATCTTCCGTGAGCAGCGTCTTTTCGACAAACTCGGCGCTCAAGCCGTCGAGGTAGCGCAACTGCTCTTCCTCGACTGACAGCACGCCGTCGGTCTTGATGATCTTCATGCGAAACTCTTGCTATGAGGCGCTGCGGGCCGACGCGACACCGGCGGAAAGGCCGGCGCCGAGAAACATCGTGTCGCTGGCCAGCACGTGGAAGCTGATGCCGTGCCGCGACCATTTGCCGACATCATCCGCCGAAGGGCGAAAGATGCCGACGGCCTTGCGGGCCGTGCGCGCCGCGGCCGCGATCCTCATAATCGCGGCATTGAGCTTGTCCTGGCCGGCCGGCCCCATGGCGTCGATCGAGACCGACAGGTCGCCGGGGCCAATGAAGACCACGTCGACGCCGTCGACCTGGACGATGTCGTCGATGTTGGCGAGGCCTTCGGCCGTCTCGACCTGGATGGCGACCGCCAGGACCTCGTTGGCCGATTTGAGGTAGTCCGGAATGCTGTAGCCATAACCGGCGGCGCGGCCTGGGCCGACACCGCGTGCGCCGACCGGCGGGTAACGGCAGGCCATGACCGCCATGCGGGCTTGCTCGGCCGTGGAGACACGCGGCACCAGGACGCCCGACGCGCCGGCGTCGAGCGCGGCCGCGATCCACTCCGGCGCGTGGCCGGGAACGCGCACCATCGCGGGAACCTTGTGGACATCGGCGGCGCGGATCAGATCTTCGAGCCGTTCGCGGCCGATCTGCGAATGCTCCCAGTCGATGCACAGGAAATCGACCCCGCTCGCGGCCGCCACTTCGACCGCCACAGGGTGCGGGATGGCGCAGAAGGTGCCGATGAGGCGATCGAGAGAGATACATTTCTTGCGAAAGTCGTACATGAAATCTCCAGAAATTTTCGGCGTCGGCAAAACCTGTTTGCCTATGTGGCCCTTGACGAAGGATGCACGGCTTCCGTCGACATCGGAAAATGCCGGCTGCCGCCTGAAAACGGCGGAAAAGTCTTGTAGTCGGCGCGCATCTCCAGCCGCGCCGGCGATTGCAGCGCGTGCGTCAATGCAGCGGGACTGTCGAACATGACGCGATTGCGCTGCATATGGTCGATCCGCGGCCAGGGCAGCGAACCGCACCAATCCAGTCGCGACAGAACCTCGACGTGGCGAATGCCTGGGAAGCCCCGCATCAATTGCGGATGATGCGTCACATAGTGGTGGAGCCAGACACTCATGTCTTCGGCCGGCCCGGGATAGTGAACAAGATAGCTGCAGGGCAGCCCGGACGTCTTGACGCCAGCGTCATCGACGGGAAACGGACGCACGCACATTGCCTGTTGCGTCGGCCTCGAACCGGCGATGCTCGACAGCATACCAGGTGCGGCAAGTGCCTGCAGATGGCCGGACGGCGCCAGCGCCGCCTCCATGTCCGCCAATTCGTCGAAATAGAGCTGGAAGCCAAAGACCGGCGGTGGACCATCGTTGTTGAACATGTCCGTCGCCACTTCGGGCAGATAGATGTTGGCAAGCGCAAGACCCGGGGTCGACGCAATCACACGCCGCACAGCGTCAACGTCTTCACCGGCGGTGGCCAAATTTGCCTCGCGGTCGTCATGGAAGAAGGCAAGATAGGCAAAGCGCATGTGGAGACCCTCTGGATCGAGTTCGGCTAGATCAAATTCGGAAGAAAGAGAGCGATCTGCGGAAAGAGGACAATCAGCAGGATCAGCAGAAGCGTCAGCGCGATGTAAGGCGCCGCTGACATGGCAACCGTTTTGAGCGACGTCCCTTTAGGCGCGACACCGATCATGATGAACAGCAGCAGGCCAAACGGCGGCGTGGTGAAGCCGACCTCGTAGGCGAGCAGCAGGATCAGCCCGAACCATACGGGCTCGTAGCCGAATTGCTGGGCGATCGGCAGGAAGATCGGCAGCGTGATCAGCATCATCGAGACCTGATCCATGAACATGCCGAGCAGCAGGATGACGAGCACCATCATGAGCAGCATGGGATACGGTCCAAGATCGTAGCCGACGATGAACTGGATAAAGCCGTTGGAGGCGCCGGAGAATGCGAATATCTGCGAGAACGTCGTCGAAGCCGAGATGATCAGGAAGGTCATGCCGGTGACCTTCATCGCATCGTCCAGCGACTTCCAGACAACCGACCAGCTGAACCGTCGGTAGACAAACAACAAGGCGAAAACGGCGGCACAGCCCAGTCCCGCCGATTCCGTCGGCGTCGCTATCCCAAGAATGATCGTGCCGACCACCATGAACACGATGACGCTCATCGGAATGATGTTGACGGCGACCGCCCTCACCTTCTCGGCCGCGGGAACGGCGGGCACCGGATAGTGCGGAGCGGCGTCCGGGTCGATCTTCGTCTGGGCGAAGATCAGCGCTGCGTACATGACAACGAGCAGCAGCCCGGGCAGAGCCCCCGCTATGAGCAGCGCGCCGACATCGATCTGGGCAAGCGAGCCGAGCAAGACGGCCAGCGAGGATGGCGGGATGATGACGGCAAGGCTTCCGGCGCCAAGCACCGGGCCGTAGGCCATATGCGGCTTGTAGCCCCGCTTCAGCATCTCGGGCACCATCAGCGAGCCCATCATGCCGGTATTGGCGAGGCTCGAGCCCGACAGCGCGGAAAAGATCGTGCCGGCGGCGAGCACGACATAGGCGAGGCGTCCGCGCAGATTGCCGATGCACAGGTCGAGCGCGTAGATGACCTTCTCGCCGAGGCCGGAGCGGAAGAACAGGCTGCCCATGACAAGAAACATCGGCAGCGGGGCAAGCGCGTAGGTCGAGACAGCGTCGGAGAAGTTGGCGACCATCTGCGTCACGCCGATCGAACCGCCGAAGAACAGGTACAGCCCGATCACATTGGTGACGAAGAACGCGAAGGCGACCGGCAGCCCCAGCCCCATCAACACCATGATGGTGCCAACGAGCACGGCGAATGGAAACAGCCAGGCCACCGGTCAGAGCCCTTCCATTTCCAGAGGATCGAGCGTGTACAGCGTGTCACGGCCGAGAAGATATCTGAGCCATTCCAGCGCCGAGAGGTAGAAGGCGAGCATGATGGGCAGAAAGACCAGCCATTTCGGCATGTCGAAGCTGCGCGTTTCATATTCGCCGCCCGCCACGGCACTGGTCAGGGACGACAGAGCGACGCTGCCGAGGTAGAGGCTGACGGCAATGCAGGCGAGATAGACCAGCTTTTCAAGCACCGCCCGTGCCCGCACCGGCAGCGCCTTGCGCAGGAACTCGACGAAGACATGGCCCTTGCTGTGGACCAGCCAGGGCATCGGCAGAAATGCCGCGTAAAGCAAGCCGTATTCCGTCGCGGATACTGCCCAGGCAAGCGGCCTCAGGCCCAGATTGCGGACGCATACATCAGCAACCACCGCGACAATGATGAGGCCAAGCACCACTTTTGCCACCGCCGCCAACGCAAGGCTCAGCTTCCCAATCGCTGCAAACAATCTGTCCATGCCCGACGACCCTCATGTCCATCTTTTGCCCTTGGCCCAGCTTTGACGGAGGGCGCACAAGGCACCCTCGGCTCGGGCTACTGAAAGAATTTCTTCAACTGATCGATGTTGGTGGGATCGCGTTTGGCCATTCTCGCCCAGCTCGCCTGCGTGGCAGCCGCCAGGAATTTGTCGCGGCCAGCGCCGGTCAAGCTGACAACCTTCTGCCCGCCGTCGATCATCGCCTGTGCCTGTTTTTCGGATTCGGCAAGGTTGGCGTCATAGCTCGCGCGCTCGTATTCGACGGCCGTGTCGGCAAGCAGCTTCTGCGCCTCGGGCGACAGCGTGTCCCATCTGGCCTTGTTGATCGAGATCAGCACGTCGGTTTTGAAGAATTGCGGATCGACACGGTATTTGGTGAATTTGTCCCAGCCGAAGGATGCATAGCCAAATACGGTATAGGCGTTGGCATTGACGACGCCGCGCTCGAGCGAGGTATAGACATCCCCCGGCGCTTGCACGATCACTGTCGCGCCCAGAGATTCGAGGAAATCGCGATAGAGCGGCGACGAACGGATCTTCAAACTGCCCCAGTCGATGCTGCCTTCATCGTTGAGCTTGGGTTCGTCGACGGTGAAGACGTTGAAGCCCGAGCCCGCGTCGACATGCGCCAGCAGATGGGCATTGGCCTTCTTCTCGAAAATTGCGCTGATGAAGTCCCAGCCGCCATTGTCGCGAACCTCCCAGGGCGTCTTCGTCGATGCGGAGAAAACCTCGCCTTCGGGCACGAGTTCGAGGAACTGCCCTGCCGGTGTGTCGATCACATCGATCAGGCCGCTCCTGAGCGCCGCGCCCTGCTGGATCGGTGGAATGACCTCCGGCCCGCCACGCACGTTGATCTGGACCACGCCCTTGCCCTTTTCGTTCACCTTTTGAACGAACTTCAGGAAGCTCTGGGCGTAGCCGTTCTGCGTCGGCGTAAAATGCACGGCGTTGAGGACGACCTCGTCGGCCATGGCGATACCCGCCACACCCGACATGAGTGCAGCCAGAACAAGGGATTTCCAAATGCGCATTGCCGTATTCCCTCTGATAGATTCACTTCGCCGGAGCCCATCATCGGGCCGATCTGAAATTGCACGCTTCGCCGCCACACGAACGGCGGTTAGTTGACATCATCTCCTACTGTCAGGAACCGCCCATGCGCGTAGAAGACCGGCGATCGGTGAGCGCGATCCAGCGCAACGCCCGAGACGATGCCGATGACAATCATGTGCGACGCCCGCACGATGATTTCGGCCACCACGCACTCGAACATTGCCCGCGCGCCGACAAGCAAGGGCGCGCCGGTTTCGCCGCGCACCCATGATCCGGACGAGAACCGCGCGGCGCCCTTGGCTTTGGTCATGCCGCCAAACGCACGCACAACGTTCTCCTGGTCGCCGGCGGGAAGATTGACCGAAAAAGGCAAACCTTCGCGAATGGCCGAGGCAAAGGTGCTGCCGCGCTTGACACAGGCAAGCAGCGAAGGCGGCTCGGCACTGAACGAGCAGAGAGCGGTCGCCGTGATGCCGCAAAAGCCGATCTCGTCATGCTCCGACGCGAGGATGGCGACGGAGCCCGCCACGGCCCGCATAGCCTGCTTGAACGCGCGCGGATCGATGGCGTTGTGCCCATCCACCCATAGCGTCGGAATGGCGGCGGCCGGCATCAATTTACTCGAAGCCCGGCCTGGCGCATCAGCGGCAGCACGCGGTCGCAGAAGAAGGGCAGTTCGTAGGTGTAGTTGACGAATGTGAGGGCGGCGCCGGAATAACCCTGTTCCAGGATCTCGGTGAGGTCGTCGACGATCTTTTCCGGCGTGCCGATGAGCGGGAAGGTCCCGGCACCGCCGGCGAACCTCTGCCGATATTCGGTGAAGGCCTTCGCGTCATGCGAGTTCGCGAATTCCTTCTTCTTGCGCATATGCTCGTCGACGGCACCCTCGTCCGCGCATTCCTGCGCGTAGTGCCGGTAGTAGTCCTCGGCTTCCTGCTGGGTCTCCCGGCAGACGACGTGACAGACCGTATAGACGCCGACTTCGCGCCCGACTTCGGCCGCGCGGTTGGTAATGTCGACCACATGCGCACGGCCGTCGGCAATTTCGGAAAAAGTCGAAAACAGATAGTCACAGTGGCGCGCCGCGTAGTTGCGCCCCGGCGCGCCGAAGGCGGCGTTCATGGTCACCGGTCGTGGCACTTGCAAGCTTGGCGGCCGGCTAACGACACTCTTCAGATCATAGAACTCGCCGCTGAAGTCGAACGGCTCCCTCGATTGATAGGCACGCACGATGATGTTGATCCATTCCTCGGCCTGATCGTAGGTCCGCTCGCCGACCGTCTGCCCGAACATGGCGAACTCGTCCGGGTTCCAGCCGCAGACGATGTTCAAGCCGGCACGCCCGTTGGAGATGTGGTCGACCGTCGCAAGCGCTTTGGCAGCCTGCAGCGGATGAACCAGCGGCACATGCACCGTCATGAACAGGCCGATGTTTTCCGTGGCGACAGCAAGACCCGCCGCCCAGGTGAACGTCTCGAACGACCATTCCCGCACATGCGTCAAACCGCCGAAGCCGCGCCAGCGGGCGATCGGCAGCAGAAACTCGAGGCCGGCGCGGTCGGCGATGCAGGCGGAATTGAGGTTGTCTTCCCAGCGGGCACGCCAGCGCTCGGGAACGGTGGTCATTGCCAGGCCGCCATCGGCGTTCATGGAAAAGACGCCGAGCTTGAACCTGTTCGGCCCTTTCAGCGGGTGCTGCTTCCTAATCATGGTTTCCCCGGCTGCGACATGCTCTCACCTTCACCGGTGGAATTTTGAGACGGTGGGCTCAGCTTCATGAAACGCTCCTCGGCGTTCTGAATGAAGTGGGTCATGCGGTCGTAAGCGGCGACGGCGTCGCGCTTGACGAATGCCTCATAGATTGCGCGCATGCCGGCCACGACGACGGCCTGCGTCGGCTGGTGCGACAGCGTCCTTAGACGGACGACGAGGACATGGTCGGCGAACCTTGCAATGGTTTGTGAAAGGCGCTGGTTCTCGACAGCGCCGAGCCAACAATTCCTGAATGCCGAATTGGCCTGGAAGAAGCGGTCGGCATCGCCGGCGGCGGCCGCAGCCTCCGCCTCCCGAAGCGCGGCCGCAAGCGTCTTGAGGCCAGCGGCGTCGAGTGTCCGCGCAGCGTGTGCGGCGGCCCGGGGCTCGAGCAAGCGGCGGACCTCGAAGATGTCGGCGACATCCGTTGCGGTAAGCGTGGGCAGGGTGAAGCCGCGTGTGGTGCCGACGAGATAGCCCTCATGCACCAACTGCATCAAGGCGTCGCGGACAGGCATTCTGGAAATACCGAGCTGAGCGGCAATGTCGACATCTACGAGCTTCTGGCCAGGCGCCAATTCGCCATGCTGTATGGTCAGACGGATTTGTTGATAGACCTGGGCACGCAGATTGCCATCGCCAACCCGTTTGAGCTCTATCGTTTCCGTCATCCACGCCTTCCCATGCGAAGATTTCGTATATCGTTTGAGGCTGGTGTTCTCGCAGTGATCCGTTGGAATTGCAGCTACATATCGATAGAATTCGACCTGCAGACCACGTTCCAATGCGAAGTGGAGCACAGGCTGGATCGCCTGGCAAGATGTTTTAAGTTTATAATGTATACTGTTTAGGTTCGTTGTCCGGAGGGCAGAGGGTCACGCCATCCGTGGGTTGCGCCGCGCGACGCGAGGAGAGCCAGCGATCCGCGCGGTTCGGTAAAAACGTACAGACGTTTTCGCGTGACACATCGAGGCTGGCGGATTTAACTAAAAATACTTGCGATCTGCGCGCGCCGGCACGCCCATCCGATCCCCTCGCCGGTGCGCATTACTGGATCGCCCGCCGTATCGAAAGGTGCGGCGGGCTTTTCGTTTCGTTTGGCGGGGAGGCGCTTATGCGAGACTTGCCTAGGGATATCGACGCAGACGTCGTCATCGAAATCAGCAAGCTGCTCGACGACCGGGCGAAGTCCGTGCCGGTGCCGGTGCACAAGCTGGCGGCGATGATCCGGCTGGGCGTCGAGACACGTCTGACCAATCACTCCATCGAAGAGCTGATCGTGGAGATGGCCGCGACGCGGGGGCTTCCGATGCTGTTTGATTTGCCGACGGCAAATGTCGACAATGTCGTGCCGTTCGCCTCGGCGCGCCGTCCCCGCTGAAATTTCGCTCGAGCCACCGATCTTCGCGTCGCCACCAGATTTCACTTGCCCTGATGCGCAGGCCGGGTGTCGCCCTTCTTTTCGGGGTCGTGGGTATGGTGGCTGTCGCGTTCGCCGCCGCCACCGGAGACCTTGCTGTGGCTGCGCCGGTCGGGATCGGCGGGCGGCTTTTCGACGCTCAGCGGCTTCTTGGCGTTTTCGTGCGCCGCGCCAGGACCACCCTGGCGGATGCTGGCAGGAGTCTTCTTCGACGTGGACATGACCTAGCGATCCTGGACGTTGCCTTGGTGGGTGGTGTTGACCTTCGTATTGCCTTGCTGGCCCTGCTTGTCGGGATCCGGCACGGTCGATTGGCCGTGCGGTGCTTGGTCGGCGGCTACCGTTTTTTTGTCACCGGCTCCTTTTGGGCTCAGATTCTCCGGTGGAACAGGGGGAGGTTTTGTGCTCATGGCGTTTCTCCTTCCGCCACCCAAACAAGCGGGTCGGGAGAAAGGTTCCCGAGGGTCCGATACGAACGGCGCTTGTCGCTACGAGCCGGGTCCCGGACCACGGCTTGAGCCCAGGGGACGCCTGCACAATCCGGGGTTATTTCTTGATGATGGTTCCGTGGTTCAGATCGAAGGCCTGGGCACCGAAAGCCTGTTTATAGAAATCCTCCTGCAGTTCGCCCCATTCGCCGAGATAGGCGCCGCAATTGCTGCAATAGATCGGCGTCGAATCCTTCGGGTCGTCGGGAATATCCATCAGGATCGTCCCGCACGCCTTGCAATCGAGCTTGTCATCCAAACGGCGGCTCATCGGCCGATAATTGCGCGTTTTCGGCCCCGCGCCAACTGTCGTTTTCGTACGCAGCCCCGATGGCACGTCTTCCAACTTGCAAGGACCCCAGGCTAGCGTTCCGCCGGATTTCCGAAGGTCGGATCTCGCCGCCTCGAATACGTCCCCACCCGCGGCAGCTCGTCTGGAAAGTCGACCCAGGGCAACCTCATGTCCCAGTATGCATGGGCCTGTGGCGGAAACCGTTCGGGATGATCGAGAAAGCCGATTGCCAGATAGAGTTCGTCGGGCAACCCTTGGTCGACATAGCCGATCGATGTCCCGCAATCCGCGCAGAAGGACCGGAGCACGCCGGAGGTTTTCGAAAAGGTCCTCGGCGTGCCGGTGAGCAACGTGAATTCGGAAGGCCGATAACCGACCCACACCGTCAGAGGGCTTCCTATCGCCTTGCGACAGTCGTCATCGTGATCGGAGCAAATCCAGAAAGGCTCGCCGCGCATCTCCGCCGTTATGGCGCCGCAAAAACAGGAGCCCGTTTCAGTTCGTGGCATTGGTTAACTTCATTGCTGGACCGGCCTTCATTGCTGGCCTGGCATTTCGGTATTTTCCTTGGGGTTCTTCTTGATGCCGGCGGCAGGCGAGGTATCGGCCGGAGCATTGCCACCCTGGTTCTGTTCAGGGGCTCTTTTGAGCGGCGAGGTTTGCCAGCCCATATCGCCGTACAAAAAGCCTATGAGAAAGCCGACGATGATGATGGCCGAAATCACCATCGCAATTAACGCGTTACGTCGCTCCATTTCGCGCGGCTCCTTTCTTCGAGCCGAACAAACGATGGCGGAAATGGTTCCGGAAGGCCTCGACCGGAATCGGCGGCGGCAGGCTGGCACCTCGCTGCCCCACCGACAAGCCGCTGGATTGAAAAGGCGGGCCCGCTGGAACGACAGGAATTCAGCCGGCGCGCGCGAGTTCATCTACGGCATTCAAAATCGCACTTTGGCTCGCCGGCTTCTGCACGATCCTGCAAGCGCGGAACCCGGCTGGAATTTCGCGTTCGCCGTACCCGGAGAGGAAGGCGAACGGAACACCGCGCGTTTGCAACGCTTCCGCGATCGGATAGCTGGTTTCGTCGTTCAACTGGATATCCAACAACGCCGCGTCGATGCCGCCTTCGCCAACGAGCCGAAGTGCTGCCGTTACCGACGAAACCGGTCCAACCACCTGATGGCCGGCTTTGCGCAGGTAAGCCGCCGCGTCGTCGGCGATCAGCCATTCATCCTCGACGATCAGCACACGCACCTTTCCGGTCACGACGAGCCCTCGCGGGTCAGAGGGAATGCAATTTCCGCCTCCAAACCATTTGAGCGGAAAGTTGTTTCAATTTTTCCGCCCAGCCTGTAGCCGATTTCTCCGCGCAGAAGGGTAAGGCCGAAGCCGCTGTCGGTTGGCTCCTTGATGCGGGGGCCGCCCTTCTCGCGCCAGACGAGCTTGAAGGTTCCATCCACCACCGACCATTTCACAATTATCCGCCCGGCAGGCTTCGACAGTGCGCCATATTTAGCGGCATTGGTCGCCAGTTCATGGATTGCCATGCCGAACGAAAGCCCCTGTACAGGCTTGAGGCTTACCCGCTTGCCATCGAGCTCGAACCGTTCGGCCCCGAAGGGACCAAGCTCCTGGCGCAGCAGTTCCTCGACGGAGGCTTCCGTCCAGCTTTCGCGCGAGAGCAGACTGTAGGCTCGTGACATTGCATGCAGACGGCCGATCAAAGCTTCAGCGAACTCGTCTTTTGACGCCGAGTATTCCCGCGTCCGGTTGGTGATGCTGGCGACAACCGCCAGCATGTTCTTGACGCGATGGTTCAGCTCCGAGATGAGCACCTGCTGACGCTCTTCCGCCTGCGCCAGTGTCGTCACGTCGATCAGTGTCACGACCACGCCTTGGATGCTGCCGCCTTTGTCCCGGTAAGGGTTGATGCGGACCAGGTAGAACCGGCCCTTGTCGTCGCGCGCAAGGTGATGGTTCAGGGTCTCTCCCGTCTCGAACACCGCCTGGATGTGCCGCTTCAACTCGGGGTAGTCGAGTTGGCTCGAAAGATCGGTCAGCGGTCGGCCGACATCTGACGGACGCAAGTTGAAGAACGACGACGCGGCAGGAGTAAAGGTTCGCACCACAAGGTTGCGGTCGAGGAAGATGGTGGCGATTTCCGTGCTTTCGAACAAGTTTCTGAGATCGCTGTTGGCGCGATCGAGTTCCTCTATCTTGCCGGTCAGTTCCGCATTGATGGTGTTGAGCTCTTCGTTGAGCGACTGCATTTCCTCCTTCGAGGCCTCAAGCTCCTCATTCGTCGACTGTGCCTCTTCATTGACGGAGACGAGTTCCTCGTTCGAAGATTTTACTTCCTCCAGCGCGGTTTCGTACTCCTCGATGGTCGACTGCAGCCGCTCGCGCGTGTCGCGCAACTCCCGTTCGAGATCGGCCGCGTCGTCTGTGCCGCGGCTTTCGCGGGCCGGATCGGAGCGTATCTGGGCCTGCCCCACCGGATTGAACAGGACGAGGTAGAGGGGCTCGCCATTGCTGCGTTCCGTGTACGGCTCGACTGTCAGTGTAATGAACTGAAGCTGTCCGTCGTCTTCTTCGACCGCTATGTTCTCCCGCACGACCGTGCGGCGCGTCGTTGCTGCTTCCCGCAACGCGGCGCGCATCTCAAGTCTCAGCCCGCGGCGGGCCAAGGTCAGCAACTGCCGGCTCGGGGCACCTTGCGGCGCTTCCAGATATTTACCCGTCCGCCCCGAATAGTAGACGACGTCGCCATCGCCATTGACCAGCACGTGAGGCGGGGCGAACCGCTCCAGCACCTGAGCCTCGATTGCCTGGCGCAGCGAATGGCTCGCGCCATCGTTTTTTGAGCCACGGCGTCCCGCCGGCAGGGCAGCTGTGAAGCCATTGCCGATCAGGACCGGCGGTCGCGGCGTGGCATGTTCCCGCGCCTGGAATATCCGCTGCTTTTTATCGACCGTGGCGAACAGGTCGCCGTGCTGACCGACGCTTTCCGAGGTGCCGAGGAACAGATAACCGCCCGGCCTCAGCGCATAGTGGAAGATCGGGACGACCCGGTTCTGGATCTGCGGGCCGAAATAGATCAACAGGTTGCGGCACGAAATCATATCCATACGCGAGAACGGAGGATCGCGGATGACGCTGTGCGGGGAAAAAATGCAGAGTTCGCGCACCTCTTTGGCCAGCACATAGCTCTCGCCGTCGCTGTGGAAAAAGCGTTGCCTGCGCTGTGGCGATAGCCCGTGCAGCAGCGCTTCGGGATAACGCGCCGCACGCGCCACCGCGAGCGCCGGCTCGTCGATGTCGGTCGCGAATATCTGGACGCGCGGCGGCGCGGGAAGTTTCTCCATGCGCTCGCGCATCAGCATGCCGATCGAGAACACCTCCTCGCCGGTGGCGCAGCCGGGCACCCAGACACGCACCGCATCGGACGCGTTCCTGCCCTCGAAAATCTGCGGTATGATCTTGTCCTCCAGCAATTTGAACGCTTCGGCGTCCCGAAAAAAGCTGGTGACATTGATGAGCAGGTCGCGAAACAGCTTCGCCACCTCGTCGGGATCCCTCTTCAGCCGTTCTATGTAGGTGCTGATCGACTGTAGCTGCGTTATCTGCATGCGCCGCTTTACGCGACGCAGGAACGTCTTGGCCTTGTAGCCGGAAAAGTCGTGACCGGAATGGCTGCGCAGAATGGCGTAGATTTCATCGCGGGCTCGATCTATCTCGGCCTTGCGTTCGTCGTCCGCTTCGGTCAGGCCGTTCAGCACGTCGAAACCGCGGACAAACGCCTGAAGCTTTGCACCGATCTGCTCGGCGGGCGCCGCTATGTCGATCAGGCCGCTCGAAATCGCGCTCTGCGGCATATCTGGATTGCGGGGGCCGGAACCGTTGGAGGCCTGGGCAATGGTCAGCCCGCCATGCTCCTTAATTGCCCTGGCGCCGAGCGTGCCGTCCGAATCGCCACCCGACAAAATAATGCCGACGGCATACTCGCCCTGGTCCTCGGCCAATGCGCTGAAGAAGATATCGATCGGCTTGCGCTCGCGGTTGAGCGTGTTCGGCCGGCGCAGCGAAAGCGCGCCCTTACGGATGGTGAGGACAACGTTTTGCGGCATCACATAGACCTGGTCGGGTTGGACCGCTGCCCCCTCCTCGGCCACCAAGACCGGCATTTCGGTATAACGTCGGATGACCTCGTGCAGCAGGCTTTCCCGCTCCGGGCTGAGATGCGTGACGACGACGAACGCCATGCCGGTGTCGCCGGTCAGCCCTTTGAACAGGCCCTCCATCGCGGGAATGCCGCCGGCCGATGCGCCGACCCCGACTATGGGAAATCTTCCATTCTGGGATGCCACGCCAAGCCCCTGGTAACAGCCGCAAACACAAAGCCGTCAAATCGGGCCTTAGACCCAAATCGCGCCTCAGATTAAGACCGGGCCGAGCCTGAGGCCAGTAAATAGTCCACCAACGGAACAAAGTACCGCCGGTGGGCATTAACATTTGACTTTGGAGGCGGTTCCAATGGCAAAACGATCACCTGAAATAAAGCCGGCCAAGCGAATTCTGTTGCCCTCGCCGGATCTGACCAAGTTCCCGGTATCTGAAAACATTCCGCCTCGCCTGCTCGCGCTCGCGGAACGGTTGCAAGAGGTATTGGAGCGCCACTTTGCAGAAGTCCGCGCCGACAAGCGTAGATCCCGCAGAAAGAAGGAACAATGAGGTGCGCGACCTGCAAGGCCTGCATATCCTGATCGTCGAGGACGAATGGATGCTGGCGGGGGATCTTGCACGTTATTTCAGCAAGATGGGCGCCGTGGTGCTTGGCCCGGTAGCGACGGTGGAACAGGCATCGAAACATACGGACGAGGCCGAAGCCGCGATCCTGGACATCAATCTCAACGGACGACGGGTATTTCCGATCGCCGACGAACTGATGCGCCGTGGCGTGCCGTTCGTGTTTTTCAGCGGCGATGAAGACATCGTTATTCCCGAGCGGCTTCGGTATGCCAGCAGCCTCCGAAAATCCTCGGACGCCCAGGCTGTTTTCGACGCTCTCTTTCCAGCCGAGACGTCGGCATCGACAGGAGGTCGAGCGTCGGAGCCCTCGGACGACGTATTTTCGCTGCTGCCTAAGCTCAGGCTCGCGGCGCGCCTGCTGCTGGGAGATGTCGAGGCCTCCGACCGGCTGGTCGAGCGGACGCTCGAACAGGCTATCGGCGAAATCGACCGGAGACCATCCGGCTCCTCCACCGAGGACTGGCTCAACGGCATCATGCGAAACATCGTCAGGGCACGTGGAGCGAACCTGCTGCACTGACCGCGGCAGTTGTCGGCAATCAGACGAGGTCAGCCTTTCCGGTTGCGTTCGACGAATTTGTTGAAGCGGCTGGTTTTGCCGCCGCTGGTCTCTTCCTGGTAGAGGAAGGCCAGTTCGTTCTCGTCGAATATCCTGAAGAACTCGTCCCATTCGACAGGCTCGAACGTCTCTTCAGGCTCGCCGAAGTCGATGCGCAGTATGCCGCCCTCGCCCTTGGTGCGCACCACCGCCGGCCGGCCATCGCGATCCTCAGCCCAACGGCGGATTTCATCATGATCGGTGGTCGTCTTCGATTCAGACATTCCAATCTCCCTTCGATTCCACCGCACACCGCGAGATCCCGGTCTGCCTCGTACAACCAGCAGATGCATTGCTGCCGAGCATATGCGCGCGGTTGGTCGATTATGGCTCCTAACACCAAGCGCGCTTCGATGTTCCCGTGCCCAGCCCAAGGCGGTCGCTTCCGGAGCGCAGCGCTCGGGAACTTTGTTGAAGCAAGGGAACAAACCTTTCGCCCGGAAGTTTGGGGCGGCAAAGCCATTCGTATGAGGAGTTGTCGTGAAACGTATACTGGTCACGGGAGGCTGCGGTTTTATCGGCCGCCACGTCGCCCAGGAACTCGTTGAACATGGCTATGGGGTTTCAATTCTCGATGCGTTGCTGGACCAGGTGCATGGCGGCGAGGCAATCAGCCTGCCGCCAGGCGCCAAGCTGATCAAAGGCGACGTTCGCGATCGCGAGGCCATCGCAGAGGCGGTCGCCGATGTCGACGCGATCATTCACCTGGCGGCCGAAGTCGGTGTCGGCCAGTCCATGTACGAGATCGCCCGCTATGTCGGCGCCAACGACCTCGGCACCGCCACGCTGCTGGAAGCGCTGATCAAACGCCCGATCGAACGGATCGTCGTTGCTTCGTCGATGAGCGTCTATGGCGAGGGTCTCTATGCCACGCCGGACGGCCGGCGCATCGACAATGCAAGACGGCAGCTGGACGACATCCGCAATGGCCAATGGAATCCCCTGTCGCCGGAAGGCGAAGTCCTATCGCCGCTGCCGACCGACGAGCAGAAACTGGTCGACCTCGCCTCGATCTACGCGCTGACAAAATACGCCCAGGAACGCGCCGTACTGATCTTCGGTGAAGCCTATGGCATCGACGCGGTGGCACTGCGCCTGTTCAATGTCTTCGGCGCCGGACAGGCGCTCTCGAACCCGTATACCGGCGTCCTGGCGAACTTCGCCTCGCGCATCGCCAATGGCCAGCGACCGCTGATTTTCGAGGACGGCGAACAGCAGCGCGATTTCGTGCACGTGCGCGACGTTGCCCGCGCCTTCCGGCTGGCGCTGGAACAGCCCCAGGCGCGCAGCCACGTCATCAACATCGGCAGCGGGCGGGCCTACGCAGTCAGCGACGTCGCCCGGCTGCTCGCCGAAGCAATGGGCGTGCCTGGCCGCCAGCCGGAAATCCTCGGCAAGGCACGCTCCGGCGATATCCGCAATTGCTTTGCCGACATATCGAAGGCGCGCGAACTGCTCGGCTTCCAGCCGCAATACCGGCTGGAGCATTCGCTCGGCGATTTCGTCGCATGGGTGCGCAACACCGTCGCCATCGATCGCAGCGCCGAGATGAAGCGGGAACTCGAAGCGCGAGGGCTGGTATCATGAGACCGGATTCACCCGATTTTCGCGAAGCGCCCGTCGCCGTTATCGGCGGCAGCGGCTTCATCGGCTCCAACCTCGCCGACAGCCTGTTGTCGGATGGCGAACCGGTTCTGGTCATCGACAATCTGAGCCGTCCCGGCGTCGAGCAGAACCTCGAATGGCTGACGCAAAAGCACGGCAGCCGTCTCACCACTGAAATCATCGACATCCGCGAATCGGAGGCGCTGATGCCGCTGGTGGCTGGGTCGAAGGCGGTTTTCCACTTTGCCGCGCAGACCGCCGTCACCACGAGCCTGGTTCGGCCGGACGAGGATTTCGACATCAACCTGCGCGGAACGTTCAACGTCCTGGAAGCCGCTCGCCGCAGCGGCAAACGCATCCCCGTCGTTTTCGCCAGCACCAACAAGGTCTATGGGCGGCTCGCTGACATTGCGATGCGCGAAGACGACGGCAAATATGCGCCTTGCGACGCCAGCATCCAGGCGCACGGCATTGACGAGACGCGCGGCCTTGATTTCTGCACGCCCTATGGCTGCTCCAAGGGCGCGGCGGACCAGTATGTCCTCGACTACGCCAAGTCATACGATCTGCCGACGGCGGTGCTGCGCATGAGCTGCATCTATGGACCGCGCCAGTTCGGGACGGAGGATCAGGGCTGGGTCGCCCATTTCCTGCTTAGCGCGTTTTCCGACCGGCCGATCACCATCTATGGCGACGGCAAGCAGGTGCGCGACATCCTGCATGTTGCCGACGCGGTCGCGGCCTACCGCGCGGTGCTCGACCGGATCGAGGAAATCAAGGGCCAGGCATTCAATCTCGGCGGCGGACCGGAAAACGCCGTCAGCCTGCGCATGCTACTGAAGGAGATTTGCGACATAACGAAACGGGACGTTTCGATCCGTTACGACCGCGAACGCACCGGCGACCAACCGTTCTTCGTCGCCGACACACGCGCGATCGAGGCGGCGCTGGGATGGAAAGCGCATGTCTCGTGGCGAAACGGCATCCGCGACCTCGCCGATTGGCTGCAGCGTCATCGCGCCGACCCGCATCCCGAACCGGCGAGGTACGTAGCATGAAGGTCGCTCTGGTCAATCCGTCCTGGACCTACCAGGACAGCATCTATTTCGGCTGCCGCCAGCCGCATCTGCCGCTCGAACTCGGCTATTCGAAAGCCTTGCTCGAAGCCGCCGGTCACGAGGTGCTGATGCTGGACGGGCAGATCCAGAAGCTCGACAACGCCGCGCTTGCCGATCGCGTCGCCGCTTTCGAGGCTGATATGACCGTCGTCAGCACCGCGCCGACCTACCTGTTCTGGCGCTGCGCACCGCCCGAGTTGCGCGTGCCGGCTGAGTTTCTCAACCATCTTGCCGGGCGCGGCGGCCGCACCGTCGCCGTCGGGCCGCATGGCTCGGCGACGCCGGCGCCGACTTTGCGCAAGCTTGGCGTCGACATTGTCGTGCGCGGCGAATGCGAGGAAGTGGTCGCGGAACTCGCCCGGCGCGACGACTGGAATGCTGTGCCGTCCACCGCCCATTTTGAGGATGGAGAACTGGTTTCGAACGGCAGCGCGCATGCGAGCTCGTTCATCGATCACCCAGCGCTCGAATGGCCATCGGACTGGATTGCCGCCCATTCGCACCACCATCACCGCTTCGACGACAACCAGGTCGGCTTTGGCGCCGAGGTCGAGGCTTCGCGCGGCTGCCCGTATAATTGCAGCTTCTGCGCCAAGATCGATTTCCGCGACGCCTATCGCCGTCGGAACCACGAAGCGGTGATCGCCGAGATCGACCGGCTGATCGCACAGGGCGTCGGCTACATCTACTTCATCGACGAGATATTCCTGCCACAAAAGGCATTGCTGGAAGCGCTGGTCGATCGCGATGTGAAGTTCGGCGTGCAGACGCGGATCGACCTCTGGAAACCGGAACTGCTGAAACTGCTTGGCGCCGCCGGCTGCGTCTCGATCGAGGCGGGGCTCGAAAGCCTGACGGTGGAAGGCCGCGCCATGCTGGCAAAACGCTGCCGGCTGGGCACCGAGGAACTGGCTGCGTTGCTGGTCGACGCCAGGCGCCATGTGCCGTTCGTTCAGGCCAATCTCATCGGCGTGGTCGAAGACGATCCCGCGCTGGTCGACTATTGGCGAAAGCACCTGATCGACAACGGCGTTTGGGCCAACGAACCGGTGCCGCTTTATCCTTATCCGAGTTCGCCCAGCTACCGCGAACTTTGGGGCGAGCCGGACGATCTCGCCTGGGAGCGCGCGCATGAACATTACCTCGCATCCTTCCGGACGTTCAGCGACATCCAGGAGAAGCGTCCGCGTCCGCTGGCTGAATTGGAGGCCACATGTTGCGGACACTGAGCCCGCCGCGTCGCATCCTGATGACTGTCGATGCCGTCGGCGGCGTCTGGCGCTATGCGCTCGATCTGGCCAGGCAACTCGTCGCCGGAGGCGACAGTGTCGTGCTTGCCGGGCTTGGTCCGGAACCGTCCAGGCAGCAGGCCGAGGAGGCCCAGTCATTCGCGGCGCTGACCTGGCTCAACACGCCGCCCGACTGGATGACCCGCGACGAGCAAGACCTCGACGCGTTGCAGCAGGAGCTGCTCCCGCTCATCCGTGACTACGCCATCGAAATCGTCCATCTCAACGCGCCGACGCAGGCTGCGGGGCTCGACGTGCCCTGCCCGGTCGTGGCGGTGTCGCATTCCTGCGTGGTGACATGGTTCCACGCCGTCAAAGGACAGGCGGCGGACGGCGATTGGGCCTGGCAAAAGGACCGCAACCGGCGCGGTTTCGATGACGCAGGCATGGTCGTTGCACCCAGCCGCAGCCATGCCGACATGCTGGAAACCTGCTACGGGCCGATCGCCCGCCTGAGCGTCGTCGGCAACGGTGCACGGCCCGGGCCGAAGAGCGAAAGGCGGGAATCGGTCGTTTTCGCCGCTGCGCGCTGGTGGGACGAGGGAAAGAATGCGGCGGTGCTGGACCGGGCCGCTTCCCGCACGCAATGGCCGGTCTTCGTCGCCGGCTCGCTGCAAGGCCCGGACGGCCAGCATGTTGGCTTCAGCCACGCCGTTCCCGTCGGGCCGGTACCGCATGAGGAAGTGCGCCTGCTGATGGCGCGGGCCGGCATTTTCGTATCGCCGTCGCGCTACGAACCGTTCGGTCTGGCCACGCTGGAAGCCGCGATGTCGAAGACGCCTTTGGTGCTCGCCGATATTTCGACCTATCGCGAACTGTGGGACGGCGCGGCCATGTTCTACGACGCGCGCGATCCGAGCGATCTCGCCAGATGCATCAGCAGCCTGTGCAGTGACGCGCAGCGCCGGCGAGAACTCGGTGAGGCAGCGGCCCGCCGAAGCCGTAGATTTTCATTGGCAAGACAGGCGACCGCCATGCGCGGCGTCTACGACAAGGCGGCCCTGGCCACCATGGCGGGTAGTTGATTATGCGGTTTTTGTTCTACACCCATTCGATCGTTTCCGACTGGAACCACGGCAACGCACATTTCCTGCGGGGCATCATGCGTGAGCTGGTCGCGCGCGGGCACCAGGCTATCGCGCTGGAGC
Source organism: Mesorhizobium sp. M0904 (assembly GCF_040319475.1). Taxonomy (NCBI): domain Bacteria; kingdom Pseudomonadati; phylum Pseudomonadota; class Alphaproteobacteria; order Hyphomicrobiales; family Phyllobacteriaceae; genus Mesorhizobium; species Mesorhizobium sp. M0904. The sequence continues at coordinate 131,422 of NZ_JAMYOC010000017.1, read as the reverse complement.
CCGCCGACGGCTGGAGCCGGTCGAACCTGCTGGCCGAGAAAGGATCCTTCGCCATCGAACGATTCCGGAAGGACTTTCCCGAGCTGATGCCGGTCACCTATGACGCCGCCTTCGACCACGAAGCCTGGATCTCCGATGCCGATGTGGTGATCGTGCATGAGTGGACCGAGCCGGATTTTGTCGCGCGGCTGGGCAGGGTGAAAGCGAATGGCGGGCGTTTCACGCTGCTGTTCCACGACACGCACCATCGCGCCATATCGGCCACGCAAGCGATCTCCTCCTTGCGGCTTGAACATTATGACGGCGTGCTCGCCTTCGGCGAGGCGCTGCGGGAAAGCTATCTCCGTGCCGGATGGGGCAAGCGGGTCTTCACCTGGCACGAGGCAGCCGATGACCACCTGTTCCAGCCGCATCCTGAAATCGAGCGTAGTTCCGACCTTATCTGGATCGGCAATTGGGGCGACGACGAGCGCAGCGCCGAAATCAGGGAGTTCCTGGTCGGCCCGGTGCGTGAGCTCGGCCTGAGCGGAACCGTCCACGGCGTTCGCTATCCGCCGGAGGCGCTCGCCGACCTTGCGGCCGCCGGCCTGCGCTACGAAGGCTGGATCGCCAATGCCGACGTGCCGAAGGCATTCGCGGCGAACCGCATCACGGTTCACATCCCGCGGCGTCCATATCGCGAAAGCCTGCCCGGCATCCCGACCATCCGCATGTTCGAGGCGCTCGCCTGCGGCATTCCGCTTGTTTCGGCGCCTTGGTCCGATGTCGAACGCTTGTTCAGGCCCGGCACCGATTTCTTGTTTGCAAATAATGGCTTCGAGATGCGGCGTCATCTTCGCGCCGTGCTGCACGATGCGGATCTCGCCGCTTCTCTGGCGACCTCGGGCCTCGAGACCATCCGCTTGCGGCACACATGCCGGCACCGGGCGGATGAATTGTTCGGCGTGCTCGCCGAATGCGGGCACCGCCAAGCCGCCGACACGATCCTTGCAAAGGAGGCCGCCGAATGAAGATCGCATTCTATGGATCGAGTCTGCTGTCGTCCTATTGGAACGGCGCGGCAACCTATTACCGCGGGCTGCTCAAGGCCTTGGCAAGGCTCGGCTATGACATCACCTTCTACGAGCCGGACGTCTACGATCGCCAGAAAAACCGCGACATCGAGGCGCCGGACTGGTGTGCCGTGGTCGTCTACGAGGCCACCCCGCATGCCATGATGCAGGTGGCCGCGCGGGCGGCGGAGGCAGATATCGTCGTCAAGGCAAGCGGCGTCGGTTTCGCCGACGACGCGCTGTTGCGGGCGGTGCTCGATCACGCCCGTGCCGATGCGCTGACCGTATTCTGGGATGTCGATGCGCCGGCGACGCTCGGCCAGTTGCGCGACGAGCCCGACCATCCGCTGCATCGCGCGCTGCAGGAAATCGACCTCGTGCTGACCTATGGCGGCGGCGACCCGGTGGTCTGGGCCTATCGGGCCATGGGAGCGGCCGAATGCGTGCCGATCTACAATGCGCTCGATCCGGAAACGCATCATCCGGTCGGCAAAGATATGCGTTTTGCCTGCGATCTCGCCTTCCTCGGCAACCGGCTGCCGGACCGCGAGGCGCGCGTCGAGGCCTTCTTCCTCGACCCGGCCGGCCGCTCGGCCGATCAGCGCTTCCTGCTCGGCGGATCTGGCTGGGGCGACAAGCAGATGCCCGCCAATGTCCGATGGCTCGGCCATGTCGGCACGCGTGACCACAATGCTCTGAACGTCACGGCCAAGGCGGTGCTGAACATCAGCCGCGACAGCATGGCGGCCAATGGCTTTTCACCTGCGACGCGCGTGTTCGAGGCAGCCGGCGCCGGCGCGTGCCTCATCACCGACGCCTGGCTCGGTGTGGACCTGTTCCTGAAACCCGGCGAGGAAATCCTGGTCGCGCGCGATGGCGAGGACGTCGCCGAGATCATGCAAAGCCTTAGCGCCGAACAGGCCAAGGCGATCGGGGCATCCGCGCTTCGGCGGGTACTTGGCGAACATACCTATACGACACGGGCCGTTTTGGCCGACGCCATTTTCAGGCGCCATTTCGAGCGTCCGACCGTGGAGGCGGCCGAATGACGAAGCCGCTCGACATCGTCTTTCTTGGCCTGTCGCTCTCCTCGTCCTGGGGAAACGGCCACGCCACCACCTTTCGGGGGCTGCTTAAAGGTCTCCACGAACTCGGTCACCGCGTCACCTTTCTCGAACGCGACGTGCCGTGGTACGCAAGTCACCGGGATCTGCGCGACCCCGATTTCTGCGCGTTGCGCTACTATGAAACGACCGATGATCTTCGCCGCAATTTTGCGCGCTGCCTGCGCGATGCCGATATCGTGGTCGTCGGCTCCTTCGTTCCCGAAGGTCCTGAAATCATCGACGTCGTGGCATCGCTGTGCACAGGTCAGTTCTGCTTCTACGACATCGACACGCCGGTCACGCTGGCAAAGCTTTCAACCGATGATTGCGAGTATATTGCCAGGCGGCAGGTCCCGTATTTCGATGTCTACTTCTCCTTTACCGGCGGGCCGACGCTTGCCCGTCTGACTGCGGAATTCGGCGCGAGGCGGGCCGAGCCGCTCTACTGTTCCGTCGACCCGGAACGGCATCACGGAACCGGTGACCCAATCCGCTGGGATCTCGGCTATCTCGGCACGTACAGCCCCGACCGCCAGGCGACGCTGGAGGCCCTGCTGTTCGAACCGGCGCGTCGCATGCCTGAGCGTCGCTTCGTCGTTGCCGGCTCGCAATATCCGCGCGAAATCGCCTGGCCGGACAATGTCGATCGCATCGAACACCTGCCGCCGGCAGACCATGCCGCCTTTTACAGCCGCCAACGCTACACGTTGAACGTCACGCGCAGTTCCATGATCGCGGCCGGATGGTCGCCCAGCGTGCGCCTCTTCGAGGCAGCGGCCTGCGGCACGGCGATCATCAGCGATAGCTGGGCCGGACTGGACAGCCTGTTTCCAGGGCGGACGATTCACACGGCGCGCAGGACCGAGGACGTAATCGGTATCCTGTCTGGAGAATCCGACGGCGCCCGGCTTGCCATGGCCACGCAGGCGCGCGTGCTCATCCTGGCAGCTCACACAAGCATCGCAAGAGCCCGCGAATTCGTTGCGCTGCTGGCGCAAGCCAAATCGCCACGTTCTGTTCTCGATCTGGACGTCGAGAGCGCAGCATGACCCGCAGACGGGAGAAGATAGAGATGCAGCTATCAAGAAAGGCGCAACGGACCAAGACCGTGCTTGTCGCCGGCGGCGCCGGCTTCCTCGGTTCGCATCTTTGCGAGACAATGCTCCAGGCCGGCTGGCGCGTGATCTGCGTCGACAATTTCCTTACCGGCCGCATGGAGAACATAGCATCGATCGCCGATCGTCCGGATTTTCGGCTGATCAAGCAAGACATTTGCCGGCCGTTGGAGCCTGGCGAACCGGTGGATCGCATCTTCAACATGGCATGCGCGGCCTCGCCGCCGCGTTACCAGGCCGACCCGGTCCACACGACGCGGACTTGTGTCATCGGGACGCTCAATCTGCTGGAGCTTGCCGCCCGTAGTGGCGCCCGCTTCCTGCAGGCGTCCACCAGCGAGATCTATGGCGATCCCGAACAGCATCCGCAGAAGGAAGACTATGTCGGCCACGTGAACTGCATCGGCCCCCGCGCCTGCTATGACGAAGGCAAGCGCACCGCCGAGACCCTATGCTTCGATTATCTGAGAATGGGAAAAGCCGATATCCGTGTCGCGCGCATCTTCAACACCTATGGTCCCAGGATGGACCCTGCGGACGGACGGATCGTTTCCAATCTGATCATGCAGGCACTCGAGAGACGGCCGCTGACGATATTCGGCGACGGGCTGCAGACGAGGTCGTTCTGCTACGTTTCCGATCTGGTCGACGGCTTGATCCGGTTGATGGAGGTCGATCCCAATCCACGCAAGCCGGTCAATCTGGGCAATCCGGGGGAGTTCACCATCCTGCAACTGGCGAGCCTGGTGAGAGGCATGACCGCAACCAAATCGGACGTGAAATTCCTGCCGCTGCCGCAAGACGATCCTCGTCGTCGGCAACCCGATATTTCCCGCGCAAGGAAGCTTCTCGGCTGGTCGCCAAAAGTGCCGCTCAGGCAAGGTTTGATGCACACGATCGGCTATTTTGCCGAGCTTGAGACGGCGCAGATGATCGACAGAAGACGTCAAATTGCCGCCACCGTACGTTCTGCCTCAGGCCGGCTGCAAAACCTGCCGGCCTGAGGCGGGGAGCGTCTGGCCGCTGCATGATCGCGCGGTCGTTTCGGATTTGGTCACTTTTTCTCGTCGCGGGAACAACCCGTCCAGCTTCTGGTTCTGCCAAGGTACCGGCATGGAGACGATTGTGCATCCGAAGCGATCCGCCAAAGACATCGAGCAAATGGCCGCAAACGAGACGGCTGCCTTCCTGCGGCGCGCCTCCATCACCTATCTGGAATGTTGCGTGAGCCTGATGATGACGCATCTTCAGCGCGAGGAGGTAGTCGCCATCCTCGAAAAGGAAGCGGATATGCTTCGCCGGCTGGACTGATCCTGGTCGAAGGGCCGCAGCTCTCCTTGGTTCTCCAGGAAACGAAGCAACATCGAGGTATAACGTCTTGCCGCGGCCGCCAGCCGGATCTGTTCCCGATCATCGCCAGATCGTGCAGCCATGCTCCACAAGCCAAGCTGGAACGCAAGATAGCAGGGCTCATAGTATTGGACCAGATTGGCATCGACGGGACGGGAGGCTCTCGCTTCCACGGCCTTGCAAAGCGCCCCAGTCGCCGAATTAGAGAGGCTGTACTCGACACGGGCGCCGGCAATGTCCCAGGCGATGTCCTGGCAGCCGATCAGATCGTGCGATCGGCAATGGTCGAGGGCGTCCGTCTTGACCAGCGTTCCACTACGCGAAAGGATGAACTCCCACGGATGAAGCCGCCCGTCGATCTCGACCCGCTGCATGGTCTTGGGGGGAGCCTGTTTCGAGAACCAGGTCTGCAGCTCCGCCGCGCGGCGTTCGCCCAGCGCCTCACTTGTATTCCGCACGGCCATGTCGGCAAGCGCCTCCAGCGAGGCACCTGGCTCCGAGGCAGGCAGATTGGCTGCGCGCCAGGCGAGATAGCCCGCCAGGTGAGCGACCAATTTTTCTTTCGAAAGCGTTGCCCGGTCCAGCGTTGTGCCGTCGATCCAGCGTTCGACCAGAAAGCCATGGCACAGCCCGGCGACTTCCGGGCCAAAGCCTGCGTCGTGCAGCCTCCTGGCGGTCTCGGCCTTGTGCATTCCGATTTCACCGAGGCCGACGAATTTGACCGACCATTTTTCCCGGCCCGCGGAAGCGAGGAACTTCCGCCGCTCGAAGCCGCGATGAACGGGCGGCCAATGATCCTGCGAGCCATAATGCAAGCGACGCCACTCTCCGGCGGATATTTCCATCAGGCTGACCGCTGTGCGGCCGATCATTCTAGCCACCCAATCCCGCAGCGCCGGCAGAGCGGATCCAGCGGGGAAAGTCCGTTCGAAATCCGCAGTGTGTTTTTGGCACACCGTCCATGCCTCACGGATGTCCGCCGACGTCGCGGGGCCCGGGCCACCCAAATGACTTGGGAACAGATGGATGCGCCTGGTATCGATGCCCAGCGCTTGTAGCCATGCGACGACGGCATGGAACGAGCTGCCGGACAGACCCGGGCCCTCATCGACGATGGCAAAGCGGGCCGACGGCTTCGTCATCCAGCCGCTGATCAGCTCCGGATCGGCGGCAAGCCGCCTGCGAAACGGGTGGCCGGTCGGACGGACGCTGACGGGTGCTGGCGCGCCGATGGCTGCAGCCACCATCGCTGCAAGCCCAAGGCCGATGCTGCGGATGCCGATTACGCATGTGTTCGCATCGAGACCCGACTGCCGCGCGGCGACGAAATAGCTCTCCGGATAAAGCGCGTAGTGAGCGTAGCCCTCAGCCGCGCCGGTCAGAATGTCGCCATCGCATTCGAGTTCGGCCAACATTCGCGGCACTTCGGCATCGACCGGGCCGTCGACGGCGAATCCGGCTCTCCACGATCTGCCCACGTCCCGGGCCAAGCCGACCAGGAGATTTGCGCCAGCGATCCGTTGTGGGGAATTCCTGTCCATGCCCTTGGCCGCGAATTCCGCATCGGCAAGGCCCTGGACCAATTCCGAAACCTTGATGAACAGGCCGACCAGGGCTGCGTGCCGTCCGATCCCGCTTGGCATGTCCGCGATGTGCCCGGCCGCGTCGCGAGCCGAGGCGCGAACATATCGCGCGCTCTCAGTTTGCTTGTGGTCGCCATAGACGATCATTGTCCGTCCCGGTTGGCCTCATCCCCCGCTGCACAACTCGGCGGACGCTACTTTGATCCACCGTCGGTTGCACGATTTTTACAGCCGGCAAGGAACAATCCGGGAGGCAGGCGGTTTGGCACGAAGAACTTACCTTCAACAGCATAGGCAGCGGTTTCGTGGGATCGAAGAAAGTTCGGATCGGAATAGTCGGCGTGGGCAACTGCGCCTCCTCCCTTGTTCAGGGCATCACCTATTACCGCGACGCAAGGAGCAATGAGCCCATACCCGGGCTGATGCATGCCGATCTTGGCGGCTACCATGTCAAGGACATCGAGGTGGTCTGCGCTTTCGACGTCGCCAAGGGCAAGGTCGGACGTGATGTGGCAGACGCGATCTACAGCGCGCCCAACAATACTTTCCGCTTTGCCAATGTTGCGCCTACCGACGTTCGCGTCGAACGCGGACCGACGCTGGACGGCATCGGCAAATATCTGCGCGACGAGATCGAGGAGGCCGACGAGCCGATCGCCAATGTCGGCAAGATCCTCGCCGAAAGCGGCGCCGAGATCCTGGTGTCCTATCTGCCAGTCGGTTCGGAGGAGGCAACACGCTTTTATGCCGAGTGCGCGCTCGAGGCGGGCTGCGCCTTCGTCAACTGCATACCAGTCTTCATCGCCTCGCGGCCGGAGTGGCGCCGGCGCTTCGAGCAGCACGGGCTGCCGCTGATCGGCGACGACATCAAGAGCCAGGTTGGTGCGACGATCGTCCACCGGCTGCTCGCCAACCTGTTCCGTGAGCGCGGCGTGCGCATCGATCGCACCTACCAGCTCAATTTCGGCGGCAACACCGACTTCCTCAACATGCTGGAACGCGAGCGGCTGGAATCAAAGAAGATCTCAAAGACGCAATCCGTCACCAGCCAGATCGACGTTCCCCTGGAGCCCGGCAACATTCACGTCGGGCCGAGCGACCATGTCCCATGGCTGACCGACCGCAAGTGGGCCTATATCCGGGTCGAAGGTACGACCTTCGGCGGCGTGCCGCTGAATGCCGAGCTCAAGCTGGAAGTGTGGGATTCGCCCAATTCGGCCGGCGTCGTCATCGATGCGGTGCGTTGCGCCAAGCTGGCGCTCGACCGCGGCATCGCGGGCGCCCTGACCGGCCCCTGCAGCTATTTCATGAAATCGCCGCCCGAGCAGTTCACCGACGCGGAAGCCCGCCAGCGCACGCTCTCTTTCATCGCCGGCAAGGACGAGCCGATGCTCGATGCGGCGGAATGACGACGACGTTTTTTCTGGTGCGCCACGCCGCGCATGACAATGTCGGCTGTTATCTTGCCGGGCGGATGGCCGGCGTTTGCCTCGGCGAAGCCGGCAGGGCACAGGCCTCGCATCTGGCTGACCGTATGGCACGCGAGCCGGTAGCGGCAATCTTCTGCAGCCCGCGCGAACGCACGCAGGAGACTGCCAATCCGATGGCGCTCGCCTGTAATGCCGGTGAAATCGTGATCCGCGAGGAACTCGATGAGATCGACTTCGGCACCTGGTCGGGAAAGACCTTCGAGGAGCTGAACAAGGATGCCGACTGGCGAGCGTGGAACGACCAGCGTCAGCAGGCGAGAACGCCGAGCGGCGAGACCATGCTTGACGTGCAGCAACGCGTCGTCTTGCTGATCGAACAGGTCCGCGGCACCTACCAGAACCAGTGCGTTGCACTGGTCAGCCATGCCGACGTCATCAAGGCCGCGGTGTGCAAAGTGCTCGGCCTGTCGCTGGGGAACTGCTTTCGCTTCGATATCGACCCAGCGTCGATCACCACGGTTGTTTGGGGGGACTGGGGGTCGAAGCTGATCAGACTCAACGAAGCTGCCTGACGAGGAATTTGCCGGATGCGCATGGTCATTTTCGGTCTTACCGTGACATCGTCGTGGGGCAACGGTCACGCCACGCTGTGGCGCGGATTGATCCGGGCGATGGCCGGGCTGGGCTGGTCCATCACCTTCTTCGAACGCAACACCCCCTATTATGCCGGTACACGCGATCTCGACCAGTTGGATGGCGGCAACCTTGTCCTTTACCCGGATTGGGAGGACATCCAGCGCGTTGCCGAGCAGGCGATGAAAGAGGCCGATGTCGTCATCGTCACCTCCTATTGCCCCGATGCCGTGAGCGCGTCGCGCCTTGCTCACCAGGCCTGTCGCGGGCTGAAGGTCTTCTACGATCTGGACACGCCGGTGACGCTGGCGCGGATCGAACAAGGCGAGCCTCCGGCCTATTTCGGGCCGGAAGGGCTTCGCGATTTCGATCTCGTGCTGAGCTACACGGGAGGAACCGCGATCGACGCATTGAGGTCGACGCTGGGTGCACGCCGCGTCATGCCGCTCTACGGCCATGTCGATCCAGAGCGACACCGGCCCGCCCCGCCCAGGCCGGAGTTTGCCGGCGACCTGTCCTATCTTGGAACCTATGCGGCAGACCGCCAGGCCGGGGTCGAGAGGTTGCTGGTCAGCCCGGCTGCGCGCCTGCCGGATCGCCGTTTCATTATTGGCGGCGCACAATATCCGCAGGAATTCCCGTGGAGCGACAATATCTTCTTCGTCCGGCATCTGCCGCCGGCCGACCACCCCGCCTTCTTTTCATCATCACGACTGACCCTGAACGTGACCCGCGAGGCGATGGCCGAACGGGGCTGGTGTCCTTCCGGCCGGCTGTTCGAAGCCGCCGCTTGCGGGGCTGCGATGGTGAGCGACACATGGCCCGGACTGGAGGCCTTTTTCCGGCCCGGTGAAGAGATCGTCGTGGCCAACAGCACCGACGACGTGGTCGCGGCGCTCGACCTGTCCGACGCCGAGCTTGACGCGATTCGCCGCCGTGCGCGCGAGCGGGTGCTGGACGAACACACCTCGGCGCGGCGCGCGAAGGAATTCGACCGCATCCTGTCCGATGCACTGCACGGCTCCACGCATGGCGAGCCGTTGAAGGAGGCAGTTTGATGTTGGGCATCGTGCCCGCAGCCGGACGGGGAAGCCGCATCCAGCCGCTCGGCTTTTCGAAGGAGCTTCTGCCGGTCGGCAGCCGCATCGACGGCAACACCGAGCGGCCTTGCGCGGTCAGCGAATACCTGGTGCGCCGCATGGTGCGCGCTGGGGCCGACAAGATCTGTTTCGTCATCGGCTCGGGTAAGTCGGATATCCTGGAATATTATTCTGCCGGCTATGCCGATGCGGCCGCGCTGTTTGTGGTGCAGCCCTCTCCGGTCGGCCTTTGCGACGCCATCTTCCGCGCCGCACCGCTCGTCGCGGCCGACGAGACCGTTCTGGTCGGGTTGCCCGACACGATCTGGTTTCCCGAAGACGGGTTCCTGGCCCTCCCGGACGACGGCCTGTCCTTTCTGCTGTTTCCGGTGGACCAGCCGGAGTTCTTCGATGCCGTCGTTGTCGACCCGGTCGGCCGGGTGAAGCAAATCCAGGTCAAGCAACAGAATGCCGCGTCGGACTGGATCTGGGGTGCGTTCAAGATGCCCGGCCGCACCCTTCATCAGCTCGCCGCGCTGTGGCGGGAACGGGACCGGTGCGACGAATATATCGGCACGCTGGTCAACGCCTATCTCGCCGCCGGTGGCGAAGCCTATGGCATCAAGGCTGGCACCGCCTATGTCGACGTCGGCACCTTCAACGGTTACCGCACCGCATTGCGGCTGCTTGAAAGCGCCGCCGGTACCAAGGACGACCAAGCCGCCATTACGCTGCCCGGCCACCAGCACGTCCCTATCCTCGCAGGCGAAGGAGGCTAGCCATGCTGCATTCCGATGCCGAGATCCGCCGCCGTATCGATGCGCTCGGCCCATGGTTCCACAATATGGAGCTGGCCGGTATCGAAACCGCTCCCGACCATTTCCTTGGCAATTATCCGCTGATCAAATGGCGCAAATTCGCCGACGCGATTCCCGCCGATCTTTCCGGTAAGGCGGTGCTCGACATAGGCTGTAATGCGGGTTTCTACTCGATCGAGATGAAACGTCGCGGCGCCGGCCGCGTGCTAGGCATCGACTTCGATGAAGCTTACCTGGCGCAGGCGCGCTTTGCCGCCGAGGTCGCAGACTGCGACATCGAATTCCGGCAGCTCTCGGTCTACGACGTTGGCGCCCTGCATGAGCGGTTCGACATCGTGCTGTTCATGGGCGTGCTCTACCATTTGCGCCATCCTCTGCTCGCACTCGATCTGATCCGGGAGCACGTCGCCGACGACCTGATGATCTTCCAGTCGATGCAGCGCGGCAGCACCAACGTGCCGGCGCTCGAGCAGAACTATCATTTCTGGACCCACGACCTGTTCGACCGGCCGGAATTCCCAAAGCTGCATTTCATCGAGCATCGTTACGCCGACGACCCGACCAACTGGTGGATTCCCAATCGCGCCTGCACCGAAGCCATGCTTCGCAGCGCCGGCTTCAAGATCGTGCTGCAACCGGAACAGGAGGTCTATTTCTGCCGCACCGCCGACGTGCCGGCCGGCGGCGGCGCCGTCTACCCGTCGAAAGGACAGATAAATGATTGAAGCCGCGATGATCTGGAACGAGCCCAACAACAAATCCCACTGGGATCCCGAGCTCGACCCCGGCTGGAGCCGCTTCGCCGCTACGGCAATCCTGGCCGCCGACGCGATCGCGGCGGAGAATCCCGCCTTGACCAAGGTGCTGGGCGGCATCTCGCCGATCGATGCCGGCTTCATGACCCGGATGAAGGAATTCGGCGTGCTCGATCACGTCGACGCGGTCGCCGTACACGGCTTTCCGCTCGACTGGAACCTCTGGCAGATCCACGAATGGCCGCAGAAGGTCGGCGAGATCTCGGCTGTCACCGATCTTCCGGTATGGGTCAGCGAGGTCGGCGTGTCGACCTTCGGCGCCGAGGAGGTACAGGTCTGGGGCCTGCGCCGGACCGCGGAATTGCTGATCGGCAACGCACCGCGCATCCAATGGTACAGCCTCTACGACCTGCCGCGCGAGTGGGAAGCGACGACGCGCCATCGCGAGGCGGAAGGCTCGTCTTACTATCGCCATTTCTACATGGGCCTGCTTCGCCAGGACGGCACCCCAAAGCCCGCGCTCGAGGAGTTCCTGCACCACACGCCGGCACTAGGACTGGTGCAGTGGTTCCATTTCGAAGATCACCGGCTTGATGACGCCGTTGCCTGGATGAAACGCCTCGGCGTCACCAATCTGCGTACCGGACTTTCCTGGGCCGACAGCTTCAGGCCGAACGCGCTTGACTGGTTCGACCGGCAGATGGAGGCGTTGGCCGACTTCGACGTTACCGTTACTTTCTGCTTCACGCCGGAGCATCGCGGAATGATGCCGCACCACAGCAGTCCGCCGCTGGTGCCGGAGGAATTCGCCGAGTTCTGCGCGGCAATGACCCGCCGCTATGCCGGCAGCATCGCTGCCCCTTCCGTCGGCAGCCTACGCGCCTCCGCGGCGTGAGGAGCTTCGGCTCTCCCGCCATGACGCTCACCGTCCTCAACGTCGCCTATCCCCTCGCCCCGGTCGGGCCGGATGCGGTCGGCGGCGCCGAGCAGGTGCTGTCGATGCTCGACCAGGCGCTCGTACAGGCCGGACACCGCTCGATCGTGATCGGTTGCCAGGGCTCGAGCGCTGCGGGCACTCTCATCGAGACGCCGGCCGAACCGGGCGTGCTCGATGAAGCGGCGAAGCGCCGGGCGCAGCGTGCTCATCGCGCTGCAATTGCTACCGCACGCGCTCGCTGGCCAATCGACGTGGTTCATTTGCACGGCATCGATTTCGACGCTTATCTGCCGGGCGACGGGCCGACATTGGTGACCCTGCATTTGCCGCTCGACTGGTATCCGGCCGACGCTCTCAATCCGGCGCGGGAGGATCTGTGGCTGCATGCGGTATCAGCGGCTCAGCAAAGAACCGCGCCGCCGGGAGCCAGGCTCATCGAACCGATCCCGAACGGAGTGGACATTGACGCGCTCAGCGAGCGGCAGGCCAAGCGCGACTTTGCCCTCGTGCTCAGCCGCGTCTGCCCGGAAAAGGGCATCCATCTGGCGCTGGACGCAGCCAAGAAGGCCGGTGTGCCGTTGGTCATCGGCGGCAAAGTCTACCCTTACGAAACCCACACCGCGTATTTTCGCGACGAGGTCGAACCTCGGCTGGACGACCGGCGCCGCTTCCTTGGTCCGGTCGGCTTTGTCGCCAAGCGGCACCGGCTGAACACAGCCCGATGCCTGGTCATCCCGAGCCTTGCCGCGGAAACCAGTTCGCTCGTGGCCATGGAGGCGCTCGCCTGCGGCACACCCGTGGTGGCCTTCCCGAATGGCGCACTGCCGGATGTGGTCGAGCACGGCAAGACCGGGTATCTGGTCGGGGATGTCGACGAGATGGCGCAAGCCATCCTTGCCGCGCCCGGCCTGGATCCCGAGACCTGCCGGGCCGAGGCGCGGCGGCGCTTTTCACTCGACCGCATGGTTTCCTCCTACATGGACGCCTATCGGGCGCTGGCACGGCTCGGCACAGACAGCGGGCAGCTCGCGACGGCGAAGTGAGCGGGACATGCTCCGCGGTGAGATCATCGACGATCCGGCCGGCCTCGAAGCCCTTGAGCCACACTGGTGGGAACTCTGGTCGCGCAGTCCCTCGGCGACGCCGTTCCAGTCTCCCGCATGGTTACTGCCATGGTGGCGGACATTCGCTCCCGGCGAGCTAGCGACCGTCGCCGTCTGGAGTGGCGACGATCTGGTCGGCCTGGCGCCACTCTATCTGGAACGCCAGGACGCCGGCGCGCGGCTGCTTCCGCTCGGCATTTCGTTGAGCGACTATCTGGATGTCCTTTGTATTCCCGAAACCGCCGCACCGGCCGCCGTCGCCATCGCCGACACGGTTCTTTCCCTCGGCTGGTCGCAGTGGATCTTGCAGGACCTGCCTCCCGGCGGCGCCGGCCTTGCCATCAGGCATGCCGCGCTCGAATCGTGCCAAGCCGTCAGTCATGCCGCTTGCCCGGTGCTCGCTCTCGTCGGCGACCAGACGCTTCAAGGCTGTGTTCCGGCGCGGCGGAGGCGCCAATTGCGCCGCGCCCTCGGGGCCGCGTCGAGACGCGGCAGGGTCTCCATCGAACCCGCTTTGTCCGATCCGCAGACATTCCTCGATCACCTGATCCGCCTTCACCGCGCGCGCTGGGCCGGACACGGCGACGGGGTTCTGTCCGATTCCCGCGTGGAAGCATTCCACCGTCAGGCGCTGCCGAAACTGGTCGCACAAGTGCTTGCCCGATGCTGGCTCATCACCATCGGTGACGTGATCGTGGGCGCCTATTACGGGTTCCATCATCGGGGCCGCGCTTACGCTTACCTCGGTGGCTTCGATCCGGCCTATGCTGAGGAAAGTCCCGGCGCGCTGCTCATCGGCCAGGCGATAAGGCAGGCGATCTGCGAAGGCGCGGAAGAGTTCGATTTTCTGCGCGGACAAGAGGCCTACAAATACAGTTGGGGCGCCGTCGACCGGTGGACGATGCGCAAGATCTGGACGCGGAGCAAAGGGCGATGAGCGCGACCCAGCCAGGATCTCGGCGGTCGACATCAGCAAGGCGGGTGCTGGAGGACTGCATGGCAGACGGTGCCAGCGTCGAAGCCGTCATCGCCAGGCTGGCTCTCCGTTTCGAGACAGGAATCGAACCCGCAGAACTGGCGAAGATTGCACAAAACACGCATTCGGCCGATCCGCGAAAGACGGCAAAACTACGACGGATTGCGGACCTGCTTCAGCGCAGGCCCGAGATCTTCGCCACGCTGCGCAAAACAGGTGCTGCCGTTCGGCATGAGCGTGGCGGTGGCGAGACCGACGATGCGGTTGTCAAGCGGCTGGCGGCAGGGTTTGACGCGGCGGCGGCGATCTCGCCGGCGGCGAGCGTCCAGCTGTCGTCGCTGGGCGATGAGGAAAAGCTCGCGGCCGCTACGGCTGAAATCGTTGCATGGTTGGAGAGGCGAGGCTTTACCGGAATCGGCCGCGACATACTGGATATCGGCTGTGGCATCGGTCGGTTCGAACAGGTGCTCTCTGCTCTATCGCACCGGATCGTCGGCAGCGATATATCCCCGGCGATGATCTCGATCGCCCGCCGGCGATGCGCCGGGCTCGGCAATGTAGAATTCCGCCCTACCCGCGGTTTCGACCTTGCCGATTTTCGCGATGCCAGCTTCGACCGCGTGCTGGCCGTCGACAGCTTTCCCTATCTGGTGCTGGCCGGCCTCGCGGAACGACATTTTGTGGAAATCGCACGCGTGCTGAAGAGGCCAGGCATGGCCGTGCTTTTGAATTATTCATATCGCGGATCGCCGGCGCTGGATCGCGCCGATGTCCATAAGTTCGCCAACGCAAATGGCATGCAAGTTGTCGTCGACGGCGAAAAGCCGTTCCGGCACTGGGATGGCGATGCCTTCCTGCTTACGATTTCCGGCGGAACATTGCGGCCCAACGCAGGTTCGGATGCCGAACGAGAAAAGCCGCTATTCGACAGCAGGAAGGAGGACGAGATGGCGTCCGGCAGCAAGAAGCACATCGGTCGCGGCAGTCACGGCAAAGGCGCCGGCGCTGGCGCGATGACCGATCTTCCCAAGGACAAGATCGGAGAGAACGCCGTTCTGTCCAACAGAGACAAGAAGCAGCACACCAAGGAGCGTGGGCTCGACGGCAATCGGGTTAAATCGGAGCAGTACCAGGATCATTCAGCGGATCGGCGGCCTGAAGACTGATCGTTGCGGCAGCATATGGCTTGCAGCCGGTGAGCAATTGAAACGCAGCGAGAGCCCAACCGCTGACGAAGCTGTGCAAGGACCGAAGCCGGTCGCATGGATGGCCTGCAAATTCTTGCAAACTCGCACTGTTGCCACCAGAGTGAGATGAAGGGACCAACATTTGCCAAGAGAACGCGATGTCTCGCGCAAGGGAAGATTCCGTCGGCACGCGCGCCGATCTGACGATAGACCGGGAAATCGCTTCCTTGCTTGCGGCAATCGAGCAGGAAAGGGTTCCTGACCGGCTGACCAAACTTGCGATCGAATTGCAGCATGCGCTTGTCGAAAGACGCTTGCGCGGAACCAGTAACTAACGTGACATATATTAGCGGCGCCTCTCGGCTTCGAAGTCCAGTTGTCCTTCGGACAGATAGCTGCGCCTTTCCATCAGGGTTTGCGAGGAACTTTCGCCTAGGTATTCAAGCACGCCGGCGCGGGCCCTGTTGAGCCGGCTCTTCACGGTTCCCACCGCGCAACCGCATATTTCGGCGGTTTCCTCATAGCTGACGCCCAGCACGCCTATTAGCATCAGAACCTCGCGCTGATGCTCGGGAAGGCTCTGGATGGCCTGGTGGACTTCCTTGCCCTGTACGGACCATTCCTGCGTCGCTTCCGAGATCGGCCGCAGCGAAGCGCAGTCGAGCAGGCCGGGCGCTTCCCTCACGGCGGCCCTGACACGCGTGTAGTAGGTGTTGCGCATGATCGTGAAGAGCCATGACTTCATGCGCGTTCCAGCTTCGAACTTGTCAATGTTGGCCAGGCCCTTGGTCAGCGTCTCCTGGACCAGGTCGTCGGCATCATCGGGAGTGCGGCAGAAGGTGCGGGCGAAAGCCCTCAAAGCGGGTATGAGGTCGACGATGGAAACTTCTTCGGCTTCGCGGGTCGCCAAGGCGTAGGCTGTGGGTGGCAATGGTTCAGCTCCCGTCCAGAATGAGTTCGCGAGCGCAGACCAGTTAAATGCATTGGGCGAAAGATCGTTCCGGTTGCGAAAATCACCCCGCTCCAGAAAACCGGAGAGGGCTTGGCTGAGCAATCCCGGCCGACGGCGATATTTTTGACGGAACAACCATCGGGATCGCGGAGTTCAAAATCAAGGTCGTCCGACAATTCGGGCGCCGCCATTTGGCGCGTCGAAATGCGATTCGCAGCGAGCCTTGGCCGCGACCTCAAGGGCGGCCTGCCACCTCAAGAAACAGGAGGAGTCCATGACAGGAAACAAGCACGCCAAAGGCAAAACGCCGGCCGATAGCGATCTTGCCAACGATCCCGGCATCGGCAGTTCCAGGGGCACGATCAAGGAGGGCGACCGGCTCGATCAGGGCACCAATACGTTCGAAGGCGATGTCGAGAACGACACCACGCCGCAAGGCGGTATCAATCCTCGGCAAAAGATGCGGACCAACAAGTGACCGGCCGCGCACGATCGAACAAACCTGCTGCAACCCGTGCAGCAATCCCGCGTTAAAGAGCATGAGCCTCGGGTCCGCCCCGGGCGTTGATGCGACAGGCTCTTTCGCGGAGACACAGATGACAAAAAAATTGTTTGGCCGCCCGGTTCCAATTCTCGTCGGCCTTGGTTTCCCTCGCTATGTCGAAAATATCTGGCAGGCCTATGACGTCTTAAATGAATGGCCGAGCCGCGGTCCGGCGCACAAGGCGGCGTTCGACGCCTGTCGCGCCGGGCTGGCTGACGAGGTCGACGTCGAGACGGTGCGTGCGGCGTTCGATAAATTCGCCCGCAAGGCGGGCATTCTGGCCTACGATATCGCAGCCGAAACACCAGCACGCGCCAAAACAGCTGCGAAGGCCTACGACGTTTGGCTGAAACGCCCGTCGGACAGTCGTGTAGACCCTGAAGACACGCAGCTTGCTTGAAGCGACACCTTGCTTGAACCGGGAGGAATACGGTGCAGAGAATAGAGTTCGATACACCTGTTTGCATCTATTTCGGCAAGCCCGGGCGATCACGATTGGTCAGTTCCGTTTTCGAAGCAGTACATTGCCTGAAAAGCGAGAAATGGCCGACGCGCAATGCCCCACTGGCGCTGGCGGCCGCTGATGTATTGAATCGCGCCCGAACCGGTGAAATTACGGCCGGCAAAGCGCGGCAAGCGTTTGTCGACGCCGCGTGGGAGGCAAACATTCTTGTCGAAGGCGAGCCGCATGATGGGCATGCCACGACAGCCTTCATATCGGACTGCGGGTGAAGCGGCAGGCTGCCTCCCTGAAGTTCCGCCCAAAGCTTGGTTTATCGCGAATGATTGGCGTCCTCGGCCTTTTTCTCGCGCTGCTGCCTGAGGATTTCGTCGGTTCCGACGAGCTTCTTCGATCCGCCCGGGATCGCGGTGGAGACGACCGCCGGTGGGTCGCTTGCCGGGAAGGAATCTTCCAGGCCTGCCTGCAATTGGTCTTCCAGCGTTTGCGGCTCTTCAGAGCGGCCGGGGGTCCTTCGGGTATCTACGCTCTCCAGCGGCTGTGTCATGTCCGGCGAAGACCTGACTTCTCGAATCCAGCCATAGAGCTGTTCGATGGCAAATTCCTTCATCGTGTCGAAATCGGCCTTTTCGTCACGCAATGCCTCGATTTGGTCGACCATGGTCTTCTCGAAACGTTCGAGGCTATCGCTTCCGCAGGCCCGGCAGAGACGCACCAGCGCCTGGCGCAGTATGAGTGGCGCAAAGTGCGCCGTTGCCTCAAGCCTGAGCTGCTGCAAACGCTCCGGGGTAGCGGCTTGGAACTTCGACATGCTCGACCTCTTCGCCTTGTGGAGCATGTCAACGAAAATTGTCGGCGGATGTTCCATCGGCGGCCGCTGCATCGCTCGATCCTCAGCGGTGCGCGCCACCACCGACTGCCATGCGGATACCGAGACCGACGACGACGCAGCCTGCCACCCGCTGCTGCCAGAGCCTTACCTTCGGTCGTTTCATAATCCAGGCCCCGAGCGTGCCGGATGCGAGTGCATATGTGCCCAGCACCAGCACACCGGTCATTTTCTGGGTGCCACCGAGCAGCAGCAATTGCAGCGTGACCGATCCGCGAGCAGGATCGACGAACTGCGGAAGGAATGCCACCATAAAGGTTATCGGCCAAGGATTTATCAGATTGGCGATCATTCCTTCGCGTGCGGCCACAAGCGGTCCGACATTGCGCGCCTCCTCGACGGCGACGCTGGCTGACGGCAACAGCACCAGACGCGATCCAAGCCAAACGAGATAGGCTGCACCCGCCCAGCGAAGCATGGCAAAGGCAAGCGGCGATGCCTGGAGCAGCGACGATATGCCGAGGGCAAGGAGCGGCAGCTGGACCATACCGGCGCCGAGGGTCATTCCCAGGACGGTGAACAGGGCAATATCACGGCCCTGCCCGATGCCGCGCGCAATCACCAGCAGACTGTCGGGCCCCGGCGGCATCTGCATCAGGATGACCGTTCCGACAAAAGCCGTCCACGAAGCGGGATCCACGCCGCTACTTCGCCCCGGTTTCGTAAGATGCCTTCGCGCTGTCCTTCAACTGGCCGGCATCTCGCATCGTCTTGAGTGCTTCGTCCCTCGTCAGGCCGCACCTGCGGGCAAAAAAATCGATCTCATAGGCCAACTCGGCCGACAGGTCGTGTTTGGCATACGTTCTTCGCTTGTGTTTGCGTGCGCCCATTCAGGCTCGGTCCCGGATACGTTAGTCCTCCCGAACTCACATCGGATCAGCCGGTTCCCACTGCCTGACCAATTCGTTTCCGCAGTTTTTCTCACGCGCCGTCCGGCCGGCCGACCCTGTCCTTGAGTTCGTTCAGGAATGCGAGCAGCGCGTCTTCAGGATCGTCGGCCTCTTCGGTCAGCATATCGATGCCCCAGCGGCCGAGAACAGCCTCCTGGACGATGCTCGGCTGCGACATGAAGATGAAGGATTTCGGACGGTTCTTCTCGTAACCGGACCTGCGCCAGGTCTGCCAAAGCCGATGCAGCAGCAGACGGATGTTCATGTCGGACATGCTGTAGCCGATGAACAGGATGGTGCGCCCTAGCGCGTCGGCTCGAAATTTCACATCGAGCGGCGAATCGAACGACAGCCGTTCAAAATAGTCGGTCTCCGCCAGGACCAACGATTTATCGTCGTCGAAATCGCCGTGGAATTTGATGATCTGCGTCACCTCGCCGGTGGCCTTTGGCAAGTCCTTCGCATTGGCGACTTTGACAAAGGGGCGGCTATGGATCTCGAAGGCCACCTCGAGGTTGCGATCATAATTGGTGGTGTAGATGATCGGAAAATCGAGCGATACGATCAGCTTGTGGATTGCCGATCGCCGCACTTCTTCCCGCGAGACGCTCCATTCGCGATCCATCCAACTGCGCAAATGGCTGAGGCTCCCCTGCTTCAGCCGGTAATATTCTGCAATGGCCTGATAGCTGGCCTCTGGTGCGCCTATCATGTCCTCGTGAAGGCCGAGCTCGTTTTGCATGTGCTCGATGAGCTTTTGCCAAGACGGCAAGCCGACGCTCATCGACACCCCGGCTCCAACGAACAGGATCGCTCGTCGCTCTTTCACCGATTGAGCCAGTTGCTCGACTGCGGACAGCATTCGACACAACTGCCAGAAGTGCTGCTCTGTTCCGACGGCGCATGGACCATCGCAAGAATAACTCCGATTTCCGGTTGAGTGCCAACACCCAGATCGGCTGTCCCGAGTTCCGGTCCCCGAGTTTGTCCGACCGAAGCCGATATTTATTTCGTTCCCTTTGGCACTTCTGCGCCTCCTACGCGTTGGAGAGTGTTCAACAAAGACAGCGCAGCTAATGGATCGCCATCGGATTGTCTCGGTAGCATTATGTCTGTTCCTGCTTACGATCGGCGCCGTCCAGCAAAAGGCTTGGGCTCAAGCACCTTGCCCGGCCGACCATGACAAGTTGCTGGCCGCCCTCAAGGCCAACGTCAAGTCCAGCGGCGGTCCCGGCAATGGCGGCTTCGACACTAATGAATGGGCGGCAGTCGTGGCTCGCGACGGAACTGTCTGCGCCGTCGCCTTCAGTGGGCCGACCGCCGACGCCCAGTGGCCTGGCAGCCGGCTGATCGCCGCTGAAAAAGCCAATACCGCCAACGGGCTCAGCCTCGCCCACATGGCGTTGTCCACCGCGAACCTCTATGCGCCGGTGCAGCCCGGCGGTCCTCTATTCGGTCTGCAGGCCACCAATCCGGTCAATCCAGCGGTGGCCTATGCCGGCGATCCTTCGACGTTTGGAAGCTCCAGCGATCCATTGCTGGGAAAGCCTATCGGCGGTGTCGTCGTGTTTGGCGGCGGCCTGGCTCTCTACGACGGCAAGGGGATCGTCGGGGCCCTGGGGATAAGCGGCGATTCCTCCTGTGCCGACCACAATGTCGCCTGGCGTGTGCGCGCCGCGCTCGGGCTGGACAAGGTACCGGCAGGCGTCAACCCAAACCGCAAGGACGCTATCATTTACGACCTCGATCCCGGCGGCAAGAGCGCCTCCGGCTGGGGCCATCCATTGTGTGCCGGAAACGAGGCGGACGTGGCGGCGGAGCTTGGCGCCGGGGTCGGCGGCTCGATGCGCAAATGAGGAAAGGGCGACAGGTGGCGGCGAAAACTCGTGTGTCAGCCAGAGGGGGAAACAGGCCAATGGCTGCGAGGTTGGGATGGACGCTGCTGGCGGGGTTTGCACTGATGACGGCGGCGGTTGCGCAGTCAATATCAAGCCCTGCGATAAATCCGCCGGCCGCAGCTGCTCCGCCCGACGACGGCCAGTGGGCGATGCCGGCAAAGAACTACGCCTCGACCCGCTACAGCGAACTTGCGGAGATCACCGAAGACAACGTCAAAAACCTGCAGGTGGCCTTCACCTTCTCGACCGGCGTCAACAAAGGTCAGGAGGCTGCGCCCCTGGTCGTCGGCAACGCGATGTACATCGTGACGCCGTTTCCCAACATCCTCTATGCGCTTGACCTTACCAAGCCCGGCGCGCCGATGAAGTGGAAATTCGAGCCCAACCCCGAGCCCGCCGCGCAGGGAGTTGCCTGTTGCGACGTGGTCAACCGCGGTGCGGCCTTCTTCGACGGGCGCATCTATTTCAACACGCTCGATGGTCATGCCATCGCCGTCGATGCGGCAACCGGCAAACCGGTCTGGAACACCCATATCGGCAACATCAATATCGGCGAGACCATCACGATGGCGCCGCTGGTGGTGAAGGGGAAGGTACTGGTCGGCAATTCCGGCGGCGAAATGGGCGTACGCGGCTGGATCAAGGCGCTCGACGCCGGCGACGGGCACGTCGTCTGGACGGCCTACAATACCGGCCCGGACGCCGAGGTGCTGATCGGCCCCGATTTCAAGCCGCATTACGACATGGACAAGGGCAAGGATCTCGGGGTGACATCGTGGCCGCCCGACGCCTGGAAGATCGGCGGCGGCAATGTGTGGGGCTGGATCTCCTATGACCCGGACCTCAACCTGATCTTCCACGGCACCGGAAATCCCGGTCCGTGGAATCCGGATCTGCGGCCCGGCGACAACAAATGGACCGCCGGCATCTTTGCCCGCGATCCCGACACCGGCGCAGCCAAATGGTTTTATCAATGGACCCCGCACGATTTGCACGACTACGACGGCATCAACGAACAGGTGCTGCTCGACATGACCTGGCAGGGCAAGCCCCGCAAGGTGCTGGTCCGACCGGAACGCAACGGCTACGTCTATCTGTTGGACCGCACTACGGGCGAAGTACTGTCGGCAGTGCCGTTCGGGCCTGTCAATTCCAGCAAGGGCGTCGACCTGAAGACCGGCCGGCTGATTGTAAATCCGGACAAGAAGACCGGCACCGGCAAGGTCGTCCGCGACATCTGTCCCACCGCATCGGGCCTCAAGGACTGGCAACCTTCGGCGTTCTCGCCCAAGACCGGCCTGCTCTACATCCCGCATAATAACATGTGCATGGACGAAGAAGGCGTCGAGGTGAATTACATCGCCGGCACGCCCTATGTCGGCATGAACGTGCGCATGATTCCCGGGCCGGGCGGCAATCGCGGTGCATTTACTGCCTGGGATGTCGCCGCCGCCAAGCCGGCGTGGAGCCTGAAGGAGAACTTTCCGGTGTGGAGCGGCGCCGTCGCCACTGCCGGCAACGTCGTGTTCTATGGCACAATGGAAGGCTGGTTCAAGGCGGTCAGCGCTAGGACCGGCGAACTGCTTTGGCAGTTCAAGACGTCGTCCGGCATCATCGGCCAGCCGATCACCTATCGCGGCCCGGACGGGCACCAATATGTTGCGGTTCTTTCGGGCGTCGGCGGCTGGGCCGGTGCGATCGTATCCGGCGATCTCGACCCGCGCGACGCCACCGCCGCGCTCGGCTTCGTCAACGTCATGAAGGATCTGAAGGATGTAACCACGCCGGGAGGTACGCTGTATGTGTTCCGGCTGCCTTGAGACGATCGGCCGCGTTATGTGCTCACGGAAAACGCGTTCGCGGCGGCTTGCCGCCGCGGTTGGCGCACTGGCGCTCTCGTTTGTCGCCGCCGTTGCCGATGCGCGCGAGTTGAGGATCTGCGCAGATCCCAACAACATGCCGTTCTCCAATGCCGCCAGGCAGGGCTTTGAAAACAAGATTGCCGAACTCGTCGCCCGGGAGCTTGGCGCGACTATTTCCTACACGTGGTGGGCACAGCGGCGCGGCTTCGTCCGCAACACGCTGAAAGCCGGCCTGTGCGATCTGGTGCCCGGCACGCCCACCAATCTCGAGATGCTGCGCACCACCGCGCCCTACTACCGGTCTTCCTACGTCTTCGTGACACGCAGGGATGCGCCGGAAATCGCGTCCTTCAACGATCCTCGCCTGCGCGATCTGCACATCGGCGTCCAGCTGATCGGCGACGACGGCGCCAACTCGCCACCCGTCCAGGCGCTCGGCAGTCGCGGCATCGTCGGCCATCTCGTCGGTTTCCCCGTCTATGGCGACTATTCGGCGCCAAACCCGCCAGCGCGCATCATTGAGGCGGTCGCGAATGGCGACATCGATATGGCCGTCGTCTGGGGGCCGTTGGCCGGCTACTTCGGTGCCAGGCAAAAAGTACCGTTGCGGATTACGCCGGTTACACCGCGAATCGACGGTCCGCTGCTGCCGATGATCTACGACATTTCGATGGGCGTGCGCCACGACGACGATGCGCTGCGCAGCGAGGTAGACGCAGCGCTCGCCAAACACCGCGCCGAGATCGATGCAATCCTGGCGGCATATGACGTGCCTCGCCTCGACGTCGCCGGGGCGGCAGCGCGATGAACCGCGGCCTTCCATGCGTGCTGTCGGCGATGCTCGTTCTTGCCGCTTGCCAGCGTGAGGAACGCGACACGCGTCCACAGTCGGCGCTCGGCTCGGGCGACCAACCGGCAGCCGTCACGGCCCTCGAGCCGGGCGGCCAGCGGCCAGCCTCGTCCAACAACAAGGCCGGAGTGTTCGAGGCCAACGCGTTCCACCTCAGCGAGGGCAAGCGTCTGTTCAACTGGTTCAACTGTTCCGGCTGCCATGCCAATGGCGGTGGCGGCATGGGCCCGGCGCTCATGGATCAGAAGTGGCTCTATGGCAGCTCGATCGAAAGCATCCACGCCACGATCAGGGACGGTCGGCCAAACGGCATGCCGAGCTTTCGGGACAAGATCCCGGACGACCAGATCTGGGAGCTTGCCGCCTTCGTCCGCGCGTTGAGCGGCAACGCGCCAAAATCGGCTGCGCCGAGCCGCGACGACGACATGATGCCCCATCCGTCCGAAAATCGCCTGCCGGATGCCGCGACTCTGGGGAAGTCGCCGTGAACCGCCTTGTTTGCAGCGTGTGCTGCGGCGCAGCCTGCATGCTGCTCCTTGCAGGATGCAGCGGCTGGCAATCCGCGCTTGACCCAAAAGGCCCGGCCGCGGGCGAGCTTGCATGGCTGATCTGGTTCTTCACAGCGCTGTGCACGGTGGTCTGGCTTTTGGTGATGGCCGTGCTGATCCTGCCATTGGCCCGACGCCCCGCGCCGGTCGGCGATCCGCTTGTCCTCGACGCTGCCGCCGAGCGCGGCAAGATGCGAATTGTCGTCGCCGCACTCGCCGCTACCGCCCTGATCCTGGTCGGCCTGACGCTGCTGAGCTACTTCGCTAACCGGACGCTTGCCGCCATCGGCTCGGATGCGGCGCTGACGATCCGGGTGACCGGGCATCAATGGTGGTGGGAGGTGCGCTACGAAAACGATCAGCCGAACCGCATCCTGACGACCGCCAATGAAATCCACATCCCGGCGGGCGAGCCGGTGCGGCTTGTAGTGACCTCGACCGACGTCATCCATTCCTTCTGGGTGCCGAACCTCTCGGGCAAGCTGGACCTCATTCCAGGCCACGAGAACGTTCTCGATCTGAAGGCTGACAAGCCCGGCGTCTATCGCGGCCAGTGCGCCGAGTTCTGCGGCGCGCAGCACGCCAATATGAGCACCTTCATCATCGCCGAACCTCGGCCCGTCTTCGACGCATGGCTGAACGATCAGCTGCGGCCGGCAGCTGCCCCCGTGTCGACCGAGGCCAAAACCGGCCACGACCTGTTCCTCAAACGGCCATGCGTGATGTGCCACAAGATCGGCGGCACCATCGCCGGCGGCACGGTCGCTCCCGACCTTACACATATCGCAAGCCGGCGGACGCTCGCTGCCGGAACGCTGGCGATGAGCCGCGGCAATCTCGCAGCCTGGATAGCCGATCCGCAAGGGATCAAGCCAGGTGCCCGCATGCCCGTGGTGGGACTGAACGGGGACGAGCTGAATGCGATAGTAGCCTATCTCGAGGGCTTGAAATGAGTAGCGCCGACCTAGCCCATGGGCGAGACCTCGCCCAGCAACGCGCCGCAGCACAAAAGGGTGACCTGGTTCCCGAGCGCGACGGCCCTCGCGATACCGGCCTCGACGACGCCAGCCTCGAGCGCAGGCTGGCGCGGACATGGCAGACCGTGCCGGGCATCATCGGTGCGCTCTCGAGCGTCGACCACAAAATTGTCGCGCGGCGGTACCTGATCACCGCTTTCGTCTTCCTGTGCCTCGGTGGCCTCAGCGCCGTTGCCATGCGCATCCAACTGTCGGGGCCGGAGCGCGGGCTGATCGGGCCGGACCGCTACAACCAGCTATTCACCATGCATGGCGTGACCATGATGTTCCTGTTTGCAGTGCCAATCGTTCAGGCGACCGGCATCTATCTCGTGCCGCTGATGGTCGGCACCCGCAACATCGCCTTTCCGCGCCTCAATGCATTCAGCTTCTGGATTTATCTCTCCGGTGGCCTCTTCGCCTGGGTGTCGTTTGCACTCGACATGGCGCCCGACGTCGGCTGGTTTTCCTACGTGCCGCTGTCCGGTCCTGAATTCGGGCCAGGCAAACGTTCCGATGTGTGGGCGCAGATGATCACCTATACCGAAGTATCGTCATTGGCGGTTGCGGTTGCCACCATCGTCACCGTGCTGAAGCAACGCGCGCCGGGCATGTCGCTGGACAAGATTCCGCTCTATGTCTGGGCGATGCTGGTCACCTCCTTCGTCATCGTGTTCGCCATGCCGGCAGTCATGATCACGTCGACCTTCCTGATCCTCGACCGACTGGTCGGCACCCATATCTTCAATCCCGCCGAGGGTGGCGACGTACTGCTGTTCCAGCACCTGTTCTGGTTCTTCGGCCACCCCGAAGTCTACATCATTTTCCTGCCGGCCACCGGCATGGTGTCCTCGATCATCGCCGCTTTCGCCCGGCGTCCGGTATTCGGCTATCTGGGCATGGTTCTGTCGCTGATTTCGGTCGGCTTCCTGTCGTTCGGCCTGTGGGTTCACCACATGTTCGCAACCGGCCTGCCCAAGCTCGGCGCGAGCTTCTTCACCGCCTCAAGCATGCTGATCGCCATCCCGAACGGGCTGCAGATCTTCTGCTGGCTGGCGACATTGTGGGACGAACGCCCGATAATCAGGACGCCGCTGCTGTTCGTGTTCGGCTTCTTCTTCACGTTCGTCGCGGGCGGCCTGACCGGCGTGATGCTGGCGTCGGTGCCATTGGACCTGCAAGTACACGACACCTATTTCGTTACCGCGCATTTCCACTACGTGCTGATCGGCGGGTCGGTGTTCCCGCTGCTCGGCGCGACCTATTTCTGGTTCCCCAAGATCACCGGCCGGATGATGAGCGAGCGTCTTGGACGCTGGCACTTCTGGCTTGCCTTCATAGGCTTCAATGCGGCGTTCTTTCCGATGCACATTGTCGGCCTGTGGGGCATGCCGCGCCGGGTCTACACCTATCCGGTGGAGCTCGGCTGGGGCAACATCAACCTGTTCATCACAGCCGGCGCGGTTGTCCTGTTCCTAAGCTTCGTTCTGTTCACCATAAACCTGGTGTACAGCGCCTCGAGGGGCGCCCCGGCCGGGGACAATCCCTGGAATGCGGGCACGCTTGAATGGGCGACAAGCTCTCCGCCGCCGAGCTATAATTTCGCTCGGATTCCGGTGGTTACCCACTCCGAGCCGCTCTGGGCCGAACGTGACACGCTGCCTGTCGCGACCGGGCTTCGCGTCGACGCGCGCGAACTTGTCATTTCGACAGTGGCAGAAGCGCATCCAGATGTGCGCGAGAAGTCGGCGACGCCGTCGATCTGGCCATTGTTCGCCGCGCTCGCCGTCGGCGCCACCTTTCTCTATTCGATCTTCAGCCCGTGGGCGGTGGTCTGGGGAGCCGGGCCGATCGCCATCACTTTGATCGGTTGGTTCTGGCCGAAAGGCGATCCGGAGGATGAGGAATGAAACAGCGTCCTGCCGCCGATCTTTCCAAACTCCCGACCTTCGGGATCGGACCGCGCAGCCCGACCTGGTGGGGCACTCTCGCCTTCATGGCGCTGGAGGGCACCGGCTTCGCGCTCGCCGCAGGCGCCTATC
This sequence comes from Mesorhizobium sp. M0904, assembly GCF_040319475.1. NCBI lineage: Bacteria > Pseudomonadati > Pseudomonadota > Alphaproteobacteria > Hyphomicrobiales > Phyllobacteriaceae > Mesorhizobium > Mesorhizobium sp. M0904. The sequence continues at coordinate 104,347 of NZ_JAMYOC010000017.1, read as the reverse complement.
TTTACCTCGCCTATCTGTCGCCCGAATGGCCATTGGGCGTGCCGCCGCCCAACCATTGGCCGGGCACCATCGTCACGCTGTTGCTGCTCGCCAGCGTGGTGCCCAATCACATACTGAACCGCTACGCCGAAGCCTGTGCCATGGTGCCCGTGCGCATCGGCCTGATCGTCATGACGCTGCTCGGTATCGCACCGCTTGTCGTGCGGTGGTTCGAATTTCCGGCCCTCAACATCTATTGGGATACCAATGCGTACGGCTCAATGCTGTGGGTCCTGCTCGGCCTCCACACCACACACCTGATCACCGACGTCGGCGACACGCTGGTGCTGACGGTCCTGATGTTCACGCGCCATGGCTATAGCGGCCGGCGTTTCGGGGATGTTGGCGACAACGTCTTCTACTGGGATTTCGTGGTCGCGACCTGGATCCCGATCTATCTGTTGATCTATTGGATGCCGAGGCTTGACTGAGATGCGTGCGCTTCGCTTGGGCACATCATGGGGCGGGCTGTTGTCCGGGCCTTTGGCCTGGGCGGTGTCGACGCAGCTGAATTACGCGGTCGTGGAGTGGCAGTGCGCCCACGGCATTCCTGTCATACCGGTCGTTGCGCTGATGCTGACAGTGCTGGCCTTGCTCGGCGGGGCGCTGTCGTGGCGGGCGCGACAGCAAGGTGGCGCCGCCTTTAAACCGGACCGTGCGCGCGGCACTGAAGATTTCGTCGCCAATATCGGCATTCTCAGCGCGGTGCTGTTTGCGCTGGTAATCGTGATGCAAGGCGCCGCGTCGCTCATTCTCGACGGCTGTCTGCGATGAGCTTCGACGCGCTTTTCTCGACCTCGATCTGCTACGGTGCCGGTGCCCCGCAGGCCGGCTGGACGCTGGCGTTGCCGATCACGCTGCCGCTAACCATGGTCGCACTGCTTTACGCGGCAGGCGCCTTTCGGCTGTGGCGGCGGAGCGCCCGCAGCCGCCCGTTGCGGATGCGGCAAGCCCTGCTGTTTGCGACCGGCTGGGCCATTTTGGCGGCAGCACTGGTCAGTCCGCTCCACGCATTGGGCGAGCGCGTTTTCACCGCCCACATGATCGAGCACGAGCTGTTGATGGCGGTGGCGGCACCCCTGCTGGTCGCCTCCCGCCCGGCGGCGGCGATGATGTGGGCATTGCCGATCAAGCTGCGGCTGGCATTTGGCGCAGCCGGGCAGGCGAAGGTGCTTCGAACCGTTTGGGCCGCCATCAGCCGCCCCGTTGCCGCGACCTTCCTGCACGGCGTCGCGATATGGGCGTGGCACGTTCCGGCGCTGTTCGAGGCGGCGCTTGCACGGGGTGTCCTGCATTATGCGCAACATGCCTGCTTCTTCGGTACGGGGCTGCTGTTCTGGTGGGTGCTGCTGCCGCGTTCAGGCCGCGAACAAGCCTATGGCAGCGCGGTCATGCACCTCTTCTTCACCTCGCTGCATACCGGCCTGCTCGGGGTGCTGCTGCTGGTCTCGCCAAGGCTGTGGTATCCGGTAAACGCAGCCGGTGCGAAATTGTGGAACCTTAGTCCGCTCGAGGACCAGCAGCTCGCCGGGTTGGTGATGTGGGTTCCGGCCGGCCTGATCTATGGCGGCGCGGCTTTGCTGCTGGCCGGCCTGTGGATCCGCTCAAGTGGACAGAGAAGATGGGAGACGTCGCATGCGCTCCAAGCTGTCTAAGCTGGTCATTGGTGCCGGGACGGCAATTGCCGTGCTGGCCGCAGCTTGGGCGGCGCTGACGTTGTGGCCGGAGCGCCTCATCAGGGTCGCGCACAAAACGGACAATGCCACCAGCAGCATCGGCGTGCGCGCCACATCGCGCTTCACTCCGTCCGGACCCATACTCGGCGCCGCAGCAATTGTCGTGCTCGTTGCAGTCCTGGCCGGGATCGCGTTGTACTTCGAGCAAAGCCGTCGAGTGGAGCAGAAGGCCGACAATGCAACCGGCGGTGTTGGCGCCCGCGCTATACCCATCATGATGGCCAATGGCTGTGCTGGATGCCACACGATCACCGGCGTTCCCGGCGCGCAGGGAATGGTCGGTCCACGCCTCGACGCCAGCTTGGCCACGCGGGTCTATATCGGCGGCGTATTGTCCAACAACCCGCGAAACATGGTCCGTTGGATACGGGCCGCAAGGGAGATCAATCCGCACACGGCAATGCCTTCGACCAGAATTTCCGAGCAGGAGGCGCGGGATATCGCCGCCTATCTCTATTCGATGAAATGACATCGTTGCTCGCCTAGTAGAGATCAAACCCTCCCGGCGGTCTACCGATGCCGGTTGGCCGGGACCGGCAATCGTCACCGCCTTCGGCTCGATGCCTTAGTTGCCGACGAACCTTTCGGAACCGGCCCGCATCGGCGAGGCTGCCCGCGATCACGTCGGACATCGCCGAGCGCCCTATGCCCGGTAATCTGCTGTGCGGATTGTTTCGCGGGCATCTCGGATATGAGCTTCTTTGGCGAGTGGGCCGAGTGCAATCTCGACGTCGCCGTCCCAGTCGAATTGACCGGGTGGTTGTTTTTTCAGAATTGGACAGTGCTGCTGAGAATTGCGTGCCACGCCGTGGGGAGACACGCCTCATGGAGCCAAAGAACCGAACCGATTCAGAGCGAAGAATCGGAACGGACCGGAGCGCCTCGGCTAATGACTTGAGCGCCGCGATCACATTTGTCAGCGAAGGTTGCGGGCTCCTAGCCGACTTCGATGTTCCACCGCGAGGCGATCGCGGTCGGAGTCGCCACGAACGACCGCAGCGCAATCACGTCGTTTCGGGAGACTCGTTCGATTTGGGAGCCTCGTCGGTCTCCGGCAAACGATCGCGAATGGCTTCCTCGGTTTTGCTTGCCGTCTTTTTCACGACTTTCTCGACGCGGTCGACCAACGTCTCGGCGTCGCCACTGGAACCCTGTCGGTCAGCCTCTTCCTTTACAGTCTCATATGCTTCGGCGGCGACCTGCTTGGCTTGCTCGACGCCTTCCTCAAAGACTTCCTCGGCACTGTCACGAAGCTTGTCGCGGTATGGGCCGAGTTGCGCGTCTTCCGCGGCTGTGTGAGGCAGCATCACGCCGATGGCGGTGCCCACGGCAAGGCCCACCGCGGCCATTGCCAGAGGTTCGCGCTGGAACAGGTCCTGCGCCGACTGCCGTACCCGCCCCGATATATCGGTGGCCGCCGAGCCGAACTGCCCGACCGTGCTTCCTAACCTTTCTTTGGCGCCGCTCGCAACGTCTGCCACAGCCTCAGTCGCACCGCCTGCCACGGACGCAACCGAACGGGCGGCATCGGAGAGCATGGAGCCGGCGGAACCTTCGCCCTCGGCACCGTACTCATCGCCGCGTGAGTCCTGCCAGGCCCCGCCCAAGCCCCTCTGGTCAGAGAAGTTTCGGGTGCCGTCAGGTTCCCTGCCGGTCGAATAGGCACCAAGTGCTGAACTGTCTACCGACGTGCCCTTGCCTAGCATCAGCCAGGCCAGGCCCGCGCCGACCAATGTAAGCGGCAACGGATTGTCCCTGACCTGAGTCTTAAGATTGCTGAGCATGGCGGATCCCTCGCCGCTGAACATCCCGGTGAATTCGTCGATCAGCTGACCTGGTGTCATCTTGCTCCGGATCGAGTCTGCCGTGTCCGTTATCTTGGCACGGGCAATGTCGGCATCGCGTTCGAGTTCGGCTGCGGATTTGTCGGTCATCTTATCTGGTCCTTGATCACGCGTGCGTCGCGTTTAAGTTGGTCTTGTGTCCGGTCGGGGGTCAACTCTGAGGGAGCCATGCTTGCCTTGCCGGAGCGCAGGAGTATGACGCCCAGTACTGCCACCACGACGCCGACGAGCAGCGAGGACCATCCGGCTCCCAGGCCGGCGCTCGCCAAGGCAATCACCAGCGCCTGCAAAAGCACCATCAGGGCGGCAAGCAGGCAAATGACGCCTCCCATTACCTCCACGGCGCCGGCGCCGGCCTTGCTTAACTTTTCTGACATTTCAGCCCGCAACAGCCTGCTTTCGGTTTGAAGCAGTGTTGTGACCTGCTGTGCCAGATCGCTGACAAGGGTTGTCAGGCTGCGAGTGTCCTGGTTGTCAGTCATGGGTTTCGCTCCAGGCTTGCATTGGCCCAGTCATCGCCGGACTGATCGGATCCTAACGGGGCTGGTTCAACTGGCTCTGCCGATCGCCATCCCGACTCATTCGAGCTAGGACCCGTCTCGGGCGCCCGGCCTGTTCCCGACTGGCCCGGTGCTCCGGTTTGGGCAGAGGGTGGCGAGCTCTTGATGAACCGCCCCAAAGCCAGGCCTGCCAATACCGAGCCGGCGATCAGCGCCCCCGAGTTTTCGCGGCCGAACGACTGAATTTCGCCAAGCACCTCGTCGAACGGTTTATCCTTCAGGGACGAGGAAAGCCGCTCGAGCCCGCCTGCGGCGTCAAGGGCGAATTTCGAAGCGGTCCGTTGATCATTGTTGGCAAGATGCTCGCTTGCCGCGCGCAAAGCGCCGCTGAAGGCCTTGAGACTGGCGCTCATGTCGCGCTGCGTTCCCTCCGCCTTGTTGAACAATGCTTGCTTTGCTTCCGATGCGTAATCTCCGGCTTTCCTGGTGATCTCGTCACGCGCATCGTGGAGCGCTTCCGTCGCGGTCTGCTTTTCCCGTTGTAGTCTTTCCGAAAGCTCGCTTCTGGCTGTCTCGAAATCGGCCGTCTGACGGCCTTGATCGTCTTTGTCCTGCATGGTGTCTCCTAGTGGAATCCGAGGAAGGAGAGGATCGCAAGCACGACGACGACAAGGCCGATGAGATAAATAACACTGTTCATGGCGCAATCTCCTCCACTGCGCACCGAACTTGCCTGTGCTTCCCGTGTTCCCCCAGACGTCATCTTTTTTGGTAAGCGAAGCCTAACCAGCCTCAAGACGAGCTCTTGTCCTGTGCCGATGGGCGTGAGCGCGCGGTTGGAAATGATACGAGACCGGACTCGGGTGCGACTTACAGGTCGAGACGCACGTCCGCTCCGGCAGATATTCGCGGTGCAGGGGCCGGAATTTTCCGCAGTGCTTTGACTGGGCATTATCGCAGTGGGACCTGCCTGCGACCTACCACCCGATCGCTGGCCGCGCGATCATCAGCCAGAAAATCCCGAGCACGGCAGCGAAGGCGGGGAAGCCGAAGGCGAACCACAACCAGAAGAGCCGATGGTAGCGCGGCGGCAACGGCGCGCCTGCAGCGGCGGCTTGCGATGCCAGCTTGCGCATCTCCATTTGCATCCAGACGACCGGGAGCCAGAACATTCCGGTGAAGATATAGAGCGCGATCGAAAGTGCGATCCAGCCCTCCGACAGCGAGTAGCCTGCCTGCCAGGCGAGCGCGGCTCCGGTCAAAGGTTGCGCGACCACGGCCGTCGCTGTGAAAAGGAAGTCGGCGACGACGACGATACGCGCCACCGCCGCAACCGTCGCGGCATTGCCGGTCCTGTGGGCGAGCAGCATGAAGAAAGCGATGCCGGCGCCGGTGCCAAGCAGCACAGATGCGCCGATGACATGCAGAAATTTCAGCAGGAAATAGAGCATCAACGCTCCTCCAGCACTGCCAAGGCCACAAAGTGCAGCACCAGGATCGGCAGCACCTTGAGGAACGGCCCAAGCGGGTCGTTCCACAGATCGGGGCTCAGGAAGCTTCCGACGATCAGATAGAAGAGCGAGAGCGCGATGCCGCCATAGAGGCCTTTTCGCGCCGCCGGCCGCCAGGCTATGAGCACGCCGATGGCGATGTCGGCAAGAGCGCCGGCGATCACGATCGGTGCCGATAAGATGCCGGCCCCCGTGCCTTGCATCAGATCGACGCCGCTGCCGTAGCCGGTTGTCAGCGACACGATTCCCGTCATGATCCAGAAGACGGGCAGGACGACGAAGATCGCCGGCTTGATGAAATACAGCCGGGCGAACCATTTCTCCTGCACCGTTGCCGGATTGAGCGCGAGGAAGCCCGTCAGGGTTTGCGGGCGTATGCCGGTCGCCGCGGTCCAGTCCGAGGGATCTCCAACCGCTCCTCGGGCGATCTCCCTGGCCGCGTTGGTGCGCATCGGTGGACGCCAGCCGAACATCGCGGCAAGGTCGCCTAGGCCGTAGAGAAGCCTTGCAACAGCCGCCGGCAAGACAAACCTGGCTGCCGGAGCCCAACCGAGCCATCGGCGATAACTGCCGACGACCTCGTCCATGCTCAGTTGTTCGGGACCGACAAGTTCCAGCACGACGCGAGACGGACTGGCGGGATCGAGAAGGAAAACGACCGTTGAGACCACATCGTCGAGTAGTACCACCTGGAGCCGGCCGGTGCCGGGCATGGACGGCAGCACTGGCAGCGAAGCGAGACCCCGAAACAATGCGCTGGCCCCAAACACCGGCCGGCCGAGCACCACGGACGGGCGCAGGACCACCCAATCCAGATCAAGCGCCATAAGCGCCTGGTCCCCGGCCAGTTTCGTCGCCGAGAACGCCGAAGGCTGCGCCCGATCGACGCCTATCGCCGAGAAGTGGATCACCCGGGCAACCTCTGCCCGCACACAGGCGAGAAAGAGTGCGACCGCCGCATCGCGATGGACTTCGCGCGTCTTTTCACGGGGGCTGTCCTGCAGAACGCCGACACAATTCACGACGGCGTCGACACCCCTGAGATGCGGTAGCCAGTCTTCGGGCTGCAGCGCCACCGCCATGTCCAGCACCAGCAATTGGTAATTGCCGGCCCGGTTTGCACCGGGGCTGCGGACCAATCCGATTACCTCATGCCCGTCGGAAAGAAGGCGTGCCACGACGGAGGCACCGATCAGGCCGGCGGCGCCGGTAACCAGGACTTTCACTGAACCCCATTCTCCGACGGCGGGAAAGTGTCGTTCATTCCGGTTTATCGCCCTCGATATTGCCCTTCATAGCGGAAAGTTCTTCCATCGTGCACAACAGTCGCGGCCGCGTCGGGTCGGAGATGTCGAGCTTGTCCCAGGGAATGCGGTACATGCTGTCGCGACTGCGCAGTCGAAAGACTTCGAGGACCGCCGTGCCGATGGCCGAAGCGGAAAGACGCTCGAACGCCGCGTAGATGCCGACATGGTACTCGGTAACCACGAGGTCGTCGCCATCCGGTTCGGCGCGTATCTCCTCGATATGGCCGATGCTTTTGCCGCGCTGCGAAAGCACATTTCTGCCTGCCAATTGCTCAAGGTTGACGGTGGCCATCATCCGGCTCCCGGGATACGCCTTATGACATGGTCGCGCAGCCAATCCTGCCAGTCGAAAATCGCCGTTTCACGCACGTCGATGTCGAATTCTATGTCGACGCCGATGTCGCGCACCTTGTTCCAGGCGATGCGGTGCGGTTCGGCATGGCGCTTGCCGCCGAGCCTTGCCGCGAGGCGCGCCGTCCAGCGCCCGGATCGCTCGCCAAGCCGACGCGCCAACGTGATCGAGCCAAGTTCGACAGCAACGATTTTGGGTGGCTTGCCCGGGCTGAGCTCGGCTACCAGCCCGTCCACCTTGCCGATCTTGACCTGCTCACGGTCAACCACTTGCTTGTCCAGGATGTCGCGCAGCAAATCCATCACGTGCCTGCGAATATCTGCAAAGGAATGGTCACGATCGCGAGCACGAAACCGAGCGCAATGATGAAGATGACCGCGGCATTCGCGATCATGCCATTGCGGTGCTCGCCGACATAACGCTCGTCATTCAGCAGGAAAAGGAACGGCACCACGGTCAGCGGCAGGCTGGCGGCCGTCAGCGCCATGGAAAAGATGGTTAGCTTCAGCGGATCGAGACCCAGTGCGATCGGAATGGCGGCGAGAAACAGCGAGACCGTGTAGACGGTGCTGAAGCCGGGATCGTCGCGCGGTTTCAGGTCCTCGCCCCAGGTCCAGCCGAAACCCTGCGCCACCAAGTACGCTTGCTGCAGCCCGATTTCGAGCGCAGCGCCGAAGCAGGCTATGCCTAGTGAAGCAACGAACAGGACGAACCCCCAGAAACCGAAGATCTGGATCAGCATCAGCGGCAATTGATGGTAGTCGTCGACCTGCTCTATGCCGTGCGCTGCCAGCACGAGCGCCGCCACGATCAGCACGCCGATCGAGATTGTGCCGCCAAAACTCATTCCCAATCCGGCAATGGCCCGATTGGTCCCGAGATAGCTCTTGTCCCACTGGTCCTCGATGGCTCCCGACGAATAGAACATGAACAGGTAGGGCGAGACCGACGCACCAAGAATACTGACCGCCATGAACCAGTAATTGGCCGCGTCGTGCTCGGGCAGAGTGGGCACGGCACCGGCCGCGACCTGCCCCCAATCGGGCTTCAGCATGACGGCGCCAACCACGAAGCACAACGTGACCAGGCCGAGGATCGAGACGCCCTTTTCAATGAAGCCGAACGTGCCTTTCCAGAGGAACAGCCATGCCAGAAAAGCGACCGGCAGGGCCCACCACTGAAAGCCGATGCCGGTGGCGAGCTCAAGCGCAATGGCGACACCGCCGATCTCGGCTGCCATGACCATGAAGTTGACCAGCAAAGTCGCAAGCAACGGCCACAGAAAGGCGGTGAAGCCAAACCGTTCCCGAATCCCGTCGGCGATGGTGTGATGGCTGACGGCGGCGAAGCGGCCGGCCATCTCGACCAGGAAGATGATGCAGATCGTGCCCAGGAGGACGGCCCAGATCAGCTGGAACCTGAACGCTGCACCCGCCTGTGCGGCGGTTGCCATCGATCCGACCTCGAGAAAGCCACCGACGCTGGTGACGATGCCCAGCGATATTTCGAGCAGCTTCTTCATGGTTTCGGCGCGAAATGTTTGGCGTAGGATGCATTCAGGGCGGCGGTGGCAGCCCGGAGATCCTGCTGCACCTGTTCCGCCTCCGATCGGTTGCCGTCCTGCACCGCCGTCGCGGCGCGTGTCACCGCCGCCGACAGCTGTCCGACTACCGCCGTCAGACCGGCTTGCTCGCTGGGCTCAGGCGACTTGGCGGACTGGATTTGCGCACTGGCATCGACGAGGGCCTTGCCGACCGATTGCAACGTGCGCGACGTATATGTCGAAGGGGCTGCCCCGGCGGCCCAGGCACCCAGGACCAGCGATGCGGTCTGTGCGGCCGAAGCCGCGGTTTTCGACTGCTGCTCGATCTGGTCGGAAGGCGAGCATGCCGTCAGCACAAACGTTGTCAGCAGCAGGCACAGCCGGTCTGGTCGAAGACCGATAGCTGCAATGGCATCTACAACACGTGCTTGTAGCGTTGCTGCCACACGATTGTTCTCCCCGGCACCAGGCGACTTCGGCGTGCAATTTCATCTAGGGCGCCCGGTGGTCACGTCAACTGAACCGTCGGAACTGCCTGGCAACGCGGAACAAACCTTCGATCGCCGGATTAGGGATATCAGGAGGCAAAGGTCATGGACAAGGAAGAGCGTATCAGGCAGCGGGCCCATGAGATATGGGAGCGCGAAGGCCGTCCGCAAGGACGCGAGCGCGAGCATTGGGACCAGGCCGTGCAGGAGATCGAAGCTGAGGGCTCCGAAGCCGAACGCGGTCCGGTCGTGCCCGATCCAACGGTTGGGACCGGCTCCGATCCCGAGGTGCGCGGCAGCAAGCGGCGGGGGAAGTGAGGCCCCATGCCTCGTCTCGTCGCCTGGATCGTGGTCGTACTGGTCGTGCTCTTCGCCGCATGGCTGATGCTTGGGCGCGACAGGACCAGCACTGGTGGCGAAACTCAGCCCTCGCCACATGCAATAGACCAGAATGGATAGGAGCTGACATGACGGCTAGGGAGAGCCATCCCGAACAGGACCCTGCGGAAGGATCGCGATCGACGATAGAAAAGCAGCTCCGCAAGGAGCAAGGCGGCGAGGCGCAAAATCGTGAAGCCAAGCCAACTTCCGACAAATCCGGCAGCAAGGCCAAGTTGCCTTCGGAAGCGCCGAAGAAAGGCTCAGGCCCGGACTGAGCGGCTGGTTTCACGTTTCCACGTCGTCATTCCTCCTCGCTCCGTCGCGCGAATGGTTGTCATTCGGGCAGATCGGCGGCAGCCGCTTCTGTCCTCTTTCCAGCCGAGCCCGGTGCCTTGAAATAATGGGGATAGCGTTCCCGGACGATTGCGAGCACCTCGAAGATGCGGCGAAGATGCGTTCGCATCGCCTCTTCCGCCGCAAGGGCGTCGGCCTGCTCGAGCGCCTCGACGATCCGCCGATGTTGGCCGAGAACCACCGACATGCTGTCGAGGCGCGGGAAAGACAGGAAGCGGAAGCGGTCCATGTGCAGCTTCGCCGCGCTGATGTCGGCCCAGATTCCGGGGAAGCCGGCATCGCTGGCGATGTGCTGGTGGAACAGCTCGTCCGACTTGAAGAAGCGCCTGTCGTCCGAGATGGAGGCGAACGTCTCCTGGACCGCCAGTTCGCCTTTGAGCATGGCGAGCAGTTCGGCGCGGCGCGGGCTCTCGACCGCACGCTTGACCAGGCCGACTTCAAGCGACTCGCGCAGGAACTGCGATTTCTCGAGATCGGCGATCCGCAGCGGCGCCACCATGCTGCCGCGCTGCGGATAGATGTCGATCAGGCCAAGTCCGGCCAGCCGGGCGAGCGCCTCCCTGACCGGCGTGCGGCTCACGCCGAGGGCTTCCGACATCGCCTTTTCGGAAATCAGCTCGTGCGGCTTCAGGCGGAAGGTCAGGATCTGGTCGAGCAGGACCTCGAACGTCTTCGCCGCGACTGAAGCGCTGGGGCCGGTTTCGCCAAGCCGCCCCTCGGTGATGGTCCGCATTCCCAAAAGCCCTGCCATCGGCAAATTCCCTTAAAGGCTCGGCAGCTTCAAGCCGCTCATGAAATGGCTGCGCAAGCAGCAGCGCCGACGTTATTCCTTGCGCGGGGAACCGCCGATGCGCGCCAGCAGGCCGCCATCGACGCGCACGACCTCGCCGGTGACGAAGGAGGCATCGTCGGACAGCAGGAAGGCAACGACGGCCGCAATCTCTTGCGGCTGGGCGGTGCGGCCGAGCGGATGCATGTTGTCAAGGATGCGCAGGATCTCGTCTGGCTTATCGTTGAGCTTGACCGCATCCCGCAGCATCGGCGTGTCGACCGCGCCCGGAGCCACGGCATTGACGCGCACGCCGAGCGGCGCATAGTCGACGGCCATGGATTTGACCAGCCCGATCAAGCCGTGCTTGGCCGTGCTGTAGGCCAGAACCCCTTCCTGGCTGGCCAAGCCTTGCACCGAGCTCATATGGACGATGGCGCCGCGGCTTTGCCGCAGCAGCGGCATCGCCGCGCGGGAGAGCAGATAGGCAGCCTTGAGGTTGACGTTCATCACCTCGTCCCAAAGCGCCTCGTCCGTGGTCTCCACCGTTCCGTAACGCTGGATGCCGGCATTGTGGGAAAGCATGTCGAGCCCGCCGAACGCGGACCGGGCAAGCTCGACGGCGCGGCAGCAGGCTTCAGTGTCGGCGGTCGAGCCGAGCACGGTGTGCACGGTCACGCCGCGCGCCGCAAGCTGCGCCGCGACCTCGTCCAGCTGATCGCCCACACGGTCGAAGAGGATCAGGTCGACACCTTGCTCGGCCAGCCTTTCGGCGACAGCACGGCCGATGCCCATGGCCGCCCCGGTGACCAGTGCGCGTTTTTTGAACTCAGGCATTTCTCCTCCCACGAACAGTTGTAGCGGCTGCCATGGTAGTCGATCAGCGACGCATGACGTACCCTTTTCGCTGAGCCGGCCCGAGCGTATTCGGCGTCATGTCGATCCTTGCATGAAGGCCAGTGTTTCCGCGCGCGTCGGCGCGCCGAGCCGTCCGCCAAAACGCAGGCACTTCAGCGCGGCGGCAGCACTTGCCACTGCTATCGCCCGCTCTTCGTCCCAACCTTCGGCCAGGCCGAGAGCGAAGGTGCCGTGAAACACGTCGCCCGCCGCCAGCGTGTCGACGGCTTCGACTCGCGGCGACGGCAGATGACGGACATCATTGCTGCTCGGGTGCTGGAACGCGGTGCCGTTCGCCCCATCGGTGATCGCGACGAAGGCGCCGGTCCGTTCGCCCAGAATAGCGACGGCGGAACCGGCGGAGATCTCTGGACCGCAAAGGATACGCGCCGCGGGCAGCGAAGCAACGACATGCGATGCGAGCGGCAGCAATCGGTCGAGCACCGGTCGCGACGCAATATCGGCGTCGAGGATCGCCGGAATGCAGCATTCGCGGGCCTTCGCCAGCGCCATCGCGGCGGCTCCGGGCCAACGAACGTCGACCAGGACGGCGTCGAAGCGGGAAAAATCCACGGGCGGAAGACGGTCCGGATCGGCTTGCGTGACGGAATCGTAGAAGGGCACAATCATGCGCTCGCCGGCGGCATCGACCAGGATCGTGGCAATGGCCGAGCGGCCATCTTCAACCCTGCGCACCAACGAACAGTCGACCCGCTCCGCCTCCATCTGGGCGATGACATCGCGGCCGACGGCATCGTTGCCGACGCTTGCCCATAGCCAGACCTGCCCGCCCTGGCGGCTTGCCGACGCGGCGGCACTTGCCGCCATGCCGGCGGCGATCTGCACGGCCTCGCTCGGCAGGAACTTGCCGGCGCCGGACGGCAGGACATCGAGGCGCAAGATCGTGTCGTAGGTGAGCGCGCCGACGCAGAGCAGGCGGGGCGCCCTCATTGCAGCCTATAACCGCGCTGATGGGCAATCGCCGTCATTACGCCTCTCGGTTCGGCAAGGCCGCGAAGACGGCCGATCACGGGGTAGCCGGGATGGGTGTGCCGCGTGGCGTCATCGATCAGCTCGTGGCCGTGATCCGGGCGAAACGGCAGCAGCGCCGGTTGCCCGGCGTCGCGGCGGCGTTGCTGCTCGTCGAGCAAGATCGAGACCACCGAAACCATGTCGACATCCCCGTTCAGATGCTCGGACTCCATGAACGACCCGTCCGGATCCTTGCTGACGTTGCGCAGGTGCACGAAGTTGATCTTGTGCGCAAAGCGCCTGGCGATGGCGGGCACGTCATTGGCCGGATTGGCGCCCAGCGACCCCGTGCACAAGGTAAGGCCGCTATGGGCCGATGGCACCGCATCCAGGATAAAGGCGATGTCGTCGGCGTTCTTGACGATCCGGCACAGGCCGACGAGATCGCGCGGCGGATCGTCCGGGTGGATCGCCAACGTGACGCCCGCCTCTTCGGCCGCCGGCAGCACGTGTTCGAGAAAACGGACGAGATTCTCGCGCAGCCGGTCGTGCGACAGGCTAGACTGCTCGGCCACCACTTCGCGCAATTCCGCTATGTCATAGCGCTTGAAGGCGCCCGGCAGGCCGGCCATGATGTTGGCAAGCAGACGCTCTTTTGACGCATCCGGCGTCGCCTCGAACCATTCGCTTGCCCGCTGGAGAACATCGGACGCATAGTCGCGCTCAGATCCCTTGCGCTGCAGCATGTAACAATCGAACGCGGCAAGCTCGTGCATGTTCATGCGGAGCGCCCGTCCGCCGCCCGGCAGCGGCGCAGCCAGGTCGGTCCGGGTCCAGTCGAGGATCAGCATGAAGTTGTAGCAGACCGTGCGCACACCGCAGGCGCCGAGATTGCGTAAGGTCTGCCTGAAATTGTCGTAGAGCCGGTCGAGATCGCCGCGGCCGAGCTTGATGTCCTCGTGCACGGGCACGCTCTCGACGACGCTCCATTTGAGGCCCATCGCCTGATCCGCCTCGATAAGCGCCTGGCGCTGCCTGATGGCGTGGATCGGCCAGACTTCGCCGTAAGGAATGTCGTGCAATGCCGTCACGATGCCGGTCGCGCCGGCCTGCCTGGCATGGGCAAGCGTTGCCGCGTCGCTCGGGCCAAACCATCGCCACGTCTGCTCCATTCGACCTCCAGCTACGGCTCCCCGACGAGACTGCTGTCTATTGGATGCTACCATGGCAGTCAATTGCTTGCCGCAGCCCAGTGCTGTGTCCGCGTTCGGGCGGCCGCCCTATGAGAGATTACAACGATACGTGGCGTTCAGATTGAACGGCTACGCAAGATCCGGGTTTCGGCTGGCCCAAAGCATGCCGCGCTCGAACATCGTACGCATTTGCGGCACTGCGAACTCGTCGGCGGTGTGGCCGAGTGCGCTGTAGAAGACGCGGCCCTTGCCGTAGCGGCGCTTCCAGACAACCGGCATGACGACGCCGGCGATGAAATCGAGATGCTCGCCGGTGAAAGTAGTCGTCGCCAGCACCTCGTTGGTCGGATCGACATGCATGTAATACTGCTCTGAACGGTACGCGAAGCCGTCGATGCCCTGCATGACCGGATCGTCTGGCATGGTGATATCGACGTGATAGTCGATGATGTTGCCGGGATGGGCGACCCACTGGCCGCCGGTCATGAACTGGTATTCCGGCTCGTTGCGGAAGCTGTCGCACATCGTGCCGTGAAAGCCCGCAAGGCCGGTGCCGGCCCCGACGGCGTTGGTCAGGTTTTGCAGTTCCGGCTTTTCGATCGTCGACATGGTGATCACCGGGACAATGAGATCGAGCTTGCCCAGTTGCGGATCGGCAAGCGCCGAAGTCCCCTGCTCCAGCTGCACGTCGAAGCCGTTGCCGGCCAGCATCTCCTTGACGATGTGGGCGCTACGGGCCGGCGTGTGGCCTTCCCAGCCGCCCCAGAAAATCAGTGCCGTCTTGCTCATCGTGTCATCCCCTATTCCAGAATTCCGAAAGGCAGATCGGCGTGCATTGGCGCCGGCCGCGCGCAGCCATATCTCAGGTCGATACGCCGCCCTGTCTCTGCTGAAGAGATGATCGATTCCATGATTTCCAGGACATGGAGGGAAAGATCGAGGCTGGCGCGGTGTTGCCTGCCTGAGACGATCGCCTGCGCCATGTCGGCGAGGCCGAGGCCCCGGTAATTGCCGTCGCCATAGGAATGGATCTGATCGGCCACCGTCCAGTCGCCCTTGCGCTGGCTGGTCCTGATGTCGCCCTGGAACTGATTGGGATCGGAGACGATCATCGAGCCGGTGGTCCCGTAAAGTTCGATGTGATTGTGTTCATGCTTCCAGACGTCGAAGCTGGTGGTGATCGAAACCGCCGCGCCGTTCTCGAATGCGAGCAGGCCGGAAATATGGGTCGGCACCTCGACCCGGATGGTTTCGCCCTGGCGCGGTCCGGAACCGATGGTGCGGGTGGGATAGGATGACTTCGCCTGTCCGGTCACGGATTTTACTGGACCCAGGAGATTGACCAGGCAGGTCAGATAGTACGGTCCCATGTCGAGCATTGGCCCACCGCCGGGCTGATAGTAGAAATCCGGATTGGGATGCCAGAGCTCGTGGCCGGGCACCTGCATGAAGGCAGAGCCGGCGACAATGGTCCCAACCGTATCCTCATCGACCAGCCGCCGCGCCGTCTGGTGGGAGCCGCCAAGAAAGGTGTCGGGTGCGCAGCCGACACGCACGCCCTTTTCGCGCGCGGCCGCGACGAGCCGCTCGGCGTCGCTGAGCGTCATTGCCAGCGGCTTCTCGGAATAGACGTGCTTGCCTTGCCCGACAGCCTGCAGGCCGACCGGCACATGATGCTGCGGCGTTGTCAGATTGAGCACGATCTCGACGCGCGGATCGGCCAACAGCGCGTCGACCGGCATCGCAGCCAGGCCGTAGGCCGCTGCCTTGGCCTCGGCTGCCGCCCGGTTGATGTCGGCGACGCCGATAATGTCGAGCACCGGGAATTGCGGCGATGCCTTCAGATAGGCATCCGAAATGTTGCCGCAGCCGATAATGCCGACACCGATCCTCCGCATGGGCTTCTCCTCAAAAGGCGGCATTGATGAAACAGCAGAACTCGTTTGTCACCCCCCTTTCGGCCGGACGCGGTTGTCCCGTGACAAGTGCTTACCTCGAGAGCCTCAGAACCGCCGCCCGATCACAATCGCGCGCTTATGCGCGAGCCGCTTGCTTTCGAGGTCGAACGGCCGGTACTCAGCAACACTGCTTCCTGTAGCTTGCTCGACATTTTGATGCCGGCTTTGAGCACAGCACAGATTTTCACCCGTAGAAGGACGCACATGATCCGCCCACAAGGAACCATCGCACCGATCCTGACGCCGTTCGAAAACGACGGCTGCATTGCCCGCGACCTCTGGATATCACACGCCAAGTGGGTGCTGGATCAGGGAGCGCATTTCCTGTCGCCGTTCGGCACCACGGGCGAGGCGTTGTCCGTCTCGTTGCGCGTGCGCATGCAGGCGCTGGAGTGGCTGGTCGAGGCCGGCATTTCGCCAAGCCGGCTTATGCCCGGCACCGGTGTCACAGCACTTGCCGAGACTGTCGAGCTGACCGCGCACGCCGTCGGGCTCGGCTGTGCTGCGGTGATGGTGCTGCCGTCGTTCTTCTATACGGCCGCCGGTGACAACGGACAGGCCCGTTATTATGGCGAGCTGATCGATCGGGTGGCGAACCCGGCGATGAGGATGATCCTCTACCACATCCCGCAAAATTCCGGCGTAGCGGTGAGCCCGGCGCTGACCGCCCGATTGAGCGAAGCGTTTCCCGATGTCGTGGTGGCTTACAAGGACAGCGCCGGCGACTGGAACAACACCGCGGCGGTCATTGCGGCAGCCCCAAGGGTCGCGGTGTTCCCGAGTTCGGAAGCACAGCTGACGAAAGGCCTCGCCAACGGTGCTGCCGGCTGCATCTCGGCGACAGTCAATCTGAATGCCGCAGCGATCCGGGCCCTCTACGACGCAGTGCTGGCGGGAGAGGACACTACGGACGCGGATGCCGCCATCAGGGCGTTCCGCAAAATCATCCAGGACGCCGGCCTCATCACTGCGATGAAGGCAGTGCTGGCGGTACGGTCCGGCGACAGACGCTGGCTGAATCTGCGCGCGCCGCATGAGAACGCGACGCAAGCCACCGGCGAAGCCGTGCTCGCCGCTCTCGGCCCGCTAGCCGACCATATCGGCCGGAGCTGACTATCGGGCCGTGTTCAAGGCGGCAGCAGCGCGTATCAGCGCCTTGAACGCATTCTCATCTATGTCTTCGCCCTCACGGATATCGATGGCGCGCCTGGTGTTGCCTTCGAGGCTGGAGTTGAACAGGCCGGAAGGGTCCTGCAGCGAGGCGCCCTTTGCGAAGGTCACTTTCACGACGTTCTTGTAGGTCTCGCCAGTGCAGATTATTCCGGCGTGCGACCACACCGGAACGCCTCGCCACTTCCACTCCTCGACCACTTCCGGGTCGGCCTGCTGGATGAGGGCGCGGACATGGGAAAGCGTCTTGCCTCGCCAATCGCCCAGCTCGCTGATCCTCGCATCGATCAGCTGAGAGGGAGAGTTGCCTGCATTTCTTTCCATTGAGTCACTCTTCATCATCATTGTCGCTTTCCCTTGGTTGTTGCCGCTCGCCCGTCACATGAATACCGCTAGTCGGCACCGGATTTGCCGGGATGACTGGCATTCCACTCACATTCGCTCGCCTGGCAATTGGCTGGCTTGCTTTATCCAGTCGGCGAGTTGAGCTTCGTCGAGCAGGTCGTCCTCGTAGATATCGAGGTAGCGCACGTCCTTGTGCTTGGACTCACCGGGTGGGACGGGACGCAGCGACGCGCCGCGGAAGAAAGCCAGCTTGATGTACTTTGTGAAGCAATGGAAGTTGAGGAACCACCCCTGACCCTCTACGCCGTAGAAGGGCGAGTTCCATTTGACGGCCTTGCGCACGTCAGGGACGTTGCGCACGATGAGCGCGTCGAGGCGACGCCCGACGTCGCGTTTCCAGCCCGGCATGGCCGCGATGTAGGCCTGCACAGGAGCGTCACCATCACCCTTCGGGATCTGCGGGTTGCCGCCTGCGAGGAGGACCGGCTTGGCGGCTGCAGGCTTGGCGGCGGACTTCTTCGCGACCGCCGATGACTTGATGGGCGTCTTGTTGGCCATGCATTCACTCCAATGCGCCAGTGCCCCCCGCGCCGCGCCGCTTGGGCGCGTAAGGCAGCACGAACATGTACAGTCCGGTAAGCAGGAGCAAGCCGAGTGGAAACAGCGGCATGAGGTATACCCAGTAGGAGGGTTCCTTGCCTACTCCCAGGCTGATGAAGATGGCGGCGACGACCGCCGCAAAGATGATCGACAGCCAGCGGTGGATCTGCCGAACCCATTTGTTCCAATCCATTGAGACCTCCTCTGAAGACGAACCGAGCGGATCGGGCGGCCCGTTTGGCGGCTCCCGCCGGGCAGCCACGCCACTGAATGCGTGCCTTACCAGCGCGCCAGCTGTGTGATTTGAATGAGATTGCCGCAGTTGTCGTTCAGCTGGGCTATGATCGAGCCGGTTACTTCGGTCGGCGGCATGGTGAACTTGGCGCCGCGCGCTTTGATGCGCTCGTAGTCCCCCCTTGACGTTATCGGTGAAGAACATGACCGCGGGCTGGCCCTGCTGGAAAATAGCTTGCTGGTAGGTCTTTGCAGCGGGGTTGTCATTGAGCGCGAGTTGCAGCTCGGCACCGTCCGGCTCGTCGGGTGATGCGACGGTCAGCCAGCGAAACGGCCCATTGCTGAAATCGGCCTTCTTGGTAAAGCCGAGCGTTTCGGTGTAGAAACCCAGAGCCTTTTCCTGGTCATCCACGTATACTTTGGTCAACTTGATCTTCATTGGCTTGCCTCCATTATCCTCCGCCATCTGCCGCCCTGTAACAGAGCCCTTGCTTGAATAGCGCTGGCGGATCTCAGTCCGTTCGCGCCAGAACCTGCTCCAGATCGTCAAAGAACCTTGGCCAGCCGACTTTGGCACCTCGGAAGTAAGGCTGCTGATCCGGCCGGAAGCCGGACTGTTCCATGCGCAAGCGGGCGCCGGTGCTCGTGGGGGTGATCGTCCAGGAGACGACACTCTTGAGATCCTTGGTATTCCACGTGTAAGTCAGCGTTCTGTTCGGCTCGACCGTCTGGACCTGACATTCGACAGAGCCCCAGGCCGCGTGAAGGTTGAAACGGTGATCCGCGACAGGTTTGAAGTCGTTTTTCATAAGCCACTCCTCGATCAAGTGTGGTTGCGTGAGCGCGCGCCAGATCTTCTCCGGCGGATAAGCGATTTCCCGTTCGACAATGACGGAGAGCGTTTCGCTCGCTATTTCGTTCACTGGTCCATCCTTTTGAGCAGGTCCTCGAGGTCGTCGAACCGGCCCTGCCAGAACCCGGTCATCTGGCTTGTCCAGTCGATCAGGGGGGCAAGCGCGGCGAGCTGCGCGCTATAATGGGTCTGCCGTCCCGCATGGCGGTCGCGCACCAGCCCCGCCTGCCGCAAAATCCCGAGATGTTTCGACACGGCCGGTTGCGATATCCCGGCCTGAGCCGTCAGAGCGCCGACTGTCTGCTCTCCCTCGCGACACAGTCGCTCAAAAATAGCGCGCCGAGTCGGATCGGCAAGCGTTCTGAAGAGCACATCGTGAGCGTTTGGCATTGGGATAGATAACCCGTCGGCTATTGATCAATGCATAACCACCGGGATATGTGTGAGTCAAGCGGGAAGCGGCATATTTCTCGTTGCAGGAGCGGTCACCTGCTTCGCTCACGCAGCCAGTTGCTCATTCGCCGTGCACTGGAATTGTCACACGTGATGCGCTATATGACCATCTACATGGTCAGGAGCTGACATGGACGCGGTCAATCTGGCGGACGCCAAGGCACATCTGAGTGAGCTCATCGACCGGGTCGAGGCTGGAGACTCGATCGACATAACCCGGCGTGGCAAGCTGGTCGCCAGGCTCACGGCCGTGGCCCGCCCTCGCAAACGGATCGACGCCGTCCTGCTCCAATCCCTGACCGCAACCATGCCTCTGCAGGCTCAGGCTGCCGCCGATCTGGTGCGATCGATGCGAGATGGCGATCGCTATTGATGTCCTATCTCGATACTTCGCTGATCGTCGCGGCGCTATCCAACGAAGCCATGACCGCGCGCGTTCAGGGCTGGCTGGCGGAGCAGGACCCAGCGCAACTTGTGATCAGCGACTGGACCATCACCGAGATGTCCTCCGCCATGGCGATCAAGCTTCGGACCGGACAGATCGACTTGGAGCAGCGCGCGGCTGCGCTCGCGATGTTCAATAAGCTGGTCGCTGAGAGCTTCACCGTGCTGCCGGTGACGGGCGGGCATTTTCAGGTCGCCGCGAAATTCGCCGATCAGCATATGCTCGGGCTTCGTGCTGGCGACGCCCTGCACCTCGCGACGGCATCGGAGCATGGCGCCACAGTGTGGACCCTCGACCAGCGGCTCGTCGAGGCAGGACCGATTCTCGGCGTACCGACGCAGTTGCTGGCATGATCAAGGCCTCTCCTCCAAAATGAATATACCCAAGCTGCGTTGCGAGTTGCTCACGCTCATTGAAGGGAGCTGGCCGGGAGCGAACTGACGGCTTTCGATGTTGCCCTAGCGGCGCGTCGGGCACGCAGAGCGATGCTGTCAACCACAAGCGTCTGCACGGGCGAGGAGAAAGGCCGCTTCGCGCGCGTTGCGGGTGAGCTTGGCCGCAGCCTCGAATTCGGCGCGGGCCTCGGCCAGCCGGCCGGCCCGAAACAGAAAATCGGCCCTCGCCGCCGGCAATGGCGCATAATTGCGCAAGGCGGCGGCGTCGGCAATCTCGTCCACCAGCCGCAGGCCCGCTTCGGGCCCGAAGGCCATGCTGTGGGCGACCGCTCGATTGAGATCGACCACCGGCGAGGGCATCACTGCTCGTAGCCGGTCGTAGAGCGCTGCGATGCGGGGCCAGTCGGTATCGGCCGGACTGCGCGCCCGCGCGTGACAGGCTGCAAGCGCGGCCTGCAACACATAGGGGCCATCGCCCCCGAGAGCTTCGGCACGGGCCAGCGCGTCAAGGCCCCGGCGGATCAGCAGTTGGTCCCAGCGTGCGCGGTTTTGCTCGGTCAGGGTCGAGAGGGCGCCGTCCGGCCCGATGCGTGCGGGCAGGCGCGATGCCTGGATTTCCATCAGAGCCAGCAGACCGAACACCTCGGCATCCTCGGCCATCAGACCCGCCAGCATGCGGCCCAGCCGTTGTGCCTCCAGGCACAGGCCCGGCCGGACAAGGTCGTCGCCGGCCGTGGCAGCATAGCCTTCATTGAAGATGAGGTAGATGACCTCCAGCACCGAGGAAAGACGCACTGCACGCTCGGCACCGCGCGGCACCTCGAAGCTAAGCCCCGCCTTTCCGATCGTCCTCTTCGCGCGGACGATGCGCTGGGCGATCGTCACCTCGCTCGACAGGAAAGCACGGGCGATCTCGTCCGTCGTCAGGCCGCCGATGACACGCAGCGTGAGCGCTGCGCGAGCGTCGGCCGAAAGTATCGGGTGGCAGGCTGTGAAGATGAGGCCCAGCAGCTCGTCGCCAAGATCGTCGTTCATGGCCATTTCGTTTCCCTCGGCCGTACGGTCGCACTCGCCGTCCAGCTCCCGGGCGATCTCCTCATGCTTGCGCTCGCGCATCTTGTCGCGACGGATCGCGTCGATGGCGCGGCGTTTGGCGACCGTCATCAGCCAAGCGCCGGGATTGGCCGGAACGCCGGTCCTGGACCATTCGGAGAGGGCTATGACCAGGGCGTCCTGCACCAGTTCCTCTGCAAGGTCGACATTGCGCACGAGGCGGGCCAGGCCCGCAATGAGCCGGGCCCGTTCAATGCGAAAAATCGCCTCGATCGCCTGGTGCGTCTCGCCTGCGGTCATGCCGCCTTGTCGGCCAAAGCCACAATGGAGGCAAGCAGGTTGCGGCCGACAGGTTCAGTTGCCGCTGCGCTTCTCGCGCGTCCGGTCACGGATTTCCGTGACCTCCGGCGTCAGATTCCCATTGCCAATCAGCCATCTCGTACAGCGGCCGGATTTCGATCTCGCTCGGTCCCGGCATGGGATTGGGGCAGCGCTTCACCCAGGCGACCGCCTCGTCCATGTCCTTGACTTCCCAGTGCCAAAAACCGGCGACCAGTTCGCGGGTCTCGGCGAAAGGCCCGTCGATGACCGTCCGGCGGGGACCATCGAACGCAACGCGCTTGCCCTGCGAGGAGGGCTTGAGGCCGTCGGCGTCGAGCAAGATGCCGGCATTGCGCAGCTCGTCGTTAAATCTGCCCATCGCCTCCATCGCCTCTTTCGCCTCGGGCGTCGGGAGAAAGCCCTTTTCGCTATCCTCGGTAGCCTTCACGAGCACCATCACACGCATCGTCTGTCTCCTTGTTTGAGCCGCCCTCACCGACCGGCAGCGAAACGACGAACGGAGTTTAGGAAATCGACATTGTCCTGCAGATTTTTTTTCGAGCTTGAAGAGAAAGATGCCGATGGCTGCTCCCCTGGTCAGGGGTCGCGATGGCGCGATATCGAGATTGGGCGCTACGCTGGTCGCGGATTGTAAGTAATTCTACGCTAAAGTCCTCCGCGTCCAGCCGCGTTGGTTCCGCTCTTGGACCCGACACGCATGAGTGGCCTGCCTAAACCATTTCGGGACGTTTAGAAGCCTCGCGGATCGCCTTGTGCACGCGGCGCTGCAAATCCATGAAGGCCGGAGTTTCCATGACCTCTTCCCGGCGCGGGCGCTCGATATCGACATTGAAGGTCTGCATGATGCGTCCCGGCCCGATCCCCATCACGACGATGCGGTCCGACAGGTAGACGGCTTCTTCCACATCATGGGTGACGAAGAGCACGGTGAGCCTGTGCTCCTCCCAGATCTGCGTCAGGAGTTCCTGCATCTGATGCCTGGTCAAGGCATCGAGCGCGCCAAAGGGCTCGTCCATCAGAAGCATTTTGGGTCGATAGGAAAGGGCACGCGCTATGGCCACGCGCTGCTTCATGCCGCCAGAAAGCTCAGATGGATAGCGATTGGCGCTATGAGGGAGCTTGACCAGATCGAGATGCTCGCGCGCTATCCTGCGGCAGGTCGCGCGGTCATGACCCGCGGCCTTGAGCGCGAACTCGATGTTCTGCTGCGCCGTCAGCCAGGGAAGCAGGGTGTAGGACTGAAAGACGACGCCGCGGTCGAGGCCCGGCCGCAGGATCGGCGCACCATCGATAGCAAGATCTCCCGCCTCGAAATCCTGCAGTCCGGCAACGATCGACAGCAGCGTGCTCTTGCCGCAACCCGACGTGCCCACCAGCGAGACGAACTCGTTGTCGGCAAGATCGAGATTGATATCGCGCAGTACTTCCGTGCGCCGCGCGCCCGTGCCGAAGCTTTTGTGGAGGCCTTCGATCCGCAATTTGGGCAAACTCATCGGCCCGGCCTCATTGCACGTGGCCCTCCTGCCGGAACAGCACTTTTCCCAGTGCCTTCATGACCTGGTCGGTAATGAGGCCAAGCACGCCCAGCAGCAGGATGTAGCCGATGATGGTGTTTGTCTGGAAATAGCGCTGGGACACGGTGATGCGGTAGCCGAGGCCTGATGTCGCCGCGACAAGTTCTGCCAACACCAGCCAGGTCCATGCCCAGCCGAGACTGATGCGCAGCGTATCCCAAATGCCTGGCAAGGCGCTGGGAACGACGATGCGCGTCAGGATCTTGCGATCCGGCAGGCCGAGCGTCCTGCCAAGGCCGATGAAATCAGCGGGAACCCGCTTCACATTGTCCATGATCATCAGCACCTGCTGGAAGAAGGTGCCTATGAAGATAATCAAGAATTTCTGGGCATCGCCAGTCCCCGACCACAGGATGGAGAGAGGCACGAAAGCAACCACCGGCATGTAGCGGATGAAATCCACAAGCGGCTCGATCGCCGCTTCCCAGGTCCTGAAGCTGCCGATCAGCACGCCAATCGGAATCGCCAATGCCGAGGCGATGAGGAAGCCAACAGAAATACGGTATATCGAGGCCCTGAGATCCAGCCATAGCGTGCCGTCACCCGAGAGCTTGCCGAGCTGGGTCACCACGCTTCCCGGCGACGGCAGGAAAATTGGCTTTACCAATCCCAGCCCCGTTGCCGCCCACCAGGCGAGGCCGAGGCCGGCAAAGACGGCCACTGCTATCATCAGGAAGCGTGAGCGTGCGATGGGCGCGCCGACCCCGGAGGATGGGCGACGGCGCATCGGCTGTTTGATCACCGGCCCCGGCGCTGCGTGAGACGGGCTTGGCTTGGTCGCACGCTGCTCGGACATTTGCGTCACCACCGCGAGCCGGCCCTCGTCATTTCGCGGCCTTGACGAATGACGGGTCGATCATCTGTTCCGGCGTCACGTCCGCCTGCAGCAGCCCGGCGTTCTTGGCGGCCGCCTCTACATCCGCAAATGTCTTGGTGGAGAATTCCCCGGTCAGGGCATCCTTGTTTTCGGCGAGAGTATAGTAACGCACGCCATCAAAGGCGGTGTTGAGGTCTTCGACGCTCGACCCGACCGCCTTGGAGATGATCGCCCGGCCGTCGGGCGTGTCGTCGTTGTAGGCCTTCAGGGCCGCATCCCAGGTCTTGATCATGGCAAGCACCTGGCCGGGACGCGACTTGATCACCTCATCGCGCACCACGAATACGTCACTGATCAGGCCGGGATCTTCGCCCGCGGTGAAGAGCAGCTTGAGGTCCTTGTTCTGCGCTCTTGCCGCGGTGAGATAAGGCTCATAGGTGACTGCGACTGGAACCTGGCCGGCGATCAAGGCGCTGCCGGCATCCGCAGCCGGCATTGGAACGGGCTGGACATCGGCGATGGACATGCCGTTCTTGGCGAGCGCGTATTTGAGCAGGATGTCGCTCGTCGTGCCTTCCTCAAAAGCAACCTGTTTGCCCTTGAGGTCGGCGACGGTGGCGATGTCCTTGCCGGCGATCATGGCGTCTGCCGTCATGCTGACGTCGAGCAGAAGCACGATCTTCACCGGCAGGCCGGCCGCAACCATTCCCATAGCCGTGTGCGTCGCGATGTTGGCGGCATCGAGCTGGCCGCTCGCCAGGGCGGCGTTGATATCCTTGTCCTCCGCGAAGTTCACGATCTGCACGTCGGACAGCCCGCTTGCCTTGAACAGGCCCTTGGCCTCGGCGACGTGCCACTGGCCGTAGCCCAGCCATGGCTCGATGCCGATCTTGAACGTTCCTGCCTCAGGCGTCGCCGGAATTGTCGTGTCGGCCGCGTAGGCCGCCGGGGCAAACCCGACAGCAGCAGCCATAACGAGCGCCCGAAATTGTCCTGCTAGATTACGCATCATCTTGTTCCCCTTGATGATCACGCCGCTTTTTTGAACCAAACTCCGGCCTGGTGAGAATGCCGGCGTCTGCTCTTGCGGCACCGTGCCTCGGCATCTTAGCTGCCCGTTCAACGAAAGTGCGACGACACTTCAACGTTAGCAATAGCGGATGTCAAGGCTAAATACATACATGCATATACAAGTTAGACCCCTCCTTCCGAGTCTGATTCGCTTCACTGCGATCAAATTTTTTTAGACGGAGAATACCGGCTGCCAAGCGAGTAGCGGCTGCCAACGTAAGTCAGCTTGCTGATCGTGGCAACGATGGCGCCCGTCCATGTCCGGCGATGCAGAAACAGGCAGCAGCTGCCGACATCGATGCCCAGATGCCGCGCCGTCTCGGCATCGGCAGGGGTCGCCGAGATGATGTGCTCGACCTCCGTCACCGGGGTTTTCTGCATGAGGTAGTCGTAGGTTGCTGTCTTGGAAAAGTCCTGCTTGTCATAGTCGGGTATCAGGCCCGGGTTCACGAAACGCTCTTCCAGTTGCACAGGCAGGTCGTTCTCGAAGTTGACGACGATGGAATGATAGACCGGCGCGCGTTTTGCGAACTCGAAGGAAAGCGCGAGCTCCTTTGTCGGCGTGATCTTTTCGAGCACGATAACCTCGGAGCGATGCCTGTTTCCCCGCGCGACAATTTCCGCCGCGATGTTGTTGATCTCGATCAGTGCTGATTGTGGTCGAGGTGGCGCGATGAATGTGCCGACGCCCTGGAGCCGGATCAGAAAACCCGCAGAGGTCAACTCCCGCAAGGCACGATGAACCGTCATCCGGGACACGCCGAGTGTCGCCACGAATTCATTTTCGGACGGCAGCTTCCGGTCCTTGCTCCATCGGCCCATTCCGATGTTCGTCAGGATGTAGTCCTTGACCTTCTCGTAAAGAGGGCTGGCGGTGTCGGGCAAAGTGATCATTTCAAAATCCTTTCCGGCAACGTTCGGAAATCACACGCGCCCGGAAGACCGCATCCGGATGATTGTTTTCAAACCATCGCCCTGCCCCGCCAACAGCCGCTCATAGGCTGCGGGAACATCATCCAGGCCGATCTCGCGGTCGATCAGTTCGACCATGGGCTCGGTCAATTCCCCGAGCATCCGAATGGCGTCGGGAAGCTCATCGGCAAAGGCGTGGCATCCCAGCAATGCGATTTCGCGTTCAACCAGGATGTTGGGATCGATGTCGAGGCGCCCATGGAATATGCCGACCATCGCAACGGTGCCACCGGCATCGAGAACGCCGAGCAACTGGCTGAGTGCTGCGATGCTGCCGGTCGCTTCGACGGCAGCAAGCAGGGGGGCATCCGCGGTGGCGGCGGCAATGGCGTCCCGGTTCAAGTCGACGATGCTGGCGCCGGTCACCCGCGCCACCCGGGCGCATCGGCCAGGGTTGCGATCGGCGACGAGCACGGTACCTGCGAATATCCGGGAAAGCAGCAGTGCGGCAAGCCCGCCAATAGTCCCGCAGCCGACCACAAGAACGGAGCCGGCGGTTTTCGGCAGACGCCGCACTGCGTGCAACGCTACAGCCAGCGGCTCGGCCATCGCCGCGACCCGTTCGTCAAGCGCGGCATCGACGACGTGCAGCAGGCGTGCGGGCAGGACCGCCTGTTCGGCAAATCCGCCGTCGCATATCTCGCCGACAAAGCCCAGCGACGTGCAAAGATGCCGCCTGCCTGCATGGCATTGCGCGCATTCTCCACACCAGAAACGGGAATCGGCGACCACGCGGTCGCCAACAGCGACGATGTCCACGCCCTCGCCGATGGCGATCACCGTGCCTGTCAGCTCATGGCCAGCCGTCGAGGGCGACCGGCTTATCCATTGGCCCGTGCGAAAGTTGTGAAGATCGGAACCGCAAATGCCTGCGGCATCGACCCTCAGCTTCACCCAGCCTGGCTCGGGAGCGCCTGGCGCGGCGATATCCTCGACGCGCAGGTCGCCGGGTCCATGGAGTCGCGCCGCCCTCATCGTCATCGTTTCCGCTCAGCCGGCGAGATAGCGATCGCGGATCTCCGAAACCGCGTTCTCATGCGAGCTGAACCCTTCGTAGCGGGCGAGCCTGCGGGCATGCAACGCGAGTTCCGGATAGGCCGCCGAGGTCACATAGCCGACCGACGATCTCTTGACGAAATCCGTCACGGAAAGCGGTCCAAAGGTTCGCGCCCACCGGCTGGTCGGCAGCACCGCATTGGGTCCCAGGACGAAGTTAGCGAGGGTCACCGGCGTGTGCGGTCCCATGAGGATCTCGGCGGCTTCTGTGATGCGTCCAAGATGCGCAAATGGCTCCGTTGACAGAATCTCGAGGTGCTCCGGGGCATAATCGTTGATGAAACGGTAGCTGTCCTCCAGCGACTCGGTCAGCACGATGCCGCCGCGCTTTCCAGTCAGCACCGCGCGCGAGAACTCCACACGCTGTTCGCTCATTCGGGACCAGTGTTCCGGTATGGCAATCAAAGCGGCTTCGGCGACCTTGCGGCTATGCGTCACCAGATAGGCCGACGAATCCGGGCCGTGCTCGGCCTCTATCAACAGGTCAAGAGCGGCCAGGCCGCCGTCGACGCTGTCATCAGCAAAGATGATCGCTTCGGACGGGCCGGCAGGCAGGCCTGTGTTGATGATCGGGGACAACACGCTCTTTGCCGCCACCACCCACGGGCTCCCCGGCCCGACGATCTTGACGGCAGGCTTCACGGTCTCGGTTCCATAGGCGACGGCGGCGACCGCATGGGCGCCGCCGCACTTGTACACGGTCTCCACGCCTGCAATGCGGGCAGCAACCAGCGTCGCGGCGTCGACGGAACCATCCGAAGTCGCAGGCGTCACGATCGCGATCTGGGGAACCCCGGCAATCACCGCCGGAACCGAGGTCATCATCGTCACCGAGGGGAAGGCGCCTTTGCCGCGCGGAACATAAAGCGCAACCGAAGCAATCGGTGTGTATCGGTCACCCGCATAGGCGCCCGGCCGAACTTCCTTGAGCCACATCGTTTCCGGGCGCTGCTCCTCGTGGAAATGCCTTATGTTCTCAATGCCGAACCGGATACTCTCCACGACATCCTTGTCGACCTTGTCGAATGCCGCGTCGAACTCCGCTTCCGAAACTTTCAGCCCACCCTCGGCAACATCGGCTTTGTCGAGTTCGCGCGCAAACCGGAGCAAGGCCGTGTCACCTTCATCCTTGACGGCCTTGATGATTGGACGGACCTTTTCGATGAAGGAAGACAGATCTCCTTCTGCGCGTTTCAGTAAACTGGACCGCTGATCGACACTGAGGGATGACAGGCGGTGGAAGCTGACGTCAGACATGGCGGCTCCTTTTCTTAGGACGCAATTACGGTTAGCGCTTGTCGATCACTTCTGGGACACATCTCCAGCCCCTGAAGCCTTCAAATCGATGCGAGAAAGCCTCCATCCACGGGAATGGACTGGCCGGTTATGTAGGCTGCCGCATCCGAAGCGAGGAACACCGCGATTCCGTGCAGGTCCGGGAGATCACCAAAACGGCGCTGCGGAATCTTGGCGAGCATCGATTGCTGCCATGCCTGGTTGCTGTAGAACACGTCTGTCATCGCTGTCCTGAAATAGCCAGGCGCAATGGCGTTGACCCGGATCCCAAGATCGGCCCACTCCGCCGCAAGCGCCCGCGTCATGCCGAGGAGGCCTGATTTCGACGAGCCGTACGGCACCGCCGTGGGAACCCCAACCTCGGAAGTTAACGAACAGAGATTGATAATGACGCCGGGCCGTCCGGCGTCTCTCATCTGCCGCGCAGCGGCCTGGGCGCAGAAGAAGGCGCCTTTGAGATTCGTATCGACAATCCTGTCCCACAAGGCCTCGTCGACATCGAGTGAAGGCCGGACCTCTTCCGTACCTGCATTGTTGACGAGAATATCGAGACCTCCGAGCAGGCTGCCGGCCTCGGCTGTCGCCGCCCGGCACCGGTCGACGTCAGTGACGTCCAGGGCGACGGCGTGCGCGACCCCGCCGGCGGTGCGGATAGCGGCCATCGTCTTCTCGAGCGAGGTCACGCTGCGCGCCGTGACGGCGACGTCGGCGCCGGCCGCGCTGAGCGCCTCGGCGATGCTGCGCCCGATGCCACGGCTTGCGCCGGTTACAAGCGCCTTCCTGCCTGACAGATCGAAGAGAGATGCGTTGCGCATGTCATCCTCCTTGGTAATGTCGCGCTTGGACCGATCACGTCGAGACTATCCGAATGCAGCTTATCTATACAAGCATGTACATCATGGCTGTAGTGCGCCATGCGAAACTCTGCTTGTCAGAGCGGCAGCGCATTGGCCGACATCGGACCGGTCTACGCGGTTCGCCCCAGCCCATCTGGAGTTCATCGGGAGGGATATATGAAGCGCGCAGTAGACCACGACGCGATGAGCGTGGTTGGCTATACCACCCCCTGGAGTGCCAAAGCAGGCCAGCGGATCAAGCTCAGCCTGTCATGCGATCGGCCGATAAAGGCCACACGAATTTGCCGGCTCGACAAGCCGGCTCCGGAATTTCTCACCTGGGCCATCGAAACAATAGGTGAAGCACGGCGTCGGCATTTCGACCAGGGGTCGTTCCTGTTCGTGCGGCCCGGCGAACTGGCCAAAGTACAAGCCCTCCACGGTATACGTTTTGAGCTGTTCCTCACGCGCAACGAAGGTGCGCGCACGATCCTGGAGGCAGGCGCCGTCGGGCTGCGCCTCCGCGACGGCGCATTAGTCGTGGAAATCGGTGACGAAACCCTTGTCGAGAAGAAGGCGCCAACCGGTGTGTGGCTCACTGTCGAGTTGGATCTGCGGCAGGAACAATCGCGTCTGCGCATCAAATCCCATGATCTTCTCGCGCCTTACGAACTCCGTGAAGGTTTTGGCAGCCCGGCGTGGAACCTCCAAGGGCACGGCATCCATTTCGGCGCAAGTGCCACCAACCACGAACCTACCCTCAACGCGAAATTTGCTGCGATCCGGCTCGACACCCCACAGGGGACTGTTGCCTGGGATTTCCCGACGCTGTTACCAACGCAACCGATCCTGTCGTCGGGCGGAGCAGATCCGCTGCTCCTAGATGTGATCAATCAGCCAGCCTTCTGCGTGACTTCGGCACGCTGGGACGGATCGAGCTTCGAGCCTCGCTTGGTGCCGTCGCACTACGACGCTATCCATTGCCACGACGACGACATCGGCCCGCTTGAGTGGCCGGCATCACACCGCGTGACGATCCCTGAAAACGCACACCCAGGCGTCTACGCGTTCCAGGTCGAATGGGAGGGTGGCGACGAACGCGTGGTGTTCTTCGTCACCTCGTCACAGGTCTCGTCGCCGCTGTTGTATCTCGTGCCGACGGCCACCTATCTCGCTTATGCCGACGAATATCTCCCGGATCATCTTTATGAATGGAAAGGCGACGACCGGGGACATCGCTTCGCGATCGCCAACAATCTGAAATCTCTTTACGACTACCATTCCGACCTTAGCGGTGTTTCCATCTGTTCCTACAAAAAGCCGAAAGTGACGCTCAGGGACGATTACGACTATCCGCTCTGCGGCTGCCCACACAATTTGCCGGTCGATCTGCACTTCCTCCGATTCTGCCACGGAAATGGAATCATGTTTGACGTCCTGACCGATCACGACTTGCACGAATGCGGCATAGACGGTCTGCGTCGACATCAAGCCGTCGTCACCGGCAGTCACCCCGAATATATGTCGATCGAGATGGAGCAGGCGCTGCGGCAGTTTGTGGCCGAAGGCGGCAGCATCGCCTATCTCGGCGGAAACGGCTTCGCTGCCACTGTGGCTTTCAAGGACGACCTGATGGAGCTGCGGCGCTCGCCGCTGGAGGCAGGCCGCACCTGGGAGGGCCCGGTCGCCGAACAGGCGCTGTCGATCACCAACGAACCAGGCGGCTATCTCCGCTCGCGCGGCCGAGGCGAATTCTCGCTGATCGGTGGCGCGATCCCACTGATGGGATTCGAAGGCGCGCGCCCCTTCACGCGCACTGAGGAAAGCCGTGAAGCAGGATTCGCATGGCTGTTCGAAGGCGTTGAAAATGCGACCTTCGGCACGGACGGCATCGTGCTGGGTGGTGCCGCGGGCTACGAAGTGGATGCGACAGATCCAGCCCTCGGCACTTCCGCTGACACCGTCGTGATCGCGCGGGCGACGGGATTTCCGGACAGCTTCTTCCAGGATCCGACGCGCTGGTATGAGGGCGGCGATACGCAACGCATCGCCCGCCGCTGCGCCGAAATGACCCTGCGAAAGCTCGCAGCAGGCGGCTTGATCTTTTCGGCAAGCTCCGTTGCCTGGTGCGGCGCGTTGCCAGCCGCAGGCGCCATGAACGATGTCGGCAGGATCACGCTCAATCTGCTTAACCGCCTCGGCACCACGAAAGGAGAACCCGGCCGAGAAAATCAATAACCTTCGGCGAAGGTACTGACCAGCGGACTGCGGGACCTTGAGGAGCGCGGCGTCCCCGATAGCGGGCGGGCATTTAGAGAGTGGTACTGCGCAGTGACTTGGGCCCTCCAAGAGTCTAAGCAGCCAGCATGCTTCTGACAGCACGAAGGAAAAACCGCCGCATACCCCGCTTTCTTGCCGTCTACACCATGGAGCCCGAAGACCTCGCTCGCTTTCGCAGCCTGCCTAAGCCGAGCAGGATGCGATTGATGCCGTCGGCTTGCAGCAATGGGCGGACTGGGAGGAGAGAAATGCCGCATTTTTTCCCCGATCGCGGCGACTTCAACGCCGTCAAAAAATTACGCTCTTGATTCTAAAGGCTAAAGTCGTCGCAAAAATATTTTGAGGTTTCGCCAACTGTCGGGACCAATCGAGCGGTTTTTGCACCTCGCGACGTTCGATGGCCCGCTCAGGTCGTCTCAAAAAGTACCGTCACCGCCCCAGCTAAGGCATTAGCCAGAGGCCATAGCGATCGACAAGCAACCGGTGTTGCACACACCCCGCTGCGGGCGGTGTGTTGTGAGCGCTGGCATCCACTCGATTCCTGGCGAAATTCAGGCTAGCTTGGGCGATAGATGGCTCAGTTCTGGTCGGTGAATCATAATCAGACCGCCCGTCAAGAGATTGATGGGCAGCACCTTTGGTCTCCCAAGACCGAGAGCGATGGCGCGCGAAACGAGTTCTGCAACAACATGTGCCGTGCGACGCCCGGCGACCCTGTCCTTTCGTATACCGATCAAGCAATTGACTATATGGGCAGGATCGCGGAATCGCTTTCACCGCTCCGAAACCATCGAGTTCGGAGAGACCGGAGCTTATTGGAATCAAGAGGGATGACTTCTGCCGATCTTTTGGACACCGCTTTCCCCTTCGATTCATCCCAAAACAACAACGGGGAGTCTCGGCCCGCTCCCGCCGAGGCGATATTCGCCACTCCATCTAGTTTCGGGCTCAGGCAATCAGAAAGCCCTATCTGACAGGCATTCCACAGAAGTAATGCAAATTCAAAATCGCGGCCTCATGTTTCAAAACCAGGATGGTTTCGAAGCCGGCGGGTCGCTCACGGTCCTCAAAGCGAGAATTCTAAGAGACGTTCAACAATGACCCAGCACGCAGAAAACGCTCGAATTCTCATGTACAGCCACGACACGTTCGGGCTCGGCCACTTGCAGCGCTGCCGAACTATCGCGCATTCGCTGGTTGAGGATTTCCGCGGACTTCAGGTGCTTATCATTTCGGGTGCGACTATCGCTGGCGCCTTCGACTACCGTGCCCGTGTCGACTTCGTGAAGATCCCCAGCGTCATCAAGCTGCGCAACGGCGAATACACCTCGCTGGAAAAGGACATCGATCTGCATGAGACGCTAAGGATGCGCCAGTCGATCATCCGCCACACGGCCGAGACCTTCCGGCCGGATATCTTCATCGTCGACAAGGAACCGCTCGGCCTGCGCGGTGAGATTGAGGACACGCTGTCCTACCTCAAGACGCGGGGCACTACGCTGGTGCTTGGCCTGCGCGAGGTGATGGATGCGCCGCATCTGCTCGAAGCAGAGTGGGCACGCCGGGACGTGATGCGCAAGATAGGCCTGTTCTACGACAAGGTCTGGGCCTATGGCCCGCCGGATTTCTACGATCCGTTGACCGGCTTGGATGTGCCGCCGGCTGTCAGGGCAAAGATGAGGTTCGTCGGTTTCCTGCAACGGAGCCTGCAGCGGAACGAGTTGCCCGGCCATCGGCCCGAGGGCGACTATATCCTCGTTACCACCGGTGGCGGCGGTGACGGCGCCGATCTGATTCACGACGTCATCGATGCCTATCAGCAGGATCCGCAATTGCAGCATAGGGCCCTGATCGTGCTTGGGCCTTACATGCCGGCGCGCAAGCGCAACAAGCTGCTCAAGAAGGGGTCCAAGATCCCCTATATCAGGATCATCGAGTTCGACAACCGCATGGAAGACCTGATTGCCGGCGCCAAGGCGGTAGTGGCGATGGGCGGCTACAACACCTATTGCGAGATACTGTCTTTCGACAAGCCGGCGCTGATCGTGCCGCGCGTCGAGCCCCGAAAGGAACAACTGATCCGCGCACGGCGCGCGGCCGAACTCGGCCTCATCGAGATGCTTTTGCCGGAAGAAGCCGAGGATTCCCGGCGGTTTGCCGACGCACTGAAGGCGCTGCCGGACCGGCCCCGCCCATCGCAGAGCAATCCGCATCTGACGCTGGAAGGGCTGCCTCATATTTCCGAAATCGTCGCGGAACTGCTCGACCGGCGGGCCGGCCATCACCTTTCAGTCATTGAAGGAATGACCTGAGTTGCAACATCGCAAGATCGTCGTGGTTCTGAAGGGTTATCCGCGGCTGTCCGAAACCTTCATCGCGCAGGAACTGCTCGGCCTTGAGCGTGCGGGGTTCGACCTGATACTTGTCGCGCTCAGGCGGCCGACCGACGAAAAACGCCACCCCGTGCATGACGAGATCAAAGCGCCCGTCCATTATCTGCCGGAATATCTGCATGAAGAGCCGCTGCGCGTGTTTCGCTCGCTGTTTGCCTATCTGCTGCGTCCGGGCTTCTGGCGCGCGCTCGGATCGCTGGCTGCCGATATGCCCCGCGACTTTACGCGCAATCGCGCGCGCCGCTTCGGGCAAGCGCTCGTGCTGGCGGCCGAATGGCCGGAAAACGCGGGCTGGCTGCATGCCCATTTCGCGCACACGCCTGCATCGGTGACGCGCTATGCCAGCCAGCTTCGTGGCCTGCCCTGGACCTGCTCGGCCCATGCCAAGGACATCTGGACTTCGGCGGACTGGGATCTGGCCGGCAAGCTTTCCTCGGCGCGCTGGACGGTCACTTGCACGAAAACCGGCTTCGACCGTCTGAAAAAACTCGCTAACGGCAACTCGTGTGTGCATCTGAGCTATCATGGGCTCGACCTTGATCGCTTTGGCAGTTTCGATGAGGCGCGAAAGCAGCATGACGGCTCGGCTCCGGACGAACCGGTTGTCGTTCTGAGTGTCGGGCGCGCCGTTGAAAAGAAAGGTTACGATACGTTGCTGGAGGCCCTTGCCCTGTTGCCCGGCGATTTGGCGTGGCGTTTCGAGCATATCGGCGGCGGCGAAGAACTGGAACGGTTCAAGGCGCTGGCGCAAAAGCTCGGTGTGGATGATCGCGTCTCTTGGAAAGGCGCGCTTGCGCAGGAGGAGGTGCTTGAGCACTACCGCCGCGCCGACATCTTCGCCCTGGCCTGCAGGATCACCGCAAATGGCGACCGCGACGGTCTGCCGAATGTTCTGGTGGAGGCGGCTAGCCAGCGGCTTGCCTGCGTGTCGACCGATATTTCCGGCGTGCCAGAGCTTTTATCGCCGGATGAAACCGGCTTGCTGGTTCCGACGGAAAACCCGATTGCCCTGGCACAGGCGCTGGAACGCCTGATCCGTGATCCCGTGCTCCGCGGCCGCCTCGGCGACGCCGCAGAGCGGCGCGTGCGCGGCAATTTCGATCATATGGCAAGCATTGGACAGCTCAAGGAACTGTTCGAGCGGGAGTGGCGGGCCGCCGAATGAAGCGGCTGCGCGCTTTCTTCTATGTCCAGCACCTGCTCGGCATCGGCCATCTCGCGCGCGCCAGCCGCATTGCAGCGGCTCTGGTCGATGACGGGTTTGACGTAACCGTCGTGACCGGTGGAGCGCCGATCGCCGGGTTTCCGGGACTGGGGGTAAAATCTGTAACCCTGCCACCTGTCACCTCCGGTGATGAAGGATTTTCGGGACTTGTCGACCTGCAAGGCAACCCGATCGACGAGGATTTCAAGAAATGGCGTTCAGAGATGCTGCTGCAGGCATTCCGGGATTGCAGGCCTGATATCGTCATTGTCGAGGCGTTTCCATTTGGACGCCGGCAGATGCGTTTCGAACTCTTGCCGT
This sequence comes from Mesorhizobium sp. M0904, assembly GCF_040319475.1. NCBI lineage: Bacteria > Pseudomonadati > Pseudomonadota > Alphaproteobacteria > Hyphomicrobiales > Phyllobacteriaceae > Mesorhizobium > Mesorhizobium sp. M0904. The sequence continues at coordinate 68,793 of NZ_JAMYOC010000017.1, read as the reverse complement.
TGATCGAGGCCATCGACGCGACGTCGCCCAGACCGTTGCTGGCGACGTCCGTCCGCGATATCCTCCAGGAGCGCGTCAAGCCGGGCCGAAACGAGGAAACGGTCGATCTCATCAACAGGCATTTCGACCTTGTTATGGTCCACGGCGATCCGGCTTTCGCAACCATCGACAAGACATTTCCATTGGCTGGGGCGATCAGGGCCGAGGTCACCTACACCGGGCTCGTTGCCGCGCCGCCATCGCCCGCGGCCTCCGAGCGCTTCGACGTTCTGGTGTCGGTTGGCGGCGGGGCTGCCGGAAAGAGCCTTGTCAGCTCCACCATCGCAGCGGCGCGGGATGCGAACAACGCTTGGAAATGGTGTTTGATCACCGGCCCGAACCTGCCGAAAGACGAGTTTGACGCGATCGCAGGCGATGCCACGCCGGGCCTGTCCATCTTCCGGTTCCGCGAGGATTTCGCCAGCCTGCTGACCGGCGCCCGCCTGTCAGTCTCGCAGGCGGGTTACAACACGGTCTGCGATGTACTGCGCGCGGGTTGTCGCTCCCTGCTCGTCCCATTTGCAGCCGGCGGGGAAACCGAACAGACGGTTCGCGCCCTGATGCTCGAAGAACTCGGTCTTGCAACGGTGCTGACGGAAAAGGACCTGACGCCTGAAGGTTTGGCGCAAGCTATCGAACAGGCGCTTGTGGGACGGACGCCATCCGCGCATCGTCTCGATCTGGAAGGCGCGCGTCGCTCGGCGCAAATCCTCCGCGAGCGGTATCGAACATGGTCCCTAAATGTGGGGCCCGGTTTCGGAAAAGTTCATGATCAAACAGACGATAGATCCTAACGCGCGTAGCGTCCGTGAGATTCGTACGACGCGCTTCAAGTCCTGTTTTTATGCGTATCGTTGTCCCAAAACCGCTACGCACTTTTGGGCGAAATGCATTAAACAGTTCCAATCAGCATGAAGCGCGTATAATTTTTTGTCGGCAGTTCGCCGGAGAACCGCACCTCCCGTAGCGCCGCCATTGCCTCGAAGGCTGCAAGCGAAGCCACGCAGTTGATGTGCGTCGGCTCGCTGAAATAATCGTTCGATTGCAGCAGTACATTCGTGCCCGGCGGAAGCAGAGCAAGCCAGGCGCGCAGATCGGCTATGTGTTCGCAGCTCGTATTGACCATCAGGTCGGGCCGCCCGGCCGCATAGTCGAGTGCGTACATATCTGCCGTCAGCGCCCGGAACCGGTCGCCGGCTTCCCGGTTGAGGGTCCGGGCGACCGGCGCGACTTCAGGATCGATGTCGATGCTATCGATCGCCGCGATGTCGAAGCGGGCATCGTTGAAAAGCATTGCCGGTAATACGCCGTACCATCCACCCAGAACCCATATGCGCCCGAAGCGGCCGCCGCCGCTTTCGAACAGCCTGTCGAGCGCCCACATCTTGCAGGCGACCTGCTTGTGGTTGAAGGCGTTGGCAATATCGGCCTTCGGATGCTTGGCGATGACGCGCGCCAGCCCTGCCACGAGAGGGCAGTTGACATAAGCAGCAATTCCCCGTGTGAGGTCCAAGGCTTGCTCATGCCAGTCCATGGCATTGCGTGGTTGCGTGACATCCATCATAATTCGTCTTGTATGTTGGGATTCTGGGCGACACAACGCAATCTTGCCTCCCGCAAGACTGTTTGATTCCGCGGACGTGATCATGCTGCAAGCCGCTTGGCTATTGCCCGGTGCCGGAGAGAGCCTATTGCATCTGTCCGGATCATCGGCGTCCATCCGCCAGCACCAGCCGCGCAGCTGCGGCCTCGTGCTGCTCAGCTGTTCGCCAAAGCCCTACGAAAGCCGCGGACCGTTTGGCCAGCTCGTTGGCGATGAAGAAATTGCCGATACGCCATTCGCCAGCAGGTGCTTTTACATCCTGCACGCTTCCAACTGAAGGATCCACAGTCGCATATGGAAGCCAGCCTAGCCCGCTATATCTGGACGCACACCAAGAAGCAGCAGCTCTGGATATTGATGATCGTCGTGCTTTCGATGATCCCATATTTCATGTCTTTCGACCTGCCGAAGCTGATCGTCAACGGACCGATCCAAGGTCGCGGCTTCGAGCAACCGGGCGCGACCCAGCCATTCATGAGGCTACACTATAACCTGCCGTTCATTGGAGAGGTCCAGTTCTTCTCCGGTTTTCAGCTCGACCGCGAGGAGACCCTGTTTGCCCTGAGCCTTGTGTTCCTCTTGCTAGTCGTTATCAACGGCCTGTTCAAATTCTACATCAACACCTACAAGGGCCGCCTCGGCGAACGCATGCTGCGGCGTATCCGCTTCGATCTGGTCGACCGTGTGCTGCGGTTTCCGCCGGTTTACTTCAAGCGGGTGAAATCCGCCGAAGTGGCGACCATGGTGAAGGACGAGGTGGAGCCGCTGGGCGGCTTCATCGGCGACGCCTTCCTGCAGCCGGTACTGCTCGGCGGCCAAGCGCTGACGGCCATGCTGTTCATCATGATCCAGAACGTCTGGCTCGGAATGATAGCGGTCGTGATCGTGGCGATCCAGATCGTGCTCATCCCGCGAATGCGGCGGCGGCTGATCGTGCTCGGGCGCCAACGGCAGTTGACGGCGCGCGCGCTTTCGGGCCGGGTTGGCGAAATCGTCGACGGCATCGGCGCGGTTCACGTCCACGATACATCAAACTACGAGCGCGCCGACATAGCTGCCCGGCTCGGGCTCATCTTCAAGATCCGCTTCGATCTTTACCAATGGAAATTCATGGTAAAGTTCCTCAACAATTTTCTCGCGCAGCTCACGCCCTTTCTGTTCTACATGATCGGCGGGTATCTGGTCCTCCAGGGGCGGCTGGACGTCGGCCAGCTCGTGGCCGTGATCGGCGCCTACAAGGACCTGCCCGGACCGATGAAGGAACTGATCGACTGGGATCAGGATCGGCAGGATGTCCAGGTCAAATATCAACAGGTCGTTGAACAGTTCACCGTCGAAGGTCTCATCGCGCCGAGTATCATGGCATTGACGATCGACGATCCCGATCCGATGACCAAACCGCTGTCGGCGATCAATCTGTCCATAGCAGACGATGGCGGTGCGATGCTCCTCACCCGTATCTCCCTCCAGGTCAAGCCGGGTGAGACGGTGGCACTGGTCAGTACCGCAACAGGTGGAGCGGAGGCGCTTGCAGAAGCCTTCGCGCGGCTGATCTGGCCGGACAGCGGAAAGGTCGCTTCGGGCACCGACGACCTGCTTGAACTCCCGGAAGCAGTAACCGGCCGGCGCATATCGTACGCCTCGTCGGATGTTTTCCTGTTCCAGGCAAGCCTCCGCGACAACCTGCTCTACGGGTTGAAGCATGCGCCGCTGACATCGGTGCCTTATGACGGTGCTGCGGCAGATCAGCACCGCTGGAACATTCACGAGGCGCGCCGGTCGGGCAATCCGGATCTTGATATCCACGGCGACTGGATCAACTATGCTTCCGCTGGCGCTACCGGCCCGCACGACCTCTTTGAAGCCGTGCGCCGGGTGCTCGACGCGGTTGTTCTGTCGCGTGACATTCTGGATCTTGGCTTGCGCTCTTCAGCTGACCTCAAGCGTCACACGGAGCTTGCCAGGCGGATCGTTGAACTGCGTGCGGCGCTGCGGACCCGGCTGGAACAAGAGGGGCTGAGCGGGCTGGTGGTTCCTTTCGAACCGGGCGCCTACAACAAGGAAGCAACGATCGGCCAAAACCTGCTCTTCGGCGCTGCCGCCGGCCCCGAACTGGCCGACAGGGCGCTGGCGGCCAATCCCTATTTTGCTTCCGTGCTGAGGCAAGCCGGCCTCGACCGCACGCTCTACGAAATGGGCTTGGAGATCGCCAAACAGGCGATAGAGTTGTTTGCCGACCTGCCGCCCGATCACCAGTTCTTCCAGCAGCTCGCCTTCATGAGCGCGGAGGAGATACCCGCCTACGAAACCTTGCTGCAACGGCTCAAGAACCGTCCCTACGAGGCGGTTTCGGAGAACGATCGCGCCATGATCGTCACCTTGAGCTTTGCCTACATCGAGCCCCGGCACCGCTTCGGCCTGCTGAGCGACGAGCTGATGAGCAAGATCGTCGCTGCACGCAACCGGTTCTATGAAGACCTGCCGCCCGAGTTGCACAATGCGATCGAACGGTATGATCCTGCCAAATACATTGCCGCGGCCACGGTCATGGATAATGTCCTGTTCGGGCGTGTGGGCAACAATCATCCCGACGCGCCCGACCGCATACGCTCCATCGTCTATGACATTCTTGACGAACTCGGGCTTTATGGCGAACTTCTGGATGTCGGCCTGGACTTCAACGTCGGCTCCGGCGGGAGGCGGCTGACCGGTGGACAGCGACAGAAGCTCGATGTTGCCCGGGCCTTGCTCAAGCGTCCCGATTTTCTCATTCTCAACCGGCCGCTGTCGGCGCTCGACCAGCGCATGCAGGATAAGGTGCTGCGAAACGTGCTCGAGGAAGCCAGGCGCGACGGCCATTCGCCGGCAATTGTGTGGGTCGTGACGAATCCGGCAATGGCGATGATGTTCGATCGCGTTGTCGTCTTCGACTCGGGTCAATTGGCGGAAGACGGAACACACGAGACACTCTTGGCGGGGAACGGTATCTTCAAGGAACTGTTGTCATAGAGCAACGGACATTCAGATGGATCATTCTGCCGGTGCACGACATCGGGCTCGCCACCTTTCGCGTGGGTTTGCCTCGCCATCCCGGAAAGAGAATTGATTCCATCTGGGCGTCCCTTGCTCTAGTCTGGCAAACGCGAATTTTGGAAGGTTTGCGACAATGCTGCTCAAGGATGAAGTTGGAATGCTGCAACGCGTTCCCTTGTTCTCTGCCATCGAGCCGACAAAGCTCAAGCTGCTTGCGTTCACATCCGATCGTGTGAGCTACAGCGCGGGCCAGATCCTTTTCAGGCAGGGCGACGAGGGAGACGCCGCCTATGTCATCCTTTCAGGCAGAGCGGATATTCTTGTCGATTCCGATAGCGGACCGATAAAAGTTGCCGAACTGGAGCCAAATTCGATCGTTGGCGAGATCGCCATATTGTGCAACAGCTCCCGCACTGCCACCGTCAGAGCGGCAAGTCCGCTGGAAGCCTTGAGAATCCGCAAGGATCATTTCCTGAGGCTTATGAGGGAGTTCCCGGAAATGACCATCGAGATATTGCGGGTTCTTGCCGATCGCCTAAGCCATACGACCGCGGATCTGATCGACGCACGAAGCGCCAAATAACGAAGGACGGGCGCCCGATCCTCGCCGTCGTGACGGCACTGTCCTCTCGCTGAGAAGATCACCCGGAGAAAGCCTGTCTCGCCTAGCAGCAGTTGTTTGGATATGATGGGCGAAGGGGTAGCATGGACGACAACGTTTTCCTGGTCGGGTTTTGGGGTGTCCGCGGCAGCATTTCGGTATCAGGGCCAGAATTCTCTCGCTATGGCGGCAACTCAATCTGCGTCGAAATGCGATGCGGTAAGCATACGCTTCTGTTCGACGCAGGCTCTGGCCTACGGCCTGCCGGCGCGGCACTTCAGGCGTTGGGCGTGACCGATTTCGACCTGCTTTTCACCCATTGCCATTACGATCACATCATCGGGTTGCCGTCTTTTGCGCCGATCTATGATCGGGGCGCCAAGGTTACGCTTTGGTCCGGGCATCTTGCAGGACACATGACGACCCGGCAGATGGTCGATGAGTTCATGCAGCCGCCGTGGTTTCCGGTGAAACTGGAAGCCTGCAAGGCAAGCCTCGACTATCGCGATTTCGTATCCGGAGACGTGCTTCGCCCGCGCGAAGGGGTGGTGGTCCGAACCGGCAGTCTTATCCATCCGGGCGGCTGCATAGGCTACCGGGTCGAATGGGGCGGCCGCGTCGTGGCGATGATCACAGACACTGAGCACGAGCCGGACAAACTCGATCAGGCGGTGCTCGGCCTGATCGAAGATGCCGACCTCGTCATTTACGATTGCACCTACACCGAGGAGGAAATGGAACGCCGCCGCGGTTACGGGCACTCGACATGGCAAGAGGGTGTCAAGCTCTGTGAGGCGGCCGGTGCGCGCAGGCTTGCCCTGTTTCACCACGATCCGACACGGACCGACGAGGAACTGGACGAGATCGAGAAACTGGCCAAAGACAGGTTTACCGGCGCTTTTGCCGCGCGGGATGGCCAGACGCTCAAATTTCCAGTCTCATTGCGCAAAAAGCGCTGAGCTGTTTTCCTCTATCTCTTTGTTTTGACGCAATTCCGGACGGAAAACCATTCACACTTTTCCTGGAATTGCTTTACCGGCGCTGCGCCCGATCAATGTCCTGATCGGAAGCCATACGCAGGCTTCAGTCTGTGCGGTGACTGTGAACAGCCGTTCGAGGAAGAGCCAGGCCGATTCATCATGCACGAGATGGTGGGTGAGCAGGCCGGCCGGTTCGCCTCCATCGAATGCATGCTGCAACTGCGCGATGATGGCTTGAACCAACAGGCCATGATCGCGGCAGCCGCGCGTGCCATGCCAATCCATGATGTCGACATTGCTGTTGATGACCGCAAGTGAAGCCGGTCTTGGCGGCCCATAGACCGACAATGCCGAAAATCCTATCGATCCAAGGTCGGATACCAAGCCGGCGTCGATCCTGTTCCAGGGTGGCACCAGCATCGGAACGGCACGTGCGCCGTGCAGGCCGGTCATGTGCGACAGCCCGCGGGCCAGATCATCGAGCACCGCCTCGCGTGGCCGATGCGCGCCGAGCTCCTGCTTCTTCTGGCCCTCCGGAGCATGATTTCGGTGCGCCCAGCCATGGATGGCGACCGTGGCATGCGGCGCCTCGTCAAGCCGAACGACAAGCTTCTCGTCAGTCAGGGCGGGAATGACGGCCAGAGTCACCGGAACCGCGAATTCACCAGTGAGGTCGAGCAACCGATCAAGCGCAGGCGTCGGATCAACGCCGTCATCGTCGCGCAGCCAGAACTCTGCCTTACGGTCCGCCCGTTGCCAGTTCGCCAGCTCCTCCACCAAGGGTTGCCAGATTTGATCGGATGTCATGAGACCGGGATCTTCGCAAGAAGTTCGGCCAGACGCGCCGCCGCAGCACCGAGACAACGTTCTTCGAGGATGAAACGTCTGGCTTCTGCGGCCATGATGGATCTTTCGTCGTTACGGGTCAGAAGCCTTTCAATGGCAGAAGCGAACGCCGCCACATCGTCCGGCGGGGTGAGAAACCCGGCCTGGCCATCCCGCACGACCTCCGGCACGCCGGCGACATCCTGAGCCACAACCGGAAGGCCGGCGGCCTGTGCTTCAAGATAGGCAACGCCATAGGCCTCGCCGAAACCCGGCCAGACGTAAATTCCCCCACTGTAGAGGACATCCGGCACGGCGGCTGGCTCAAGCGCGCCAAGCCATTCGATACGCTCGGCGGGCAAGCCGGCGAATTGCGCTTTGATCTCCTCGCGGGCAGGTCCGTCCCCGACGATCGACATGGTCCAGGTCAGATGACCGATCGAACCGAGCGCCTGCGCCAGCATGCGATAGCTTTCGACTTTGTCGCCCGGGCGCATCATGGCGACGGTAACGAGGCGCGTCGGACAACCCCGTGCCGGTGTTTCCCGAAATAGCGATGTGTCGATGAAGGGCGAAAGCATGCCGAAAGCGGCGTCGGGTATCGCATCTGCCAGTCCCTGAAGATCCCTTTGCGTGAAGCAGATGTTCAGCGCCGCCTGTTCGACGGCTCGCGCCACCAACGCTTGCGTATCGGCCCACAAACCGGTGTTGCGCCGCCTCGAATAGGAGGCTTCCGCTGTCACATAGGGAACACCAAAGGCCAACGCCAGTTCGGGCCCGATCAGGTCGGGCGCCTTGTAATAGGGATGATAGGTGAACCACAGATCGGGCTTGCCGTCACGATCCCAAAGCCCTGCCAGCCGCGCGGCTTCCTCCCGGGCCTCGACCTTGAGCGCATCGAAACTTTTCGAATCCGGTTCGCGTAGATAGAAGCGCAATTCAGATGCCAGTTCGACGCTGTGCCCTCCATGCTCCAGCGCCTTGACCAGCATCCGTGCCATCTGACGGTCGCCTGAGGCAACGGGATGATTGGGCGACTTCAGCGGCGCGTAGAAGGCAATTCGCATCGCCGGACCCTATCATCGGAAAGCCTGCGCAAGTCAATTTCGAAGCATGATCGACTTCACCCTCAAGCACTGGAATGTGCTATCTGATGCTCATGGAAACAGCTGCCGCGTCCGACCCGTTTGTCGCTTCCCTACCGGTCTTCGCCAGGTTCGAAAGCGTTGCCGATATCGATAACTATCGGCCTCTCCCCGATGGCTGGGCGCTGGCCACCGCAGATATCGTCGGCTCTACCAAGGCGATCGAGGCGGGGCGCTATAAAACCGTCAATATGGCCGGTGCCAGCGTCATTTCGGCGCTGCTCAATGCGCTGGGTAGGCAAGATCTTCCCTTTGTCTTCGGCGGCGACGGCGCGCTCGTGGCGTTTCCCGGCTCGGCGCTGGAGATCACCCGCAACGCGCTGGCGGCTGTCCAGAGATGGGTGGCGGACGAACTGGATCTGACCTTGCGTGCCGCAATCGTGCCGATAAAGGATATAAGAGCGCAAGGCCTCGACGTTCGCGTGGCGAGGTTCCAGGCCTCCGATGCAGTCTTCTATGCCATGTTCGCCGGAGGTGGCGGCAGTTGGGCGGAAGCCGAGATGAAAGCGGGGCGCTACCGCATCGATCCTGCGCCGGCCGGCGCGCGGCCGGATCTGACCGGCCTCTCCTGCCGCTGGAACCCAATCGAAGCCCGGCATGGCGAAATTGTCTCGATCATAGCCATACCGGGGGCGTCGCGCGACTTGCGCGGTTTTCAGTTTCTGGTTTCCGACATTATCGCCCTAGCCGGCAGGCAGGAACGCGATGGCCACCCGGTGCCAGTGAACGGGCCGAACTACAGTTTGCTGCCCGCCGGCCTCGATATCGAGGCGCGGGCCATGGCGCCGGCAGGACGGCGGTGGCTGTCGAAGCTGTGGATAGTGTTCCTGATGACGCTTACGGCTGTTACGGATAGATATGGCTGGACGATCGGCAGATTCGATCCGAAGATCTACAAACGCGAAGTGGCCAGCAATTCGGATTTCCGGAAGTTTGACGATGGCTTGAAGATGACCATCGACGTTGACGCGGATGTGTTGCAACGGATCGAGAACCGGCTGAAACAGGCGGAAGAGGCGGGCATCTGCAACTATGGCCTGCACCGCCAGAAATCGGCCTTGATGACATGCCTCGTCGCATCGCCGCTGCAGCGCGATCACGTTCATTTCATCGATGGCGCCGCCGGCGGCTATGCGATGGCTGCCGCAAGCCTTAAGGCGAAGGTGCCGGTCTGACGGCTTGCGGACATCGATTTTCCGCAATATGCCTCGGTGACCGGTGAGCCTCACCATGGAAGCGGACGGCCTGTCCGAATTGACGGGAAGCACATTTTTGGACGCCTCACGATCGACATATGACCGTCTTCTGAACCGGATTTCGACGCGTGCCGCGCAAGTCGGCGTGATCGGACTGGGCTATGTCGGGTTGCCGCTGGCGGTTGCGATCGCACGCGCCGGCTTCCCCGTTTCCGGCTTCGACATCGAAGCCCAAAAGGTCGAGAGCCTGAACAACGGCCAATCCTACATCGAGGCGGTGACGTCGACAGCCCTTGCCGGCCAGGTGGCGAGCGGACGGTTCCGCGCCACTGCGGATTTTGCCGAACTGGCCGTCTGCGATGTCATCATCATCTGCGTTCCGACACCACTGACGAAACACCGCGAGCCGGATCTCTCCTTTGTCAGGAACACGGCAGGCACCATCGCGAAGCATCTGCGTCTCGGCCAGCTGATCGTGCTGGAATCGACCACCTATCCCGGCACCACCGACGACGTGATCAAGCCCATCCTGGAAAAAACCGGCTTGCGGTCGAGGATAGATTTCTTCCTCGGCTTCTCGCCCGAACGCGAGGATCCCGGCAACCGCAGCTTTGAAGTCGCGACGATCCCCAAGGTCGTGGCAGGTGACGGCACTGAAGCGGCGATGCTCGTGCAGGCTTTCTACCATGGCGTGGTCGAGACCGTCGTTCCGGTTTCCACCACGGCAACCGCCGAGGCGGTCAAGCTGACGGAAAACATCTTCCGCTCGGTCAACATAGCCCTCGTCAACGAGTTGAAGGTCGTGCTCGGTGCGATGGGAATCGACATCTGGGAGGTGATCGAGGCGGCAAAGACCAAGCCGTTCGGCTATATGCCTTTCTATCCTGGCCCTGGACTTGGCGGGCACTGCGTTCCGATCGATCCTTTCTACCTGACGTGGAAGGCGCGCGAATACGAACTGCCGACCCGCTTCATCGAGCTGGCGGCAGAGATCAACACGGCCATGCCGCGTCATGTGGTCGATGAACTGGCGAAGGCGCTGGACCGGCGCTGCGGCAAGGCGCTCAGCCGCTCGCGCATTCTCATCATCGGGCTCGCCTATAAGAAGAATGTGCCCGACATCCGCGAAAGCCCCTCATTGCGGCTCATTGAACTCATCGAGGAATGGGGCGGCAAGGCGGAATTCCACGATCCGCATGTTACCGAAATCCCGACCACACGGGAGCATATGGCGATCAAGGGGCGTCGCTCGGTCGAATTGACCGAGGTGGCCCTGAAGGATTTCGACGCTGTCGTCGTTGCAACCGACCACGACGCGATCGACTATCAGGCGATCGCGGATCACGCTCTACTGATCGTTGACACACGCAATATTTTTGGCCGCCTCGGGCTAGCCCGAGAGACGGTGGTGAAGGCCTGACGGCGTCCGAGCCGGCGAATTTGTGGCGGATCAAGGAGATTTCGAGATAGCATGAGCACAGCGCAAGCAGAAATTTCTGCCATTCTCATGGATAAGGTTGCCGATTGGCTGACGCAATCGGCGTTGGCGGGCGACGACCTGGAAACATTGGTAAGGGGCTTTTGTGAACGGCTGGCTGCTGCCGGCCTGCCGTTGAAGCGGGTGCATTTGAGCTTTTCGATGCTTCATCCGCTTTATGACGCGCTCGGCTTCACCTGGCTCCGCGGCCAGGGCCTGGAAGTGGAAGGCTTCCGCAAGGAGAACGGCGTTCATTCCGACAGATTCCTGACCAGCCCATACTACCATCTGCTCAGCCACAAGCTCGACCATCTGCGGCGCCGGCTCGACCCGTCGGTGCCGTCGGAATTTCCTGTCTTCGATGACCTCAAGCTGATGGGCGTCACCGATTACATGGCTTTCGTCCATCCCTTCAGCGGCAACACCAGTCAGGGCATGATCGGGTCTTGGTCCACCGACAGTGCCGCAGGCTTCAGCGACAGCATGATTGCGGCGCTGCTGCGCATCCAGAACCATCTCGCTATCGCAACCAAGATGGCCGTGCTCACCAAGCTTGCCGACAACATGATGACCACTTATCTCGGCGGCGACGCCGGCAGGCGCGTGCTCGACGGTCAGATCAAGCGCGGCGAGGGTGATACAATCCGGGCGGCACTGGTCATGGGCGACATGCGCGGGTCGTCAAGACTTGCCGAAACCTCCGGCCGCGAAGTCTATATCGATACGCTGAACCAGTTTTTCGACGCCGCTGCTGCGCCTTTCAATCGCAAGGGCGGGCAGATCATGAGTTTCATAGGGGATGGCTTCATTGCCGTTTACCCTTGCGCAAGGCACCGTTCACAGTCCGAGATCGCCTGCCAGGCCGCTCTTGCAGCAGCGCACAAGGCCACCGCGCGCATGATGGATCTCAATCTGCGCAGAAAGCAGCAGGGATTGAGCGACATAAACTATGGTATCGGCCTGCATGTCGGCAATGTGATGTTCGGCAATGTCGGGCTTACCGACCGGCTCACATTCTCCGTCTTCGGCTCGGCTGTAAACGAGGTCCAGCGCCTCCAGACCCTGACCAAGAAATATCCGCACAGCGTTCTCGCCAGCAAAGACTTCGCGAGCTATTGCGGCGCCAACAACTGGCTGGCGCTCGGTATGGAGGAACTGGCGGGCATCAGGCAGAAGCTAACGGTGCTTTCACCCGATTTGTCGGGTGCTCTCTCGTTCGACGAAGACGGTGCGGTGGAGCCGATTTACGACCGAATATCGGACGCCGAGCAGGTCATGCTGCTTCATCGCAATGCCGCGCGGCCGTCCGCGGGCGACCCGAGGAAGCTCCAGTAACCGCCACGATCTGATCCGAACGCGTTTGGTACGCACTCCGATCGCCGGTTCCGCCAGGGAACTGGCGACTGTTCGAATCCAAGTTGCTCTAGGCTGGCAATGCGCTAGTCTCGCCTTCTGGAGCGGCCAGAGTGGGGGCTGGTGTGAGAATGAATTTGGGCGTTGATCTGCTGCGGATCGAGGATGTTGGCATCTCTTTTGCCATTATAGGGGGACCGTTGCATGCCGTCAGGCGTGCGAATCTTCGCGTCTTGCCCGGCAAGGTTACCGCGCTTGTGGGCGAGTCCGGTTCCGGAAAATCGGTTCTCAGCCAGGCAGTGATGGGCATTTTGCCGAACACAGCCCATGTTCGCGGCCGTATCCTGTTTTCCGATCCTGAAAAGCCCGGCACGACGCAGGATATCCTGCAGATGCCGCGTGACGGACCCGAAATCCGGGCGTTGAGAGGCAGCCGCATCGGCAAAATATTTCAGGAGCCGATGACATCACTGTCGCCGCTGCATACGATCGGCAATCAGGTCAGCGAATCCCTGCAGATTCATACGCCCACGGCTCGGGTGGAGCGCAAGGCGCGGACCGAGGAAATGCTCGGACTTGTCGGCTTTCCCAACCCCAAGCGCGCCTATGACATGTATCCGTTTGAACTTTCGGGAGGATTGCGTCAACGCGCCATGATCGCCATGGCGCTTATCTGCCGGCCCGCCCTGTTGATCGCCGACGAGCCGACAACGGCGTTGGACGTCACCATCCAGGCGCAAATCCTGCAATTGCTGCGCGAGCTTCAGACGAAGCTGAACATGGCGATGCTGCTGATCACGCACGACCTTGGCGTAGTCGCCAATGTCGCCGACGAGGTGGTGGTCATGTACCATGGCGAGATCATGGAAGCGGGACCTGTGGAGGCGATATTCCGCCGGCCGGGCCACCCTTACCTGAAGGGCCTGATGGCAGCCGTTCCGCATTTCGACCTGAAGCCCGGCGAAAGGCTAAAGGCGCTCCGCGAGGTGCCGGTGAATGTCGGGAACCTGCTCGGCAAGCAGACGGCGCCGGCATCGAAGGGGCCGGACGACCTCCTGCTGTCGGTCAGGGATATGACAAAGACCTTCACGATCCGCAAGTCCGGATGGTTCGGCGGAGGTCATCAAACCTCTGTTCGCGCCGTGGACGGCGTGAGCTTTGATATCAGGCGGGGCGAGTGCCTGGGTCTTGTCGGCGAAAGCGGCTCCGGCAAAACCACCGTCAGCAAGGTCCTCATGCGGGCTGTCACCCCTAGCGGCGGCTCTGTGATCTTCAACGGCCGCGATGGTCCGATCGACGTCTTGAAAGCCGAGGGAGACGCTCTGCGCATGCTGCGCGCGAAAATCCAGATGGTCTTCCAGGATCCGGTTTCGTCGCTTTCACCTCGCATGACGGTGGAAAACATTTTGAGCGAGCCGCTGGAAATCCATCAACGTGGCAATGCCGCGTCCCGACTCGCCACGGTCAAGAACCTGATGCAGGCAATCGGACTCGACCCGCGCTTCATAAAGCGTTATCCGCACAGTTTCTCCGGCGGACAGCGTCAGCGTATCGGCATCGCGCGCGCGTTGGCGCTGGGGCCTGAACTCCTGATCTGCGACGAGCCAGTTTCGGCACTCGATGTCTCTGTCCAGGCGCAGATCCTGAATCTTCTGAAGGACCTGCAGAAGGAACTGGGCCTGACCTACCTGTTCATATCCCACAACCTGGCGGTGGTGGACTACATGGCAGACCGCATCGCGGTGATGTGCGGCGGGCGTATCGTCGAGCTAGCGCCGCGCGAAATTCTGCTTAGGAAACCGGTCCACCCCTACACGCGCTCACTGGTCGCCGCAGTCCCTTTCCCCGATCTCGACAGGCCGATGGATTTCAAGACTCTGAAGCTCAGCGGCGCTTCCGACACCAGCGCATGGGGACCGCAATTCCGCGACCAGGGCGACGAGGACATGCTGTCGCCGCTCGATCTTGGCGGCGGCCACCTCGTGCTGGCGCGACGTTCGGCCGATGTCAGCGAGCTACGCCATTGATCAGCCGGCGCACCGTCCTTGGACTCATGGCTTCGGCATTTCTGCCGGGCACGTTGCGCGCCGGCGATCTGGAGCCGGAATTTCTTCAGCCGCAGCTGAAGGCCAGGGCGCTGCCGGCACTCGCCGAACGCCTGCCCAAGCGCCCGCGCGCGTTGAATCTCGCTGCGATGGGCCGGCAGCCCGGCCAATATGGCGGCACTCTGCGCACGATCATTGGCAGCCAGAAAGATATCCGGATGATGACGATCTACGGGTACGCTCGCCTGGTCGGCTATGACGAAAAGCTTAACCTGCAAGCCGACATTCTCGAAAGTTTCGATGTAGCGGATGATCGTGTCTTCACTTTCAAGATACGAGAAGGACATAAATGGTCTGACGGTAGCCTGCTGACGTCGGAGGATTTTCGCTATTGCTGGGAAGATGTCTGGCTGAACGATGAGCTTTCGCAAGGCGGGCTCGCCCCGGCCCTGCTGGCGGACGGCAAGCCGCCACGCTTCGAGATCGTCGATCCGTTGACGGTCCGCTACAGTTGGGATGCGCCCAATCCCGACTTCCTGCCCAAGCTCGCCGCTGCTTCGCCCCTATCGCTTGTTCTGCCGGCCGCCTATCTCAAGCAGTTCCACAAGAAATACCAGGATCCATTCCGGCTCGCCGGCCTAATGAAGGAGAACCGGGCCAAGAAATGGACGCTCTTGCATATCCGCATGTCGCGCCAATATCGCCCGGAGAACCCGGAACTGCCGACGCTCGATCCCTGGCAGAACCGGACCAAGCCGCCGGCTGAGCAGTTCGTCTTCGAGCGGAACCCGTTCTTTCATCGAATAGACGAGAATGGCCGGCAACTGCCCTATGTCGACCGGATAGTCATGAACGTCAGCTCGTCGGCGATCATTTCCGCTAAGACCGGTGCGGGCGAGAGCGACCTGCAAGGCATGGGAATTGACTTCACCGATTACGCCTTCCTGAAGGATGCGGAGAAGCGCTACCCGGTGAAGATGCATCTCTGGAAACGCACACAAGGTTCGCGGCTGGCGCTGCTGCCCAATCTGAATTGTGCCGACCAAGTGTGGCGCGGCCTTTTTCGTGACGTGCGCGTGCGCCGCGCACTTTCGCTCGCTGTGGACAGGCGCGAGATCAATTTGGCCGTGTTCTATGGATTGGCGCAGGAAAGTGCCGATACGGTCCTGCCGGAGAGCCCGCTCTACCGGCCGGAATTCGCGAAAGCCTGGGTCGCCCATGATCCCGACCAGGCCAATGCCCTGCTCGACGAGGTCGGGCTTCAGGCGCGTGACGATGACGGCCTGCGGATACTTCCCGACGGACGCCCGGCGCAGCTCGTAGTGGAAACGGCAGGCGAAAGCACGCTGGAAACCGACGCGCTCGAGCTCATCACTGATCACTGGCGCAAGATCGGCATCGCCCTGTTCATCCGGACTTCGCAGCGCGACATCTTCCGCAGCCGCGCGCTTGGTGGCCAGATCATGATGTCGATGTGGTCGGGCATCGACAACGGCGTGCCGACCGCCGACATGAACCCCTACCAACTGGCCCCCACCGTCGACGACCAGCTCCAATGGCCGCTCTGGGGTGCTCACTACTTGTCCCGTGGCAAGGTCGGCGAAGCGCCCGATCTTCCGCCCGTGGTCGAGTTGATGGATTTACTCAAGCGCTGGAACGCATCGACCGAAGCCACGGAGCGCGCCGAGATCTGGAATTCAATGCTGTCGATCTATACCGATCAGGTGTTTTCGATCGGCACGGTGAACGGAACGCATCAGCCGGTTCTGGCATCCTCGCGGCTGCGCAATCTGCCCGACAAGGCGCTTTACGGCTACGACCCGACCGCCTATTTCGGTGTCTATATGCCGGATACATTCTGGCTTGGAGAGTCCTGAGCGTGCTTCGATATTTGGTCTGGCGCATCGCCGTGATGGTTCCAACGCTGCTGGTCATATCGGCACTGGTGTTTACGATCATCGAACTTCCCCCAGGCGACTATTTCGACAGCTATGTTGCCGAGCTTCGGGCTCAGGGCGAAGCGGTGGATTCCGATCGCATCGAGATGATGCGCAAGGAATATGGTTTCGACAAGCCACCGGTCATTCGCTACTTCTACTGGGTCGGCGGGATGCTGCACGGCGATTTCGGCTATTCCTTCGAATATGAGCTGCCGGTTCGCGACGTCGTCGGGGACCGAATGTGGCTGACGGTGCTGGTTTCCTTCGTCACGATCATCTTTACCTGGCTCATTGCCTTTCCGATCGGCATGTACTCCGCCACGCATCAATACAGCTGGGGCGACTACGGCCTGACTTTCTTCGGCCTTCTCGGCCTTGCGATTCCGAACTTCATGCTGGCGCTGATCCTGATGTATTTCGCGAACATCTGGTTCGGCACGTCTATCGGCCATCTCATGGACCAGCAATATCTCGGCGAGCCGATGAGCTGGGCCAAGGCGAAGTCGATCCTCGCCCATCTCTGGATTCCGGTCTTGATCATTGGCACCGGGGGCACGGCAAGCATGATCCGGCGGCTGCGCGCCAATCTGCTCGATGAGCTACATAAGCAATATGTCGTGACCGCGCGCGCCAAAGGCCTTCATCCCTTCAGGGCGCTGGTCAAATATCCGCTGCGCATGGCGCTCAATTTCTTCATCTCAGATATCGGCTCTATCCTGCCGGCCATCATCTCCGGCGCCGAAATCACGGCAATCGTGCTGTCTTTGGAGACGACCGGGCCGATGCTGATCAAGGCGCTGCAAAGCCAGGACATGTATCTGGCAGGGTCGTTCCTGATGTTCCTCGCCTTTCTGACGGTCATCGGCGTCCTGATTTCCGACCTGGCGCTGGCGCTACTTGATCCGCGAATTCGTTTGCAAGGCGGCAGCACCAAATGAACACGCAATCGCCGCTGCCCGCTCCGGGTGCCCCACTGCAACACTACGTTTCCATCGAGCCCTTTGACCTGCAGTCGGTCGAGGCGATGACGCCGGAGCAGGAGAAGGTCTTTCAGGCGTCGCAGCTGCGGCTGATGTGGTGGAAATTCCGCCGGCACCGGCTTGCCCTTGTATCCGGCATATTCCTGGCAACGCTTTATTTCGGGATACTGATCTGCGAGTTCCTGGCGCCCTACGATCTGCACACGCGCAACATGGACTACATCTATTCGCCGCCGCAACGGGTGCACCTGTTCCACAACGGCCAGTTCGTCGGGCCGTTCGTCTATGGCCGCCAAATGACGCTGGATATGGACACGCTCAAGCGGAACTACATCGAACAACACGATGATGTTCAGCGGATCCGCTTCTTCTGCAAGGGCGACAAGTACCGGTTCTGGGGCCTGATCGAAGGTGACAGGCATTTTGTCTGCCCCGCCGAAAACGGCCAGCTCTTTCTGGCCGGCACTGACAGGCTGGGGCGCGATGTGCTCTCGCGCATCATCTATGGCGCACGCATTTCACTGACAATAGGCCTCGTCGGCATCAGTTTCAGCTTCCTGCTCGGCATTGTCATCGGCGGACTGGCCGGCTATCACGGCGGTATCTTCGATCTGATCGTTCAACGGATAATCGAAGTTCTGCAATCGATCCCCAGTATTCCGCTATGGCTGGCTCTGGCGGCGATCATGCCGATAACCTGGAGTCCGATCCTGATCTATTTCGGCATCACCGTCATCCTCGGGCTGCTCGACTGGACCGGACTGGCGCGGGCCGTGCGTTCGAAGCTTCTAGCCTTGCGCGAGGAGGATTACGTTCTGGCCGCGCAATTGATGGGCGCCAGAAGCAGCCGCATTATACGGCGGCATCTCATCCCCGGCTTCATGTCGCATCTGATCGCGACGGCAACGATCTCCATACCCGGCATGATCCTGGGCGAGACAGCGCTGAGCTTCCTCGGGCTCGGCCTGAGGGCGCCGATAACCAGCTGGGGCATCCTGCTCACCGAGGCGCGCAGCGTCAGCGTGATCGCGTTCTATCCATGGCTGCTTTTGCCGATGCTCCCCGTCGTTCTCGTCATCTTGGCGTTCAACTTCCTCGGCGACGGGTTGCGGGACGCCGCGGACCCCTACAAGTGACATCGCCATTCCGCCGCGCGCCGCGCCGCCGACTCCACCCGGTATGATCCTTGTCGGCAGCCTGTTCGCTTGTTGCAGTGTTCATCGTTCGCCTCTACACGCGGCAAGACTCGATCGGGGTTTAACACGTCGCCTCTGGTTTCAGCCGCGAAACGCTCTGGTCGGAGCAGTTGATTTCGTGGACTTGTTCAGGAGATACAATCGCGCATGAGTCGCCTCGACAGTTTCATCCGGAGGATGACCGCACAGCGCGACATACTCGATCATGTCTGCGCCGAGGTGGCGAAGATAGAGGGCCCCGTGCTCGAGCTCGGCCTCGGTAATGGCCGGACGTTCCACCATTTGCGCGAGCGCCTGCCCGGACGCCGGATCGTAGCGTTCGACCGCGCACTTGCCGCACACGCCAGCTCAATTCCCGAAGCTGAAAACCTCGTGCTCGGCGAAATACGCGAGACGGCGAGCAGGTTCATTGGCATCGACGCCGCCCTTGTTCATGCCGACATCGGCACCGGCTATGAAGATCGCGATGCAGTGATCTCTACCTGGCTTCCCGATCTGACCGCGCGCCTACTTCGCGTCGGCGGCATCGCGGTCAGCGGCACGCCGCTCGATCACCCGCAGTTGCAACGCCTCCCGCCGCCACCTTCGGTTCCCGCCGATCGTTATTTTATCTATAGGCGTGTGTGAGGGGCCGGGACGAGCCAAATCTTCAGGGCCAAGCCTTCAGGGGCCGAACCTTCAGGGGCCAAACCTTCAGGGGATCGTGTATACTGCTATCTCCCGGTCAATGCCGCGCAGCGAGACCTCGTGGGGCACGGGCGTCAGCGCATTCCTGTGCAAGAGATCAGCGGTGAGATTGTCGTCGACCACCGCTCGAGTGGCGAAGATCGCCTGTGCGTTGGCAAGGTTCTGGACCCGCGAAGCAATGTTGACCGTCTGGCCGAAATAGTCCTGTCGCTCATTCATAGACACGGCGATGCAGGGGCCGGCATGGACTCCGATCTTGAGCAGCAGATCCTCGCGTCCGCTCTTGTCGTTGAGCGTACGCATGGCATCGCGCATCCTGAGGGCTGCAGCGATCGCACGATCAGGCGTCGCGAAGGTCGCCATCACCGCATCACCGATCGTCTTCACCACCGCGCCTGCCTCCGCCGTGACGATCTCGTGCAGAACCTGGAAATGCTCGCGCACGAGATCGAAGGCTGAAAGGTCGCCCACCCGCTCGTAAAGCTCGGTCGATCCGCGCAGGTCGGTGAACAGGAACGTCAGGCTGGTGATCTTCAGGCGCTGGTTGATGTCGAGTGTATCCGTGCGATAGAGATCGCGGAACGTCTGGTTGGTGAGCAGGCGCTTGGCGGTCAGGAAGGGCCGGCGTTTTCCCAGGAAATCATGCAATGCCTGGCTGGCGATGAAGACCGTCGGCAGCACGCGGGTGTCGGTCCGGTTTTCCAGCGAAATGCGCAACGGGCCGGGTTGCATCTCCAGCGTCTGGTTCTGGACATGGTCGCGGTCGAAAACCAAAGAGAGGCTCCGGCGCTCCTTTGTTGGTTCGCCCTTCCCGTCAATGAACTGCGCCGAGTGGGTGACCGGCTCGAAGACGATGATGAATTCGGACGGAAGCTGTATGGGCAGAACCGCCTTTTCACCGGGCGCAAGCTCGATATCCTCCAGCGAGAACGTTTCCATCTTTTCCGCGAAATGCTCTTCCGGCAGATCGACGCCGGACGCCCAGTAGATCTGGCGGAAATATTCCGCCACCGGCAGTTCGTGTGGATTGTGGGCGGCAATCCTGCGCACGCGAGGACTGACGGTGAATGTCACCTCGACCATCTCGTCGAGGGTCGGTGAATAGCCCTCGGAGCACAGCGCGCAGGTGTATTCGTCCCTTTGCAGGGTTTTCAGCGTGGCGTTGGTGTCGAGCACGCCGCCACAGCCGGGGCACAGAACATTCCAGGAAATGTCGAAGATGCCCACCCGCGCGGCATGGAGAAAGGCGCTTATTGCGCGCTCCTCGTCGAGGCCATGCTTGCTGGCGAAGGCTGGCGCATTGATGCGGCAAAGTTCGCGGTCCTCGCCCTCCGCGATGGTTCGCTTGATCGCGTCGATCGCCTGTGGATCGACATCGGCCGATTTTCGCAGAAGAGAGAACAGATCCTGAGCTTCGTTCATTGTGCAGGCTCCGGAAAATGCACCCCGTGGCGTTTTGACCGGACCGGTCTTTGGTCCGAATGCTCCATCTTACTTCGAAACGAACCGTACGGCCATTCGAATGGATAAGCCTGGTGACCGTTCACTTAGACCGATTTCAACCGGCCGCAAGCAGCATTATGATGGTCCATGGAGCCTTCATCTTTGGGATTTTCTCCCATGCCGACATCGGACAATCCGCCATTTCCCGCGGCCCTGCGCCTTTTCTCTGCGGTCGTCATCATCGTCCTGATCGTAGGCGCCGGCCTGTTTTTCGTGCCTGTTCTGGTCAAACCGGGCTGGCCTTGGGCCGTCACGCCGTTCAATGCGCGCTTCCTCGGCGGCTTCTACACCGCCGAAATGGTCGTGATGGCGGCGCTGCTGGTCTGGAATCGCTGGTCGCCCGGCAGGCTCGTGCTCGTCATGGCCTTCATCTTCACCTTCATCGTGTCGGTGGCTTCGTTCATCAATCTCGGCTATTTCAACTTCGAGCGCAAAGCGCCCTGGCTGTGGTTTTTGGTCTATCTTGCTTCGGTCGCGGTATCCGGGCTGTTCCTGTGGCGGGCCAGAGCCCGTCCTTCTGCGAAAGGCGTGACCTTAAATCCCGCATGGCGCGGCTACATGCCGGTGGAATCCGCGATCCTTGGGCTCTATGGCGTCGGCCTGTTGCTGTTTCCGCTGACATTCAGTGGCATCTGGCCATGGCCGATCGATGCCTTCCACGCTCAGGTCTACAGCGCAATCTTCCTCGCCGGTGCGGGCGGTATATATCTCGTCTGGAGAAGCGCGCCGCGCGAGGAACTGCTGGTGCTCGGGTTGGCACAGTTTCTGGTTGGCCTGCTTGCCATCCTCGGCGTCGTCATCACCGACGCTGCGGTGCACCGGATCGACTGGACGGCGATCGGGACATTGTGCTGGCTCACGCTTTTCGGCTGGATCGGCATCAGCGGCGTCTTCAAACTCTACGCCGCCTCCCGGTATTTCAGCTCGCAATCGGCATCATAGGTTGAGAGACGGCTGGATTTTCAGGTGGCGTCCGGTGCATCGTACCGGGCCGATTGCCTTCGCCGGGAACGCCATGACCAGCACGACGTCGCCACCCTCCGAGAAAAGCCAGCCGCTGCTCCGGTCCGTCCGGCCAAGCGATGCAGAGGCGCTTTGCGCTATTTTCAACATGCCGGGCTTCCGCCAGGGCACGCTCAGGATGCCTTTCGAGATGGTGGAGCAGGTGGCGCGGCGCATCGCCAAGTCCGGCCCGGAAACCACCTGGATCGTTGCCGAGCTGGACGGCAAGGTCGTCGGCCATGGCAGCCTGGTCGTGCAGGGTTCACCGCGCCGTTCGCACATCGGCGAGATCAATATCGGCCTTGACGATGCCTTTGTTGGCAAAGGTATCGGCTCTGCCATACTTGGCGCGCTGCTTGACGTGGCCGACAACTGGCGCGCCCTGAAGCGAGTCGAATTGACCGTCTATGCCGACAACGAACCGGCCCTCCGTCTCTACAAGAGCCACGGCTTTGAGATCGAAGGCCGGCATGTGAAGGCCGGCTTTACCGACGGGCAGTACCACGACCTCCTGAGCATGGCCCGGCTGCGGTTCTAAGATCCGCTGTTTGCCTTGGCTGTTTAGCCAATCTGACAATTTGTGCCGAGTCAGCGAACAGGGCTGCATCCAGCAAGTCTGGTCTCGCTTGGCGTTTACACCGCAAGCGGCTAGACGGGACCAATGACCGCCGTCTTTGATCCAACCCCTACCCCTCCGCTGGAAATTCTGGCTGTGCTGTCGCTGCTCTGCCCGGAGGTCGTGCGCGACATCGAGCAGAACTGGAATGCACCGGTTTCCGATTACGCCCGCCATCTGTGGCGGCCGGTGGCAAGGCCTGCATCGGGCCCGGCGATCGCTGCCCGCTCGATCCTGCGCGAAGTCCTGCATCAGCGCCTCGATAGGATCATGCGGCCTGAGGAGATCGGCAAAGCCCTCGACGAGTTCGAGCACAGACCGGTGATTCAGTCCGGCCTGCACTGCCTGCTTCTGATGGACCGGATCACCTTCGATGCCCTCCTGCTTGCCTGGCTCGGCGCGGTCGAAAACGGGCTGTCGGCCTTCGTCGGCTTCATGGGAACGACGATGACCATGGAGACAGTTGGCCGGGAGGGGCCGGGATGGCTCGATGTCGGCGACGACAAGGTCAACCTGTTCGGCATGGGGCGCCACAAACTGTGCCGCAAAAGCGCCTGCGTGGCCGGTCCCGTCTCCCTCAACAAGCGCGCGCTCGAAGCGGTGGGCGATGAAACGGATGCCAGCCGCTGGCTGGGCACACTGCTTGCCAGCCAGGACAAGGTGTTTGAAACCGCCGCCGATGCGCTGACTGCCCTGAACCACGATCTGGTCGCCAATTGGGATCGTGCCGGCATGGCCCTGCCGGTTTTCATCGATGATCGGGCCGCCGCGGCTGCCATGGCGCGGCATCTGGAATATGACGGCGGCCTTCTTTCCAGACTGCTCATTGAACCCGCAAGACGCCAGCGTCTCGAACGTGCCTGGCAAGAGGCCGCATCGAGCCCATTTGGCAGATTCCTGCCCAATGCCACGGACTATTTCTGGGGCATTCGCGAGGAGCGCGTGCGCAAACTCGTTCTCGAGAACGGGCACCTGATCGAGCCCGACAGGCCGCAAGGTCTTTCCATCCCGTTCGAGCGGCCGTATCTCAGGCAGGCGCTGCTGGACGGCGTGCTGCTGCCGAACTTGTTCCTGACGTTCCTCGTCCTTGCCATATTGCCGCGCGCGCGGGTCGTGGGGGGCCTGAGACAGATTGGCTATGTAGCGCTTTTCCACTCGATCCTTCTGGCCGCGCTAGACGAAAACGCGCCGGAAGAGCGCGATCTGGCTGCGGAGCTGCAGGTTCGGGAAAATGCCTGGGGCATGCGGGTCATCGATGAAAAGATCTCAGTCCGCGAGCAGCTTGCCGGCCTGCCGGAAGGAGCGCTCTTCCCGGACCTGCTCCGGCAATACCGATTGCGGACATTTGCCGAGACGACCGACGACCTGAAACTGGTTCGCGAAAACGCCAGATGGCGCAAGATCGGCCAGGCAGAGATCAAGCCGACCTGAGCCTAATTCGCAACCGCAAGCTGACAGCGTTTGCGAGCCAGCCGTTGTATCAAGAGGTCATGGGAGCGCTCTGCCACCGGACCCACACGGATGGCTCGATGCCCATTTGCGCTGCCGCTTGCTCGTCGACGGCTATCGGTGCATCCTTGTGAATAGCCTGGCCGTGAAGTGCGGGCGAGATCACGCCGTCACGGCCACTAGTGAGGTCTTGTTCGATGGACTGCTCGGGCTGCGGTTTCGAGATTGAGGGCGGTTACGCCTTCTGTCCGAGGTGTGGCAGGCGCCAGCCCGTGCCATGCGCCAGTTGCGGCTACACCTGCGCACCTGATTTCGAGTTCTGTCCGAAATGTGGGGCAAGCGTCGGTGCGCCCGCAAAAGCCGTCGAACGGCCTGCTCCGGCACCAAGCCGGACCATTGTGCCGCCTTCTCGAACTCCGTCGCTGCTTCCGAACATCGAAAGCGAAGAAGGGCTGCATCCCGTCTCCGACGCCGATCGCCGGACGGTAACGGTCCTGTTCGCCGACCTTTGCGGCTTCACGACACTCAGCGAGCAGCTCGACCCCGAGGTCATGCAAGCGCTGCAGAATAAACTGTTCAAGGAATTGACGGCGGCCGTGCGAAACTTTGGTGGTTTCGTCGACAAATTCATCGGCGATGCACTGCTCGCTTTGTTCGGTGCGCCGGTCGCGCATGAGGACGATCCGGAACGTGCGCTTCGCGCCGCTCTCGACATGATCGCCCGGACGGCGCGGCTCGGCGAAAGCACCCCCCACTCCGGCTCGCCTCTGTTACTCCACATCGGCATAAACACTGGTCCGGTCGTTACTGGCGGATTGGGCATCGGCACCGCCAGATCCTATTCGGTGACCGGCGACACAGTGAATACGGCGCAACGCCTGCAATCGCTGGCCGCACCGGGTGAGGTGCTGGTAGGCGAGCTCACTCACAGGCTGACCCGGCATGCCTTCTCTTACGAGTCGCTGGGTGATGTCGTGTTTCGCGGCAAGGCTGGCAGCGTGCTCGTCCATCGACTGGACGCACCGCTAGCGGTGCCACGCCCAGCGCGCGGGCTAGAGGCGCTCGGCCTCAGTGCGCCACTAATAGGTCGTGGTGCGGAGCTCAATAGAATGATGGCGAGCCTTGACCAGGCGTGCGGCGGCTCGGCCCAACTTGTCCGCCTCGTCGGAGAAGCTGGTATCGGGAAATCGCGGCTGGTGAAGGAGTTCGTCGCCCGCGTCGGCGACGAGGAGCGTTTTCGCAACGTCGTCGTGCGGCAGGCCACGTGCTCACCGCTGGGCGAACAATCTTTTGGCGCCTTGGGCGCCGTGGTGCGCAGCGCTGCCGGGATGATGCAAAACGACAATGGGGACGAAATGCGGGGGAAGCTCGCAGGCTTGCTTGCCGATCTCGGCCTGCAGGGCGAGGAGGCGATGCGGCTGATGCCTTTGCTCTATCATGTGCTCGGCCTTGGCGACCCCGATGCCACCTTGCAGCATGTCGAGCCTGAGCAGTTGCGGCGGCAAATTCTCTACGCAGTCCGCACAATCATCGAACGGCGGCTTGCGTTGTCGCCGCTGTTGATCGTCGTCGAAGACCTGCACTGGGCCGACGCCGTGTCGCTCGAGGCACTACGTTTCGTGATGGACAGGTTAGAACGCACGCGGTTGATGTTGCTGGTCACGCATCGTCCGGCGCCGGACAACGACCAGCTCGACTCAAGTCGGGTCAGTCACACAGCGCTCAGGCTTCCGCCGCTCAATAGTGATGACGGACGCAGGCTGCTCGCGGCGCTTTTCGGCGAGAGCTGGGTAAACTCCGCAGGAGGGCTTCTCGATCAAATCCTCGAGCGCGCGGGCGGCAACCCCCTTTTTGTAGAGGAGATTGTTCGCGGCCTTATCGATCGCGGTGTACTGATGCGAGAGGGCCAGCGATGGCGGACTGTGGCCGGCGAAGTCGCAACCGGCATCCCCGCCACTATCCAGGCGATGTTGCTTGCCCGCGTCGACCGGCTGCCCCCAGAGGTGCGCCGGTTGGCCCAGGAGGCCGCGGTAATCGGCCCGCGCTTCGATGCCACACTTCTGAAATCCGTGACGGCCGACCCCGGCCGGCTTGAAGCCGGCTGCGAACTGCTTTGCGATGCGGAAATCATCGAGGAAGTTGCCGGATCAGGCTCGGTCTCGTCGCAAAGCTACCGCTTTACGCAAACATTGCTGCAGGACGTGATCTACCAGAATCTGCTCCTGCAACGCCGGACCGACATCCACGGGCGGGTCGGTGCTGCCTTGGAGCAACTGTGCGGCGACAAGCCGGAACGGCTCGAGGATTTGACCGTGCTCGGTCATCATTTCGCACAGAGCGCCGAGCGGGAGAAGGGCGCGCATTACCTGCAGGCGGCAGGCGATCGCGCTCGCATGATATACGCCAACGACGACGCCCTTCGTTTCTACGAGCGAGCACTGGCAGCATTGGACGCGATCGGGCAAGCACCGCTCAAACTGGCAATTGCAGAGCGCATTGCCGATTTGAGCGGCCCGGCAGGCCGCCGCGAGGTCGCGCACCACCACTACGAGACGGTGTTGCAGGCATACCGCGAATCGGCCAATCGCGTCGCCTCGGCGCGAGTTTTGCGTAAGATCGGTCGGCTGCTCTGGGACGTCGGCAAGCGGGACAAGGCAGAACCCTGCTATGCTGAGGCGGCAGCGCTCCTCGATGGGGCGGATGCCCCGATCGAGCAGGCGCATCTGTGGCAAGAACGTGGCCGACAGGCGTTCCGTAGCGGAGATCACGCTCTCGCGGCAAAATGGGCAGACGCGGCGCTGGATTGCGTACGCAATCTGACAACGGAGCATGTCTCCGAGGTCGGGTGTGATGCCACTCTTGTGACCGCCGAGGCACTCAATACCAAGGCTGTCGCGCTGGCTCGCCTCGGGCGAAACCGTGAGGCCGTGCGTCAGGTTGAGCGTAGCATTGAATTGGCCGAAGCCGCCGGTCTGCTGGGCGCGGCCTGCCGCGGCTACACCAATCTCGGCGTGCTATACACGACCATCGATCCGGCACAGGCGATGGAGGTCTGTCGGCGCGGTCTTGAAGTGGCGCGCCGTATTGGTGATTTGGGTTTCCAGGCGCGCCTCCTCGCCAATCTGGCGGTCGCTTGTTGTACTTTCACGGATCGCTGTCCAACGGAGGGCATACCTGCTGCCGAGAAGGCCATCGAGATCGACCGGGCGCTCGACCAGCGCGAGCACCTGCCGGTGCCGTTGATCGTGCTTGGGCAGATCCACCAGTGCAACGGCCGTCCGGACATGGCCGTTGGTTTGTTCCACGAAGCACTGGACGTAGCCCGCGAAACGGGCGAACCCCAACTGCTGTTTCCGTGCTATGATGGTCTTGCAACGCTTAATCTCGACCTCGACAATCTGGCCGAGGCCGAACGCTACTTTTCCCTGGCGCAGGGTATATGCGCCCAGCACGGGCTCGACCCGGAAGCGCTCGTGGTGCTGCCTTTTCTCGACTAGCCGGGGTTGGAGGTTGGAAATGTCCGCGCGTAGTGACTTGGTGCCGCTTCAACCGGGCGACCGTGCGCCGAACGTGGTACTCGACGCCATTACCCAGGAAGGCAAGATCGCGCTTGACGACTTTCGCGGACAAAAACCGGTGCTGGTCGGCCTGTTTCGAGGTCTGCATTGTGCGTTTTGCCGGCGCCATATCGCCGCCCAGGCGCGGCTTGATCCGGAGCTGCGCGAAAAGGGCGTGGAGAGCCTGACGGTGGTCAACACGCCGATCGAACGGGCGCGTCTCTATTTCCGCTACCATCCGATGCCGAATCTGCTTGCGGCCTCCGACCCTGAACGCGCTTCACATCGTGCTTTTGGACTGCCCAATCTCGAATTCACCCAAAACGAGACGAACTGGCCGTACAAGGTCTCGATGGCAGCGGCAAAGGATATGCGGGTCGACATACCAGGCGAGTTGCCCGGTCCTATGGATCCTCTTGAGGCCAGCGAAATCCTCAACAAGAAGGACCATTACGAACTGACCGAAGCCGACGAGCAGATGATAGCAACGGGACACGGACAATTGATCGGTCAGTTCCTGCTGGACCGGCAAGGGATCGTCCGCTGGAGCTTCACGGAGGTTCCAGAGGGCGGGCGATACATGTTTGGGGCGCCAAGCCCGCAGGAGCTGATGTCAGCCGTGTCCCAAGTCGCCCAATAGACTTGCGAACGAGGTAAGCGGAACGGGACGCTGAACAAAACGCGGAACCAACTTGTTACAAATCTAGACACTGACAAGTTCACGGTTCATGCGAGCACGGCCTCGACAACCGCAACAAAGTCATCGAGCGAACGATCCCCACGAATTTCGATGCGCGGAAGGTCGATGGGATCGCAATCGAGGTCCGCCGGCCCGTGTCTGCCGCCGAAGCCGATTCGATAGCCGCACTCCTTGGCCAGCCTGCCAAGCCGTCGGTCGGTGACCGAGAAGGGTGCCGCGAACGCCGCGGTTGGCCGACCGGTCCACCGTTCGATGAACATACGAGAGCGCAGAAGCTCGGCGGCCAAGTCAGAGCTCGACAGACCATCGATCGCGCGATGCGTCGCCAGATGGCTTCCGAAGAAGGCGCCTTCGCCGGCGAGGCGTCGCACCGTCCCGGCGTCCATAAGCTGCGTCGGCGGGCCGCTGTAGGCGTCCCACTGTGCACTTTCACCCACCAAGTCCGTCACCAGGAACACTTCCGCGGTCAGGTCGTTCGCGCGCAGGGTCGGCCAGGCATGGTCGGCAAAGTTCTGGAAGCCGTCATCGAAGGTGATGAGCACCGGGCGGCCAACGAAAGGCTGACGGTTGGCGATGAACCATTCCAGCTTCTCGGAGCTAATCGCGTGAAAGCCATTGGCGCGCAGCCATGTCATTTGGCTGGCGAATGCGGCGGGCGTGAGCCGAAAACGGGCGAGCGCGGCCGGACCTTCATCGGAGACGCTGTGATACATGAGGACAGGGATACGCTGCCGCCGCTCGCTACGTGCGACGTCGCGGCGCAAGGCCCGCGCCCCGCCCCAGACGATCTTTCGCGCGACCCCCATATCGATGCGCGCGCGGATTGGCACATGATCAATGACTGGTTCCGTCGCCACGTCGCCTGGTGACAGGCGGCGGAAGCGGTCTATGCGATAGAGCTCGGTCTGGATCGATTGCTCGAGGACAAGACCTTCGGTCCCTGCCAGCGTCTCCGAGATCGCTTGTGCACCGAATGTGTTCCAGTCGAAGCCCGTCCTCTCAGGATTGTCACGTAGCACGAATGCGTGTGCGCTGATGAAGCTGCCGCCAGGCGCCAATGCCTCAACGACTTTCTTGGCGAAGCGTTGCAACTCGGCGAGATCATCCAGGTAATAGAGCACTTCCGAACAGAAGATCAGATCCATCTCACCCGGCAGCGTATCGGCCATGAAATCCAGTACGCCGAACTCAACATTCGGCTGATCGCCGCATCGCGCGCGCGCCCGCTCGATGGCTATGGCGGAGATGTCAGTTGCGGTCAAATGGCTCACGCGCGGCGCCAGTTGCCGCGTGAAGTGGCCTTCCGCACAGGCCAGCTCAAGCGCCCGTCCAATGGGACCGGCAGGCAGAATTTCGAGCTGCCGCTCATATTTCTCCTGCTCATAGGACGAACCGTAATTCCAGGGATCCTCGGTCGCGAAATAGCCATTCCAGAACGACGTGCGATCCTTGTCGTGCCTGGCCCGTGCGCGGCGCAGCGCCGGGGGAGGCTCCGCAGGTTCGGCGCTCGACCGAACCAGCTCCCGCGCTTCCTCGGCCAATTGGGCGAGTTTGCCGAAGTGACTGTCCGGATCGGACCGGCCCTCAAGCCGCTCAGGGGGCACGACATTCAGGATCAATTCGATCCAATAATCCCTTGTCACTGTCCCAAGTACGCCGAATTGCACGACAGCCTCGATCTGGCCATCCATCATCAGATAGGCATAGATTTGATCGATTCCTTCCGGCATTTCGATCGAGGTCGGATTTCGCGCGTCGACACGAATTCCAAGTGTCCGCGCCAGCCTGCGCGGCGCGGCGAGATCGTCGACGTCGAGCAGCATTTGCTCAAGATGATACTGGACGCGGCGAGCCGCGTCGGGATTGTTCCAGACCTTGCCGAGTTCGATGATCAACTCGGTGAGGGAGCCGCCGAACCTGTCCCACCTGGCAGCCAATTGCGCTGGCACCGACAGGCTTCCGACCGCTAGGCCATCGAAGATCACCTTGGCGATCTCTCGCGCCCATTTGCGTCCTGGCGGGAGGGCGCGCAGGGACCGCGGGTTGATCGAGCGCGAGCCGCTGCCGCAATCCGACGCGGCGTTCCACAACGCGAACCACGCGAGTGCCTCGGAGGCGGTACCGCCGTTCGCCTCGATCGCTCCATTGGCGTGAGCCGACGCCGGGTGTTTGACCCTGGGATCGGCGGAAAAGCCGCGGGCGATCACGATTTCAGCATCTGCCAGCATCTGCGTCGAATTGCGGCTGAGCGCGTTGGGGCTGGTCCGATAGAAAGCGAGCGGCTCATCGACCATCACCCAATTTTTGCCCAGACGTGCGAGGCGCTGCCACAGGTCCCAGTCCTCGCAGGTGCGCAGCGACACATCGAAACCGCCCAACTCGACAATTGTCTCGCGGTCGACCAGCAGCGCGTGAATGGCGATGGCACACCTGCGGGCGAATGTCTCGAAGGGCTGGATCGCAACCTCCGTTGCGATGCTCAACGCGGTGAGTTCGCCATCGGGCATCACGCGCCGGGAACCGCAATAGGCGGCCACTGCATCGGGAACGGATTTCAGTGCCGCCAGCATTTTGGCGAGGAAGCTGGCATCCACCCAATCGTCGGCATCCAGAAACATGAGCCAGCGGCCGCGCGCTGTCGAAATCCCGCTATTGCGCGCGCCGGCGGCGCTATACGCGCAAGACCTCAACGTCCGGAATCGGGCATCGTGCTCTACATAACCGGCGATGATCGAGGGGGTGCGGTCCATGGAGGCGTCGTCGACGATGATCGCCTCCCAATCCACTATTTCCTGATCGAGAAGGCAATCGAGTGCGCGCGCGAGCGTTACCTCCGCGTTGTGCGCAGGAACCACGATTGAAACCAAGGGATCATGCGCCACGCCGTCTTACCCGCGCCCGGTCCGAAGGCAGAACAAGATGCGTTGATCTTTCTTGGCCTGCCGGCGAGCGTTGCGCCGACGGTTTGCTCGGCATTGAAAATCGGTACCATACCGCCTTGCGGTAGCATTGTCCTGGATCATCGAGCTTTCGTTTTCTTCGGCAAGAGTCGGCGAATGTCAAAACCGGATGACGGCATCGGATGGCAGCACTGCCCTGTCAAGATCGGGGCGAATTAGAGACAGGCAAAAGACTTGAAGACAGGCTAAATAGCAAGCGTGCATGCCCGACGGCTTGGAGCTGAGGTCGATGCGCCAGGGCATCTCCGCTCTCGCATTTCATCTGCAAAAAGATGATCGCGGGCGAAGACACGAGCGCAAGCTGATCCGGATCGAGCCGCATGTCGAAATCTATCCGAATGGGGACGCACGAACCGACTTGAGCCGAGAAAATTCCGGCTTGCGGGTCGGCTATTTTGCTGACATGTTTATCAGTTTCTAAATTAGCGCTGTGGCAATGTCAAAAGAAGGGGCATGGGATGGCCAAGGAATCTTCGAGTACCGCTTCTTCGGCAAATAAAGCGGACGCAAATCTGACAAGTAATGCAGACGGAAGCGGGCTGAACTTCATGGCGGGCCAGGCTCGCGAGAGCGGGCCTCCCGGCGACGCTGTAGGTGTCGACAAGATACGTGATCTGCTGTTCGGCAACCAGATGCAGGACTATGACCGCCGCTTTTCCAAGCTTGAAGAACGGGTCTTGCAGCGCTTCAAGGATGTCGAATCCGAGGCCAAGCGCAATCTTGAAATGTACGAGTCAAATGCAAAGAAGCAGGTCGACTCGCTTGCGGCGCAATTGCGGAACGAAAAAGACGCGCGAGCCGACGCCGATAAGGAGATTGATCGGAATCTTCGCGAGCAAAATCAGGCGCTCGAAAAGCAGGTGCGCGCGTTGTCGGATCAGTTGAGCGAGCTTGAGCGGGAAGTTGCGGACCGGATAAATCGAAACGATCATTTGCTGCGTGAGGAAATCAAGCAAAAGAATGAAAGCATTCAGATGCTGATGGAGAAAATGTTTTCCGATCTTGGCAATGTCAAGACTGACCGAAATCTTTTGGCTGGCCTGTTTGTCGAGGTTGCAAAATGTCTAAATCAGGATCCCGTCGGCAGCAAGAACAACTCGGAGCGTACCTGGAAAGTGAGTTGATGGGAACTTGACGTCGACTGTCGACCCAATCAGCCTCCCTAAAAGAGCGGCTTCGAACGATACAGAGATTGATCGCGAGGCTCTGGCTCGCCTTTTGATCGAAATTGCCCGGAACGTTGATCCGGACTATCGTGCGCGTCTCGACGGAATCCCAACCGCCGATCCTCGCATGGAAACGCTTCGCCAGTTGCTGGTCGGCCGCGAAATTTCGGAGCTTTCACGAGTTACCCACCTGCTCGACGAACCTGAGCAGCTTGCGGCGGCAGTGGGGGGCGTCCTCCCCGGTGCAGCCGCACGCGCGTCTCATGCGCAACTCGGCGAGGCCCTTGCGCCAGTTGTCGAGAGGGCTGTGCAACGGTCCATCCAGAAAAGCCCGCGCACGCTGACGGATATATTATACCCGGTGTTTCTGCCGGCTATTCGCAAGTCGATCGGCGAAAAGATCGACCAAACCTTTCAGTCGCTGAATGAAACCTTAAGACACATATTTACTTGGCATGGGCTCAAGTGGAGATTTGAAGCTTGGAGAACGGGGGCAAGCTTCTCAGAAGTTGTTCTTAGGCATTCTCTTGTCTATCGTGTAGAACATGTCTTTCTCATTCACCGCAATTCCGGGCTTTTGATCAAGCATGTAACTGCCGAAAACGCAACCAGCGAAGATCCTCAACTGATTTCCTCGATGCTTAGTGCAATTCAGGATTTTGTAAAAGACTCATTTAACGAGAAAGAACAGAGTGGCCTGGACACTATCCGTTTCGGGGAGCTTCGTCTCTGGTCGGAAGTTGGGCCGTTTGCGACCTTGGTTGCGGTGATCCGGGGAAATCCGCCGGAGGAATTACATGAAATAATTCGCGATGTATTGCTTCGCATCCATGATGAATGCTCACAGGCCCTGGAGCAGTTTGACGGCGACAGTTCGCAGTTGGCTGGCGTCGAGACGCAGTTGCAGACCTGCGTTGATCTGAAGCAGGAGGAATCAAACCAGGGATTTCCGTGGCTGGTCCTGGCTGCAGTCCTGCTGGTTTTGATTCCCGCAGGCGGTTGGTTCTTTCTTTCCTGGCAATCCGGGCAGCGCTGGCAGGCGTATGTGTCGCGACTGGGGATCCAGCCGGGCATCATCGTTGCCGACCAAAAGGTGCGCGATGGCCAATTCTATATTACCGGCCTGAGAGACCCTCTTGCCGCCGACCCGCAGTCGCTGTTGGCCGGAACGCAGGTCGATCCCGCCCGCGTTCATTCACACTGGCAATTCTATCAGAGTCTTGAGCCGGAGTTCGTGTTGAAGCGGCTGACGGCGTCGCTGGTTCCGCCGGATTCAGTACGACTTTCGATCGTCAATGATCGCATCGTTGCCGAGGGGGAGGCTCCCGACACCTGGATAGATCGGGCGCGCGCAGCAGCCCAGCAACTTTCGGCAGGTGGACCGGAATTCGATATCTCCAGGGTTCGTGATGTGAGCCCCGAAGCACGCGCGGCGGAGCGCTGGCAGACTTATGTGTCGCGACTGGAGGCCCAGCCGGGTATTATCGTTGCCGAACAAAAGGTGCGCGATGGCCAATTCTATATTGCCGGCCTGAGAGACCCTCTTGCCGCCGACCCGCAGTCGCTGTTGGCCGGTACGCAGGTCGATCCCGCCCGCGTTCATTCGCAGTGGCAATTCTATCAGAGCCTTGAGCCGGAGTTCGTGCTGAAGCGGCTGACAGCGTCGCTTAACCCGCCGAAATCGGTTCGGCTTTCGATCGTCGAGGATCGCATCGTTGCCGAGGGTGAGGCTCCCGACACCTGGATAGATCGGGCGCGCGCAGCGGCCCGACAGCTTTCGGCAGGCGGACCGGAATTCGACATCTCCAAAGTTCGTGATGTGAGCCCCGAAGCACGCGCGGCGGAGCACTGGCAGGCCTATGTGTCACGACTGGAGGCCCAAGCGGGAATCATCGTCGCCCAGCAAACGGCGAGGGGCGGACATTTCTATATTTCCGGCCTGAGAGACCCGCAGGCCGCCGACCCGCAGGTTCTGCTGTCCGGAACAGGGGTCGATCCTGCCCGCGTTCATTCGCAATGGCAATTCTATCAAAGCCTTCATCCGAAGTTCGTGGTGAAGCGGCTGATGGCGTCGCTGACTCCGCCGGATTCAGTACGGCTTTCGATCATCAAGGATCGCATCGTTGCCCAGGGTGAGGCTCCTGCCGCCTGGATAGATCGGGCGCGGGTCGCCGCCCAACAGCTGTCCGCGGACGGACTCTCTCTAGAACTCTCCGAGCTGCGTGAGTTGACCCCTCCGGAACTGACTCATTTGAGGGAGGCTATTCAAACGGTCAGCATTTTCTTCGATTCTGGCAAGGCTGTACCGGGACCAGAGCAACTGCCGGTTCTCGACAAATTGGCGAGTCAGTTGAAGGAATTGGCCACGGACGCCCGCAAGGCAGGGGTAACAGCACAATTCATGTTGACCGGCCATTCGGACGAGACGGGCCGTGAAACGGCCAAGTTGTCGATCAGCGCGGCGCGCGCGGAAACAGTTCGTGCGCTTCTCAAGAAACGCGGCGTCGATCCGGAATTGCTCTTGGTTCGCGGCGCGGGCACCTTTGAGCCAGCGGAGACTGAAAATAGCCGAACCGGGAGCTCCGCGAACCGCAGAGTTTCGGTTACGGTAAACTTCCACTAGGCGGAGCCCAGGATATTGCAAAAGAAGATCTGCATGTTGGGCGGGTTCGCTGTCGGAAAGACGAGTCTGGTTCGCAGGTTTGTGCAAAGCATCTTTTCAGAAACCTACTTGACCACGGTGGGAGTGAAAATCGACAAGAAGAGTGTCGCATTCCCGGACAAAACCGTGGATCTGATTTTGTGGGACTTGGCCGGCGAAGACGATATCGGCTCATTCCGCGTCAGCTATGTGCGAGGTGCGAGTGGGCTCGTGCTTGTCGTCGATGGAACACGCGCGGCTACTCTTGCCGTGGCGCTCACATTGCGCGAACGGGCCGAGGCTGAATTCGGCGCTATGCCGTTTGTATTGCTGTTCAATAAATCAGATCTGGCCGACCGGTGGGAAATATCGGATAGCGAAATTAACGAACTGAGGCAACTTGGATGGCCAATCTATCTAACAAGCGCGCTTTCGGGTGAACACGTTGATGATGCATTTCGTCAACTTGCTTCGATGGTCAGCAAATAAACCATGCATGTCTTGCCAAGAGAAGTTAGAAGCTGGATTTACGATTTCTTCTACAACGAGCGCTCCGTCGCATATCTAAAAATCGACGCCCAGCTTTGCGTAGCTGCGAAGGGCGGTAACGTTGAACATTACGGACTCTCGTCAGTTCGCATAGGTAAGCCTGTTGCAGAGCAGCTTGAATTCATGGAAGGTTTGTTGCCCTGCCCGGAGCTTCCATTTGATATGGACATGGTCGAACTGCCCGGCGGGCGTGTCGCGGACCTCCATCTTTTTGCTGACAATGCCTGCGTGTGGCTGCTCTTTCTTGACGCCGCTGCCGAACGCGACAATAGGCAGCGGCTTCAACAGAAGGCTTATGAAATGACGCTTCTGCAAGAGAGGGAGCGTCAACTCAACGAGAAATTACAATCGATGAACGAGGCGTTGAGGGCCAGCCAAGAGGGATTGTCGCGTGAATACCAACGCGCCGAAGCCCTACTCCTCAACATTCTTCCGGCGTCGATCGCGGAGCGCTTAAAAGCGGACGAACAAATTGCAGACAACCATGCTGACGTGAGTGTGCTTTTTGCCGACATCGTCGGTTTTACGGAAAGAGCGCGGAGCGTCGGAGCCGTAACGACGCTCGCTATTTTAAATTACTTCTTCAAGGCGGCGGATCTGCTCTCGGAGCAATACGGCTGCGAAAAGATCAAGACAATCGGCGATTGTGTAATGGTGGTCGCTGGCCTGCCCGCCGCGCGATCCGATCATGCGGAAGCCCTTGCGCACTATGCACTTGAACTGCGCAACGAGGTCAAGCGCGAACGCTTCGCAGGAGAACCGATAAGACTCAGAATTGGAATTCACTCAGGACCAATCGTGGCGGGCGTCATAGGCAAAAGGCGGTTTGCCTATGATCTATGGGGCGACACCGTTAATCTCGCCGCACGTATCCAAACGTCCGCGGAGCCCGATGAAATCCGTATTTCGGATGCAACTCATCAACTGCTTGGACCAAATTTTGCTTGCGACCCACTCGAGGAAACGGAATTGCGTGGTACAGGTCGTGTGCGAATGTGGCGGCTCCCGGCCTGATTTGCCGGATGGCAGTGCCGACTCGGAAGCGCATTGCATCTCAAGCAACATCATGGTTTCCAATGTCCGCAGCGGTGCGCGAAGCAGTTGACCACCGAGCGACCGCCAAAGGTCTGTCCTGGTCAGCTCAGGAAATCAGTTCCTGAGGTTTAACGTCGATGCCCAGTTTATAGAACGGCCGGAGACCTGGGCCGAGGTCGGAATGCCCTGCCCCCGCGGCTAAATAAACACCGCCAAGTACCCGGCGCAAGGTCCGGCTCGGAACGATGACGTCTTGCACCGCAACATCGGTTTCTTCAAGGTAAGGCAACAACGGACATAGATGTCGTTGCTTGCCGATTTGACCGGAAGGTTACAGCACGATGCCACGCATCACTCGACGATTGGGGGCCAGGAATCTGGCGCGCCCGGCACGGCGTCTCGGAGACCTGACCGCGATGTTTGCCTTGATTGCCAGGCCGCTCGTCTTTGGGATCGCCCTTTTGTTGGCTGGTCAGGCACAGGCGCAGGCGCCGGCGACGGTCCCGCCTGAAAGGGTCAAACAGCTGTTCGAGCTTCTCGACGATCCGTCAGTGAAGGCCTGGGTGGCCGAACAGCGAAATCAGGACGCCGGGTCAACGGGAGCGCCTGCCGAGCCAGGGGCTTCGCCGACCGACGCATCGTCCGGCGCCTTGGCCGCACCAGGCCCGATGAATACGATGGCATCCTCGACGCTCGATGGGATCAGGCATCATATCGAAAGAATCGTGCGAACTTTGCCCTTGCTGCCAAGCCAGTTCGCGCGCGTTCGGGCAGAGACAATGGAGGATATGTCCAGCAAGGGGCCTGCCGGCGTATTTGTGCTGATTGCAATGTTCATCGCTGCCGGCCTGGCGCTCACTTGGGCAACGTACAAGCTCACCCGCCCATTTCGTCTCTGGATTATCGCGCAACCGAAGGATACGCCCGTTGGGCGAGCCAAGAAGATTGGTGGCCGCCTGCTTTATTCCAGCCTGCTGATAGTCTCTTTCGCACTGGGCAGCGCCGGCGCATTCATGTTGTTCGACTGGCCGATGCTTATCCGCGAGATTGTACTGACATTTCTGATGGCGGCAGTCGTTACATGGGGTGTGCGCATGTACGTCATGGCCATGCTCGTCCCTTCCTTCATGAACGTCGAGAACGCCGTCGAGGTTCGTGCTTTGCCGATCACCAACGACGCGGCTGACCATTGGTCCTATTGGCTACCCCGGATCGTCGGCGTCTTCGCCTTCTTCGGCGCCGCGTTTATCCTCTTGCCAGGTCTCGGCATCGATCAGGACGGAATGATGGTCCTGTCACTGGGCGCCGATTTCGTGCTGCTGTTGCTCCTGCTGCTTGCCATTTGGCGTCGGCCAAGAACGCAGCGAGACGGTGCGAGCCACATCGGTCACACGGAAGCGACATGGCTATTGACTGCTTATTTCGTCGTCCTGTTCCTGCAGCGTATCGCCGGCCTTAATACATACTTCTGGTTCACCTTCGCCGCATTCTTCCTGCCTTTGGCGATCGTGGTGACGCAGCGCGGGGTTAATTTCGTTCTGCGGCCAGGTTCGGAAGATGTCGGCCGGCCCACGATCCCGGCGGTGACGATCGCTGTCATCGATCGCGGAATCCGAATGATTTTCATCCTGGCGGCGGCTTACCTTCTCGCACGTGTCTGGGGTCTGGACATGCAATCCATGCGGGACAGCGATACGACGACGACGTTCATATTGCGCGGCTTGATCAATGTCGTGGTGATTGCCCTCGCCGCCGACTTCGGCTGGTCGATCATCAAAGCTTTGATTGAACGAAAGCTCGGCATCGAAACACCGCACCCTGTGATCAGCGACGAGGACGTTCCGGTCCTCGATCCGCAGCAGGCGCGGCTGCACACGCTCTTGCCGATCCTCCAGAACATTCTGCTCGCATCGATCATCGTGATGGCGGTGCTTATGATGCTCGCCTCGCTGGGAATCCAGATCGGCCCATTGATCGCTGGCGCCGGCGTCGTCGGCGTCGCCGTGGGCTTTGGCGCACAAACCATCGTCAAGGACGTCATTTCAGGCGTGTTTTTCCTGCTCGATGATGCGTTCCGTGTCGGCGAATACATTTCATCGGGCAATTACAAGGGTACTGTGGAAAGCTTCTCGCTGCGCTCGGTGAAGCTGCGCCACCATCGTGGTCCGCTGTTCACGATACCTTTCGGTGAACTCGGGGCAGTCCAGAACCAGAGCCGTGACTGGGTTATCGACAAATTCAACATCACCGTTGGTTATGACACCGATATCGACTTCGCTCGCAAGCTGATCAAGCGGATCGGCCTCGAACTGGCGGAAGATCCAGAGTTCAAACACTGGGTGCTCGACCCGATCAAGATGCAGGGCGTACAGGAGTTCGGCGAATACGGCATCGTGTTGAGGGTCAAGGCCACAACCAAACCGGGAGGCGCCTTCGGTATGAAGCGCAAATTCTATGTACGCCTCCGCCAAGTCTTCAAAGAGCAGGGCATCGAACTCCCATTTCCGACCGTCCAGGTCCAGGGGCTACAGAACCCACATGGGGCAGAGAATGCGCCGTTGGAGCTCACACCCGAGTTGAAAATGGCCGTCGCGCAGTCGCATACCAATCGGCGCAGAAAAAAAGCTAGCACAACGGAATAGGGAAGCTGTGACACCTGCCGGTCACAGCGCCGCTTTCACGACGAAGAACGTCTTGCCGATCCGTCAGAAATTTGCGCTCTTGATTTCAAACACCATTTCGACCGTCCGCGATTGCTCGGTTTCAGCGACTATCGGTATCATCAATCGATTTCTTTCTGACGACCGCCGACCGAGCCGTACCGGCAGTTCCCAAAAAGACCGTCGCGAGATTTACATCGGGCTGCGGTACGCTTGAGACCGCGCCATCGACTACCTGGCGGACGTCAGTCGCGCGATACGGACAGTCCCGCGAGAAGCGGCGCGTACGCGGCGAGCCTGCGGGATACGAACTCCGTGAAGAGCCGCACGCGCTTCGTCTTGCGTGTCTCCCCCTGCGTGAGAAGCCAGAGCGTTCCATGCATGTGCAGGTCGGCGCCCGGCACCCTCACCAGTAGAGGGTCGGCATCCCCGACGAAGCACGGCAGTGTCGTCATCCCGAGCCCTTGCCGTACTGCAACGATCTGCGCCTCGCCGTCCGTGGTCCTGAACGGAACCCCCGTGGTGCGAACCTCACCCTCGCGGGCCCAGTCCGGGATTCCATGAATGCTTATGACGATCCACCGGATGGGATCAGACGAACCCGCACGCCATGCGGTTAGTCGATCGCGAGACATGTAGACGCCGCCGAACAGCTCCGGTCCCTTCAGGCCGTGAAGATTGAGCGGCAGGGTTTTGCGGTCGTAAACGACGCGGATCGCGACATCGGCCTCTCGGTTGGTCAGATTTGCCAGCTCGCCGGACGACAAGATTTCCATCTCGATATCCGGATGCAGACGCGCGAAATCGGCGAAGTCCGGCATGAGCAGGTGTGTCGCGAGGGGCGGTGCCAGCGTCACCCGCAAGAGTCCGCGTACGCCCTGGTCGCGCCCGAAGATTCGCGTCTCCAGCCGGTTCGACGACGCCTCCATCTGCTCCGCGAACTCGAGGACTTCCTCGCCCGCAGCCGTCAGGCGGTAGCCCGAGGGCAGCTTCTCGAACATCTGCGCCCCCAGCCGCTCCTCCAGTTGGGCAAGGCGCCGCAGCACTGTGGTGTGGTTAACCCCGAGGCGCTCGGCGGCAGCCCGCACCGAGCCTCCGCGCGCGACGGCAAGAAAGTAGCGAACGTCGTCCCAGTCGATCATGGTGCAATCCCGCACCGCGGGGTGCGCCTTCCAAAGCCCGTATCTAACACATCGAACAGCAATACGCGCGGTCATCATAGCCTATGTCGGCGAGCGCGGCCCAATTCCGAACGGCGGACACCGGTCATAGCGCCAGTCGTCCGGCCGGATCGATTTCGCACCACCGATGTGCGCGCTTCCGCACTCAATAACTGACGCCGGCGGACCCATTTCGAGGTTCTCGGAGGCAGATGCTGTCCCGACGCCACGAAAAGGAGAAGTCATGGGAAAGCTTGAGGGTAAGGTTGCAGTCATCACGGGCGGATCGAGCGGCATGGCGCTGGCGAGCGCCAAGCGGTTCGTTGAAGAGGGCGCTTATGTTTTCATCACGGGCCGGAGACAGGAGGCGCTGGACGAGGCCGTCAAGCTGATCGGCCGGAACGTGACCGGCGTGCGCGGCGACGCGGCCAATCTCGACGACCTCGACCGCCTGTTCGATACAGTCAAGCGGGAAAAGGGCAGGATCGACGTCCTGTATGCGAGCGCCGGCACGGGCGAAGCTGTCCCACTGGGCGAGATTACCGAGCAGCACTTCGATGCGGCCTTCGGCCTGAATACGCGCGGCACGCTGTTTACGGTGCAGAAGGCGTTGCCGCTGTTCAACGATGGCGGATCGATCTTCATGACCGGGTCAGTTGCTTCGGTAAAGGGTTTTCCTGGTTACAGCGTGTATGCGGGGAGCAAAGCGGCGCTGCACGCATTCGCACGCGGGTGGCTCAACGAACTCAAGGGCAGGAATATCCGGGTGAACGTGCTGCACCCGGGGCCGATCGCCACACCGATGCAGGACCAGGTTCTCACCGAGGAGGCGAAGCAGATGTTCGAATCCCTGATCCCGCGGGGAAAGATGGGGCGTCCTGAGGAGATTGCGACGGCCGCGCTGTTTCTTGCTTCCGACGATTCGAGCTTCGTGAATGGGGTGGAGTTGTCTGTCGATGGCGGCTTCTCGGCCATCTGAAGGCCGGGGGAATCAATACCAACACGGATCGGAGAAGTATTATGAGCTACGCGATTGTAGGATTCGGTAAGATAGGCCAGGCCCTCGCCCACGCCTTCGCCCGTAAAAACATCGACGTGACCGTCGCGAGCCGCCGGCCGCCCGAGGCGTTGGCGCCGCAGGCTCGGGCGATCGGCCCCACGGTCGTCGCCAAGTCGCTGCGGGAAGCACTCGAGGCCGACACGATCATCTTGGCAATCCCGTTCTGGGAGCACCGCGAGGTTGCGAAGGCCCTGCCGAGCTGGGAAGGCAAGACAGTCATCGACGCGACGAACGTGTTTCCAGTCCCTGAAGAGCTGGACGGTCTCCCGTCCTCCGTCGTCATCGCGAAGGCGTTCATTGGCGCCAAGCTCGTCAAAGCTTTCAATCACCTGGTTGCGGCCACCCTGGCTGCGGATCCGGTCGTCGACGGCGGCCACCGGGTCGTCTTTCTGTCGAGCGACGACGAGGACGCGACCGCTCCCGTGGCGGCCTTGGCCAAACAACTCGGGTTCGCCCCCATCAAGCTGGGAAAGCTTAACGAGGGTGGCGCGCTGGTGCACGCACGCGGCCGTACTTGGGGCCAGCTCATCTTCCAGGATTTGTTCA
Organism: Mesorhizobium sp. M0904; assembly: GCF_040319475.1. Taxonomy (NCBI): domain Bacteria; kingdom Pseudomonadati; phylum Pseudomonadota; class Alphaproteobacteria; order Hyphomicrobiales; family Phyllobacteriaceae; genus Mesorhizobium; species Mesorhizobium sp. M0904. The sequence goes on along the minus strand of NZ_JAMYOC010000017.1, from coordinate 27,089 downwards.
AGAAGGAGTGACTATCGACATCAATTGGTCGATTTTCCGCTTCGCAGGCACACGCACATTCGGCATAGCGCCTGATAAAAGACCGTCAGCAGTAAAGCGCATGGGCGAGAGAGACCGTTTCGCGACGGCCTCTCCTACGTCCGCCCCGCGGTTATCGGCCGTCGTCCGCCGTTTTGAAAACCCCTGAGGTGATCTGCCCTTTTGGGACTAACCGCGCTTAGAGAATTCCTCGGCTGCGATACGAACCGCCTGCTGTGTCGCGGGATAGCCGCTGTACGGAGTGAGGTTTATGAGCGTTTCCAGGATTTCTTCCCGCGTCGCGCCAACGTTCAACGCGGCGTTGATGTGCACGCGAAGCGGAATCTCTGTCGTGGCAGACCCAACGGCTGCCAGAGCAGCGCAGGCGCTGAGTTCCCGAGACTTCATGTCGATCCCGCTCCGCGAGAACACCTCACCATAAGAATGCTCGACGATCATTCGACCGAGATCAGGTGCGACATCATCGAAACTGCGGACTACGGCATCGCCCGATGAACCGGACGTCTTTGCAAGCGTAGCACGGCCGCGTTCCAACCGGTCTGCGCGGCTCTCGACCACGGCGGGTGGGGGCACATTTGCCGCAATCGTTGGCGACCCGGCAGCGAAGATATCCTTGGCGACGGCGAACGCGTTGAGCGCTGCCGGAAAACCCCGATAGACGCTGAGCTGGATCAGCACCTCGATGATTTCCTCTCGCGTCACGCCATGGGCAAGCGCGCCGGCGAGATGAAGACGGAGCGCCGCCGCACGATTGCCGCTGGCAGCAAGCATCGAGATGATTGCTAACAGTTTGGCTTTTTGTTCGAGGCCGTCGCGCGCCAGCATTTCACCAAAGGCGAACTCGATGGAGAGTTGCGCGAGGTCAGGCGAACCGGCAGCAAAGCCATCGAAATATGCCTGCACATCGCCTCCAGAGAGCCGGTCGAGCGCCTCCAACCCGGCCTGTCGGCGTGTCGATCCATCGCCTGCGGAGGGCTCGATGGGTTCAAAAGCGAGCTTGCGCTCAGCGAACACCGCACGAATAAGGCCGATCGCATTTACCGTTGGCGGGAAGCCGAGGAGCGCTACAGATATAAACATGAGTTCGATGAGCGCCTTCGGCTCGCCGCCGGCGTTGAGGAAGCCCGCCATATGAAACTCCAACTGCGGCTGGGCGCTTCCGTCGGCAAGCAGCATTGAAATAGTGCACAGCTGACGCAATGGGAGGTCGAGACCTGGCCGCGATAGAATGTCTCCGTATGGGTATTCTACGGTGAAACGAGAAAGGTCGACGGATGTCTCGGCAAGACTATTAATCGGCGCGTCGAAATTCTCTCCGCCAATCTGCCGTAAGATTTCAAGACCGCGCGAATAACGACTAGCTTGAGAGGTTGTTGTCATTGCATATGCTTTCTGATTGATCGTGGCGAGAGTCCCGCCCACGGCGACAAGGGCAGCTCCAAAGAACTCTGGCCGGATGCGGTGCGCTGTGCTCGGTTATTGCTGCGTTAGGGCGACACGACATCGGCGATCTCTCTCACGAAGCGTCCCGGACTTGGCCGCGAAACCAAAGAAGGCATCGCGGAACTAGCCATAGTCGAAGGCGCTCGACAAGGAATGCTGGTCGCGACCGGCCCACACCCGGCACAGCCGGATTTGATACAAACCCTCGGAACGTGACCTCTGCAGTCGAGGGTTTGTATCATCGGAGCCGACGCTAATGCCGGCTGATCCCAGTCATCGCGAATTGAGAACTATCGGCTACTTTTGCTGTGCTGGTATCGCCTACAGCGCGATATCCTATCCTACTTTACTCCACAGCACGCCCCTCACTCCCACTCGATTGTTCTTGAATATGGCAACGCACTGATCTAACGGCGCAATTTTTTCTACACTCAATGGAGAACCAACGCAGCGCGCGCCCGGCCTCCCCTTGAATGCCGCTAATCCATGTGTTACATACTGAACCACATGGTTCAGTATGCTCGGACCCGCTTCGATGCCTCGTTCGCCGCGCTCTCGGACGCCACCCGACGCGGCGTTCTGGAGCAGCTCGGACGTGCAGACGCTTCGATCACGGACCTTGCCGAGAAGTTCCACATGACCCTCACGGGCATGAAAAAGCATGTCGGCGTCTTGGAGCAGGCGGGGCTCGTCACCACGGAGAAGGTCGGACGCGTGCGGACCTGCAAGCTCGGCCTGCGCCGACTAGAGGAAGAGGCGGCATGGATCGAGAGGTACAACCAGCTCTGGGACGCACGCTTCGACGAGCTGGATAAGGTTATCGAGGAACTGAAACAGAAGGAGAAGGTCGATGGACGCAGGAAGTGAGAGTGAGCCTACCCCCATGAAGAACCGCACGACGGTGGAACGGAAGTCCGAGCGTGAGCTAGTCGTTACGCGTACCTTTGACGCCCCGGCGCGCATCGTGTTCGAGGCGTGGACCAAGCCCGAGCTGTTCAAGCAGTGGTGGGTGCCGAAGTCGATGGGCATGCTCCTGCGTTCCTGCGAAATGGATGTTCGTGTCGGGGGCAAGTACCGTCTCGAGTTCGAACCCGATGCTATGGTGTTCTTCGGCACGTACCTCGAAGTGACAGCGCACTCGCGCCTCGTCTGGACCAATGAGGAAGATGGTGAGGGTGGGCCCGTGACCACGGTGACCTTCGAGGAAAAAGGTGGCAAGACGCTGCTGGTCCTGCACGAGCTCTATCCCTCGAAGGAAGTTCTCGACGCTGCCGGCACCGGGGCGGCGGATGCAATGGTCGAGACGTTCGAGCAACTGGACGAGCTTCTTATCACCCTGGGCGCGCGCGTGGGACGGTCATGAAGTCGTCGATCTCGCGGTCGGCCGCTTGGCTCTTCACTACGCGGAAGAGAACCCCGACGAGGTCGTCGCCGCCCTCTGCGGACCTACGAGACCATCATCAACCTCATTGACAATACGACCAACCGAGGTGTCTCGTCGTGCGCGTCCGCCTCAACCACCTTTTTGCGCGCCATTCTACGCTGGAGCACTACCGCATTCGGAAACGCATTCTGAGGCCGACGTGCGCGGTGGGCCGCAATCAAATGTCCTCGTCGAGGATAGTTCGGCCGCACAGTCGGAACGGTGCTAGCGCCAGAAGCCTGACCGCCATGCTGATTGCAAAGCTGGCATCGCGCAGGCGGCGAAAAATTCGATGCATTCGTCCCCTTCGTCAGACATTTTCGATCTTGAATATAAAGGGAAAATTCGCCAAGTCGAAACTTGCTCGGTTTCAGAGACTACCGGCATCGATCGATCGAATTTCGAATTGCGCCTTGGCGAAGCATCGTTTGCTCAGCTGCCGGAATACCGTCAACAACGGCCGAATCGCTGCCGTGGGCCCGAGCCGGATTGGACTGCGGACGCACCAGCAGATAGAGCGCGGCGAAGTGTGTGATCATGAGCAAGGGCACATAGACAATCGGGATTACATAAGTGGCGGCCAACTGTCCCGAAAGCGCCGCAAGATTGAACACGGTGCCGTGATAATAATCGACGAAGAGATCGACTATCCCCACAATGTTGTAAGCAAGCACGAGTGGCCAGAAGAAGAAGCGCGCCCTGATCGTGAGAAGCGCCAGGATGGCCAGCAGTCCTGTTGCGAAGTCGCCATATGCGGCGAACTCTGCAAAGCCAGCGGGCAGATCGGGGCCGACAACGCCCGGAAGGATAAAGACCAGCCCAAAAAAGCGGAAAGCGTGCAGGATCGCGATGGCGCGCTGCGCCTCAACGCGGTCCATCGACTTGAGCCTGGGCCAGAAATACACACCGAAGCAGATGAGCCACGGCACGTAGCCCAGAACAAGTTGAATGTCGAAGATCGTTGCCGGTGACATGAAATCTCCTATCGCGACTTGATTCATGCGGCCTCAAGCACCGCTATCAGAATACCGCGCCGTTTCCGCCCGGCTGCGCCGGATTAACTGGCGCAGTGACAGCGTGTGCAGCAGGATCGAGCATGGCACCATGAAGCCGGGGTCAGCACATCGGGATAAGCGCCGGCGCCTGCGCTGTTCAGCACATTCGGAACACGATACCAGCGGGAACAGCGGCGACGGGCATCAGCGGTCCTTCCATATGCTTTCTCAAATCAGATGTTGATTGACGCGGCCTCGAACACCGGAGTCAGAATGCCGAGCTGGCCTTCCATGAGACTTCGCCCCAGCGCCGAGATTCATGCACTAAACGCTGGGTTCACGGTCTGCCGAGTTATTGCTTGGCTGACTGGCTCCCAATAGCAGGCGCAATGGCATCAGCGGACCGACGGGAATGTACTCGTGATCCATCAGATTCTCTTGAGCGAGCGGCAGGGCCTCCATGATCGAACTCGCCTCAGCCACGTCTTTGACGTTCAGAAGGAAGACGGCGCCTCTGCCGTCTTCCCGCGAGTGCCATTCGCGGATTTGCCTTCAAGATAGAGTTGGACCGTCGCGCGTATCTCAGCGGGTATAGCGGCCATAACCTGCTCGCGCTTCACGCCGGGCTTTGCCGTCAACAGTGCAAACACGCCAGTGGTCGTTGCGGTGGAGGTCTGGGATTGGGTGGGTGACGGCTCGGCCATCGGGAAATCTCCATTCAGGATTTGCCCATCAAATCTAGGATCGCTTCCGGTAAGCGACTATCCGCGATAATATTGATGGGCCATGAAGCAGAACTTCACAGTGAGGCAAGGCGCGCTCGACGGCGTCGAGGCATTCCTGAGCGTTGCTCAGCACCGCAGCTTTCGCAGAGCAGCCGCGGAACTCGGGGTGACTCCATCGGCGATCAGCCAGGCGGTACGCGCGCTCGAGGCGCGCCTCGGCGCAGCACTCTTCATCCGCACAACACGCAGCGTCGGTCTGACCGAGGCCGGCGAACGTTTCTTGTCGCGCGCAAAGCCCGCCTTCGAGGAGCTCGTCGCCGCAAGCGAGGCCGCGCGTGACCTCGGGCAGCGGCCGGCTGGACTATTGCGTCTCTCGGTACCGCGCGCGGTGGTGCCGATCCTGCTGGAGCCACTGATCGCATCCTTCTGCCAAGCCAATCCCGAGGTCGAGGTGGAGATCGCCGCGAGTGAGGAACTGGTCGATATCGCGGCCGGAGGATTTGACGCAGGCATCCGGCTCGGTCAGTTCATCGCAGCGGACATGATCGCGGTGCGGCTCACGCCGCCGTTTCCGCTCGTCGTCGTGGGCAGCCCCGAGTATCTACGCCGGCAGGGGCGGCCGGAGCGTATCGAAGATCTGCGTGAGCATGCCTGCCTGCGCATGCGCCGCTCGAACGGGTCGATCGCGCCTTGGTCCTTTGTCAACGGCAACAAGCCGGTCGAGGCGCTCATCTCGGGACCGCTCGTCGCCCACGACTTTCCCACCGTACTTGGCGCGGCAGTGGAGGGCATGGGGCTCGCGCAAGTGCCTGCGCCGATCTCAGCTGGGCCAGTGAAAGCCGGAAAACTCGTGCGCGTTCTGGAGCGGTTCGCGCCGATAGCGCCGGGCGTGTTTCTCTATTATCCCAGCCGCCATCAAATGATGCCGAAACTGCGAGCCTTTATCGATCACGTAAAGAGCGGATCGGACGCTGCCAACAAAAATCCAGTTCACATCGATAACAAGCGAACAGGCGACGTGAAAGTGCGCTGACGTGGGAAGCGCGGACCAATAGAATTGAGAAGCCGACCTATGGGCCGTCAAAACGTTACAGTCTTGATTTCCGAGGGAAAAATAGCACGAAAATTTTTTGTGCGGTTTCGGCATCTATCGAAGTCGATCGCCTTTCCGGACCCACTTTGGGCAACTCAGGTGGTTTCACAGCGAACGAAGAAAGTACCCGTCACTAACTTTCATAGCACAGCGCGCCACAACGCGACCCGCCGCGGCAGCGTCATCCAGGCGCCATCCCCTCTCCGTTTGTAGGTGAACTGGATACCGCTGGCAGTGCAAACTGGACACTCCCGGCAGCATAAACTGGACACCTCAAGACCCACCCGCTCCGAGGGCGCGACAGCACGGTTCAAGGTTCAATGCCGCGCCCTCGCTTGCTGAACTTCTTCCCTGAGGGGGCCGGGGGAGGTTGAATAACCTGTGGAAAACCTGTGCGTCTTTTGGGACGGTTTGCGGACCGGCCTGAGCCTGGGAATCGTTTTGCTCAACTGCCCCTTCGAGACGGCTGACCGGCCAAAGACGCCCCTCAGGGGAGAGGGGGCCCGCGTTCCGTGGCACCGGCCCGCAACCTTCATAATATGATGGCCCGCGGCAACCGGAGAAGGGAATCTGTGCTCTCAAACCAGCATCGACTGCTGGGCGAAGATACCCGCCATCGCGCCGTGCGATGATGCCGTGGTGACCGAGGCCATGAGGGGGTTGGCGAGGTCGCCGGCGGCGTAGATGCCGGGAATGCTAGTTTCGCGGCGCTCGTCGACCTTGAGGGCGATGCCGAGGGGCGTATCGACCGTGGCGAGGCCCAGTGATTCATGCAGGCTTGCGGACGGCTTGTTGCGCGGATGGGCGAACAGGATGTCGACCGCGACATTGCGGCCGGTATCGAGATTGACGGTGGCGATATGGCCCCCGCGATGGGCGATCTCGGTGATCCGGCCATCGACGACAGGTATGTTGCGGCGCGCCAGATCGGCCCGGATATCGGGTGGAATGTCGTGACCATCGGCGAAGAGCGTCAACGTGTCGGTCCAATCGTGGTACAGCCTGACATAATTGTGCGACTGCGGGCCGGACCAGACAAGGCCCCAATGCTGGCCGGCGACTTCAAAGCCGTCGCAATAGGGACAGGGCACGATGGACGTGCCCCAGCTTTCGGCAAAGCCCGGAACATCAGGCATCTGGTCGGCGACGCCATAGCTCAGGATCAGGCGGCGCGCCGCAAGGCTTTCGCCATCGCCAGTGAGGACGGAGAAATCGTCGATGGCGCCGGAAACGCTGTCGGCCCGGGCACTGACCAGCCTGATCGTGGGATAACGCGCCAGCTGCTGCCGCGCCTCGGCCAGGATGTCCAGCGCTGGCTTGTGATCGTGACCGAGCAGACCATGCGAGTGGCCGGCGAAGCGATTGCGCGGCAGGCCGGTATCGAGAACGGTGACCTTGCGGCGGGCGCGGCCGAGCTGAAGCGCAGCGGCGAGACCGGCAAAGCTGCCGCCGATGATGATGACGTCATCCATGGTGATAAGCTCCGTGTTGTGGATGGAGGGGGTTGGGCTGGGCCTGGCGCGAAATATCGTCCAGCGATACGCGCTCGAGACCGGCAGCGAGCAGGGCTTCGGCATCGACGAGAAAGTCGCCCATCACTGTGTTGACCGGCCGGACAATGCCGCATTCGATATCGCCGGGCGGCCCAGGGAAACTTGATTTGGAGGACAGGTTGAAACCTACCCATTGGCTTGCACATTTCAGATACTACATGGTATCGTAATGCACGAATTAGGATACTGTCAAGTACTGGAATTGTCGTGACCGAAAACAGCCAGGGCCGGCGCGGCCGGCCCGCCAACGAGGCGCTTGGCCAAACGATAGTCGACGCCGCGTGCGAACTCTTTGTGGAATTGGGTTTTCAAGCGACGACATTGGACAAGGTCGCCCAGCGGGCGAAGATATCCAAGCTCAGCATCTATCGGCACTTCGAGAACAAGGAGGCGCTGTTCAGCGCGGCCATCGCGACCCGCTGCCATCAGTTTGCACCACAGGCCCTTTTTGAAGGCGTCGACGGTTCGGCCGAAGATCAGCTCATGGCGGTGGGATCATCCCTGCTTCGCACGCTGTTGAGCCCGGACGTCCGCAGTGTCGAAGCCATGATCATGGCCGATAAGACGAATCAAAAGTCGTTAAGCAAGCTCCATTACGAAGCCGGTCCCGCCCATGTCATCGCCCAAATCGAGGCCCTGTTGCGTCAGTTGCACGCGAAGGCGGTTCTGAACGTGCCCGATCCTCTCCGGTCCGCCCGCTTGTTTGCCGCGCTTTTCAAAGGATCCGATCTCCTGATTATCGCACGCTTCGATGAGGCGAGAGCAGAGGACGACAACGAAATCGAATCCTATTGCCGGTCGGCCGTCGCCATGTTCATCGCCGCGCACGGTGGCAACGACCACGCGGGCGGATAAGCATTTGATTGCTCCGGGCAGCTTGGCCGGGACCGTCGTCCAGGCGCTTCGTAATATTGGGCCGGCGCGCGCGGCCGAGCTTGCACAGATCGCGGCACCTCATCTTTCTCCCAACGATAAAAGACGCTCGCATCTACCGCGGTCCAAGCTCCCGGCTGGATGCGGTCGACGCTTCTCTCCATCGCAGATCCGGCAGCAGTCGGGACAACATTTGATAGGTGATGCGACGGTGCCATCCGACGATATGCGATCAGGTCCGGAACACCGATCGGTACCGCAGCCAAAGCTGCACGCCACGATTTTTCGTTGAGGACGCACCATCGTAACTCCGCCAGGCCAGAAGTGAGAAATCGTCGCCTTATGCTCTTCCCAAAATGGCTGGCCCAGTCATGAGATTCAGGTCGGTTTCCGCGGCGTTTTCCAACATCCATGGACAGGCATAATAATCTTCGATGCGATCGATGACGCGACCGGCGACATGGACACGAACCGGCCACGCGACCTGCCACCGGTCGCCTCGCTGGAAGAGCACGATCAAGACAGGCTCTCCGTCGATCGCCCCCAACTCCATGGTCCACGTCTCCGGGTTTCGCTCGTATTCGACGAAATAGGGAGAACTTCTGAGCAGGCCGTCGAAGCAGTCGGCGACCCGCAACCGAGCATCGGCGCTGGTGAGGCTCCGCACGCCATCCCAGTCATGGCGGTTGAAGAGGTCAACATAGCGCTGCAAGAGCCCCGCGGTGTCGGGATCAAGACGGTTCGGTTCACCGGCAGGTTCAGGGGGCAAGTCGGCGAGCTTCGCCCGTCCGCGGGAGAGCGCGGATTTGACGCCCCCAACCGTCGAGTCCACGAGTTCTGCGGTCTCTTCCAGCGAATAGTCGAACACGTCCTTCAGGAGGATGCAGGCGCGCTCCTTGGGCGGCAAGTGGCCAACCAGCCGTTCGATGGCGCGGCGTGCATCGGTCGCTGCCGGCTCTGCAGAGACAACGCCGATGTCGTCCGAATAGGCGTGCTCCGCGCGCTCGCGCACATCGCGTCGCCTCAGAAAGTCGATGCAGCGATTGTGAGCGATGCGAAACAGCCAGGGCTTCAGCCGGCGGGCATCGTCGAGGGTCTCAATGTTCGTATAGGCCTCGAACAGCGTCTCCTGCACGAGATCCTCACCGTCGAGGCGTGAGGCCGTCATGCGGGCGCAGTAGCGATGCAGTTGGGCGCGGACGCCTGACACCGTCTCGAGGAAGGCGCGATATCTTGCATCGAACAGGCCGGTCGGTCGCTCGGGCATGTCCTTCAGCTGCCACATCTGGGTTTCAATTTGCCAGTCATGCGACCTCCTGACCTTCCGCGCGTGTTTCCGCGGTTGCGGCCAGACCAAGCTTGGGGCGAACCCATTGTGCCAACCGCGCGATCGCGTCGTCGGCTTCGGGAGCGCGGCCGGCCATCATCTGGAACGAGTGCAGCATCCCCGGAAATACGTCTATGCGCACCTCGACGCCGGCGGCTTTCGCGCGGTCGGCGAGCGCTCGGCTGTCGTCGAGCAGGGTTTCGTCTCCGCCCACTTGCAGATAGATCGGCGGCAGGCCCTTCAGATCGGCAAAGATGGGGCTGGCGAGTGGATGCCGGGGATCGGTCCCTGCAAGGACTTGCGATACCAGCATATCCACGACCGCCTTCTGGAAGAAGGCGTCCTTCTCGCGGTTGCTTTCGTAGGAGTGCCCGCTCGCCGACAGATCATACCAGCCAGAGATGCTGAGGATCGCGGCCGGCAGCGGCCGTCCCGCATCGCGGAGTTTCATCGTCGCCGCAACGATCAGGCCAGCACCAGCGGAATCGCCTGCAGCTATGGTGTGCTTCGGCGCGACACCCTGCTCGGCGAGCCATTCGAACGCGGTCACGGCCTGCTCGATTTGGCGCGGAAACTTGCTCTGGAAAACGTAGTCGTACGTAGCGAGCAGAGCGTAACAGCCGATCGCCTTAGCAAGGTGTCCGACCATCTTGCGATGGGTCCAGATCGATCCGCCGACATAGCCACCGCCGTGCAGGTAAAGCATGACCCGGTCTTTGGCTGCCGTTTTTGGCTGAATCCACAGCGCGGTCTTGTCGCCGACGTTCGTCTCGACGTAATCGACGCCGCCCGGTTCTGCCGTCAAAACGGACCACTCGGATGCTTCCTGTGGCGATTCTCGACCGCTGCGGAAAGCCTCCGCGAGCGTTTCGTAGTGTATCTTGTTCGCTAGGCTCTGCTTGCTGTTCATTTGTCACGCTCCAATTCGTCCAGGAGGGCGATGTCAAGGATGACCGTGCCCATGAACAGCTAAGACGGATGAACCCAGCGAAAGGATACGTGGCCGGCAGATGCAACGCCTCGCCGGTGGCAGTTGCCGCGGACCCCGGGTGTCAAACCCAGCAAGGCTAGGCTGCTCCACCCTTCTCTGTGGGACGTTCGTTCCAGACATTCGCCGATCGGCCAGATGCTTCGTCTATGCCATTGCCGGGTGGCCGGGGGCTGGGACTATTGACTATTATCGCCGAGCCAACATCGCTTTAAACATGCTGCTCTATCCTCTTCTACTCCGCAGTACGCCCCGTCACTCCCACTCGATTGTACCTGGGGGCTTGCTCGTCACGTCGTAGACGACGCGGTTGATGCCGCGCACTTCGTTGATGATGCGCGTAGCGGCGGCACCGAGGAAGGCCATGTCGTAGTGGTAGAAATCCGCTGTCATGCCGTCGACCGAGGTGACGGCGCGCAGCGCGCAGACGAACTCGTAGGTGCGGCCGTCGCCCATCACGCCGACGGTCTGCACCGGCAGCAGCACGGCGAAAGCCTGCCAGATGGCGTCATACAGGCCGGCCTTGCGGATCTCGTCGAGATAGATGGCGTCGGCCTCGCGCAGGATCTCCAGCTTTTCGCGGGTGATGCCGCCCGGGCAGCGGATGGCAAGACCGGGACCGGGGAACGGATGCCGGCCGATGAAGCTGTCGGGCAGGCCGAGCTCCTTGCCGAGCGCCCTCACCTCGTCCTTGAACAATTCGCGCAGCGGCTCGACCAGCTGCATGTTCATGCGTTCGGGCAAGCCGCCGACATTATGGTGCGACTTGATCGTCACCGACGGTCCGCCGCTGAAAGAGACGCTTTCGATGACATCGGGATAGAGGGTGCCTTGCGCCAGAAAATCGGCGCCGCCGAGCTTCTCGGCCTCCTCCTCGAACACCTCGATGAACAGCCGCCCGATGGTCTTGCGCTTCTTCTCGGGGTCCGCCTCGCCCTCGAGCGCGCCGATGAAACGGTCCGCAGCGTCGACCAGGATCAGCGGCAGATTATAATGCTGGCGAAACATCTCCACCACGCCTGATGCCTCGTCCTTGCGCATCAGCCCGTGGTCGACGAGGATGCAGGTAAGCTGGTCGCCGACCGCCTCGTGGATCAGGAGTGCTGCGACAGAGGAATCGACGCCGCCTGAAAGCGCGCAGATCACCTTGCCCTTGCCGACCTGCTTACGGATCGTCTCGACCGCATGTTCGCGGTAAGTGCGCATCGTCCAGTCGCCCTCAATACCGGCGATGTTGTGGACGAAGTTGCGGAGCAGCCTGGCGCCGTCCGGCGTATGCACCACTTCGGGGTGGAACATGAGGCCGTACATCTTGCGCTCGACATTGCCGAAGATGGCGAAGGGCGAGCCTTCCGATTTTCCGAGCACCTCGAACCCCTTGGGCAGGGAGATGACGCGGTCGCCATGGCTCATCCACACCTGATGGCGCTGGCCGGGCGCCCACAGGCCCTCGAACAACGGGCTGTCCTTGGCGATCTCGACGAAGGCGCGGCCGAATTCGCGATGATCGGAGCTTTCGGCGACGCCACCCATCTGCACGCACATCGCCATCTGGCCATAGCAGATGCCGAGCACCGGCACGCCGGCGTCGAAGACGATCTGCGGCGCGCGCGGACTGCCGACGTCGGCGGTCGAGGCCGGGCCGCCGGACAGGATCACCGCCCTCGGATTGATGCGCTTGAACGCCGCCTCGGCCGACTGGAAGGGCACGATCTCGGAAAAGACGCCGGCCTCGCGGATGCGGCGGGCGATCAGCTGGGTAAACTGGCTGCCGAAATCGACAATCAGGACGGTGTCAGGATGATTGGCTGTTTTCATGGCGAGCGTTTAGAGAAAGAAACGAGTCGGCGCAAGGGGTTGCGAGGTCGCGCTTTCACTTCGATTCCGCATCTTCACGCGACAGATCAAACTCGATCGCGCCGGAGGCGATCGCCTGTTCCAGCAGCTGAACCGCCGCGGCCAGCTTCTCGTCGATGACGTGCAGATATTCGGTCCAGTCGCCGACATGCCTCAGATCGGCTGCCCCGTCGGAAATGCCGCGCAGGCCGATAAGCGGCACGTCGAACAGTTGGCAGGCGCGCAGGCAGGCGAAGGTCTCCATATCGACCATGTCGGCCGCGATCGCGTCGTAGGCGGAGCCGGTGACGATTGCCGCACCGGTCGACAGCGTCGCCTGCCTGATGCCAGGAACTCTGAACGGCAGCGGCACGCTGACAGGCAGATCGAGGAACGGCGTGGCGCCCTTCTCGAACCCTAGGGGCGAGGCGTCCATGTCGCGGTAGGCGACTGAAACGGCCTGGTAGATTTCGGTCTGCTCCAGCGTCCGGCTGCCCGCCGACCCGAGCGATACGACGAGATCGGGCAGCGCCTTTTCGGTCTTCAGCCGGGACAGTTCGGCGGTAAGTCCGACGCCGGCCTCGACCGGTCCGACGCCGGTCATCAGCGGCGTGAACAGCCGCTGCAGGTGTGGACCGTATTCGGCCTCGGCCGCCATGACGAAGAGAACGGACTTGCCGGACAGGCGAGACACTTTACCGGTCACGACGATCTACTCCTTTCTGGCCCTACCATCGGAGCCGGAAGGTAAGAAGGGCGACGTGCCCTCATCGACCCCCGGCCCTTCGCTATGGCTCCGGGCGTTCGTCGCTCGAAAAGCCCATTTAGGGGCTTTTCGTCCGCTGCGCGGACCGCTCCTCACCCCTCGATGCCGTCGCGGCCGAGCACTGTCATCATCGTTCCGGTCATTGTGGCAATCAGCTTGGCCTCGCCATCGACGGCGAACGCATAGGCCTGGCCATCGGCGACGATAATGGTGCGGCCGGGCTTGGTCACCGAGCCGCGGAACAGGAAACGCTCGCCCCGGCCCGGCGCCAGCAGATTGACCTTGAACTCGATGGTCAGCACGCCGGAATTTTCCGGCATCAGCGAGAATGCCGCATAGCCGCAGGCCGAGTCGAGAGCCGTCGAAATGACGCCAGCATGGAGAAAGCCGTGCTGCTGCGTCAGAGCCGCCGAATAGGGCATTTCGATCTCGATGATGCCGGGCGTCACCAGCGTCAGCTCGGCGCCAATCGTCATCATCGCGTTCTGGCGCGCAAAGGACGTCCTGACGCGGTCCTCATAATCGGGAGCAGGAACGATCTTTGCTGCCATGGCCGTCGCCCTTCATTTCTCGGCAAATCTTATTGCAAAGTCATTTATCGCAGAGGGGTGGGCGGCAGGCAATCGCAAATGCTGCACTGCAGCATTCGGCCCCGGCTCTGTGTCCATGGCAATGGCTCAGCCGGCGCGGCGCAGCGCACAGAAATAGAAACCGTCGGTGCCGCTCAGCAACGGTGACAGCGAAATGCCGCCCGCAGCGCCTATCCACATGGCCGCTTCGTGGCCCGCAAAACGGCTGTCCCAAAGCTGGCGGTGGTCGACAGGGACAAAACCGGGATGGCGGTCCCGGAACGCCGAAACCTGGTCGCCATTTTCCTCGTCGAACACCGAACAGGTGATGTAGACCAGCAGGCCTCCGGGTTTGACGAAGTCGCTGGCGGCATCGAGTATCGTCTCCTGCTCGCCCTTGCGCGCGTCGAGTTGCCTCTGTGTCAGCCGCCATTTGGCATCCGGCCGGCGCCGCCACGTGCCGCTGCCGGTGCAGGGCGCATCGATCAGGACGATGTCCATATGCCTGCCGAGCGGCGCGAGTTCGGCCGGCCTGGTGACGATCTGCACATTGCGGTTTTCCGAGCGGCGGATGCGGTCGAAGATCGGCGCCAGCCTGGCCTTCTCGGCGTCGTGGGCGAAGATCTGGCCGCGATTGTCCATCGCCGCGGAGAGCGCCAGCGTCTTGCCGCCGGCGCCGGCGCAAAAATCGAGCACCTGCATTCCAGGTTCGGCGCCGGCCAGTTCGGCCGCAATCTGCGAACCCTCGTCCTGAACCTCGAACCAGCCTTTCTGGAAGGCCGGCTCGGCCTGCACGTTCGGATGCCTGCCGTCGCCTTCGATCGGCGGGATGCGGATGCCGTGCGGCGCGATCCGCGCAGGCTTGGCGCCGGTCTCCGCCAACTCGGCCAGCACCTTGCCGCGATCGGCCTTGAGCGTATTGACCCTGAGGTCGAGCGGCGGGCGTGTCGCCAGCGCGGCACCCTCTTCCACCCAGGCCATGCCGAACGCGCGCTCGAACAGCGGCATGCACCAGTCGGGGATGTCTGCCCTGACAGCCGGCGGCGCATCGGCGAGCCGGCGACCGCCGAGCGTTGTCAGTTCGTCGGCGGTAAGCAGCGGCGGCGCGAACCTGTCGCCCTCGAGCACCTCGTTCAGCGACTGCGCCGTCTGGCCCCATTCGAGCAGCAGCGCGCCGAAGCCGATGGCGCGCGGCGTGTCCTCGCCGAGCAGCCAGCCGGCCGAGCGCTTGCGGCGCAGCGCGTCATAGACGATGTTGCCGATCGCGGCGCGGTCGCCGCCACCGGCGAAGCGGTGCGACAGGCCCCAGTCCTTCAGCGCATCGGCCACCGGCCGGTGGCGCCGGCCAATGTCGTCAAGCACTTCAATGGCTGCCGCCAGCCGCCCGCCCAGTCTCATTGTCGTCTTCCATTACTCAGCAAAACAAAATCCGGCCCTGCTCTTAGAGCTTTTCGTGTCCTGATTGAAACAGTTCTGTTTCCCCGACGGCGAGACAATCCATGCAAGGGGTGACGAGTGTGGGTTGGTGCATCGCGAGCCGCCGCCACCAAGCGGGCGCCGGCATGCGTAACCAAACAATTCATCAATACATTACAAGTCTCTAATGTGCATGTCTGGCGCTCACAAGCATAGCGGCTTGCGAAACTGCTCTGCTTTCCAAGTTTTCCGGTTGCGAATACTCTTTGCGCGGTGATTCGCGTCGCAGAAAAGGCGGAGCCGCGGGTCGATACGAGGAGAGGGCAATGAAGACTTATCTGGCGGAAGTTCTAGGCACGTTTCTATTGGTGTTCATCGGCACGGCTTCGGTGGTGACGGGCGGCTTCGGCGGCGCGCTGCCGCTTGGCCAGGAAGGTATCGGTCTGGCGTTCGGCATCGGCCTGATCGCGGCGGCCTATGCGATCGGCCCGATTTCGGGCGCGCACCTCAATCCGGCGGTGACGCTCGGTGTATTCCTCGCCGGGCGGATGCCGGCCAGGGATGTCATTCCCTATTGGATCGCGCAGGTCATCGGCGCCATCATCGCGTCGCTGGCACTGTGGATCATCGTCTCCGGACAGGTGGGCGGCCACACCGGCGGCTTCGGCGCTAATGGCTGGGATGTGACGAAATGGGGCGTCAGCTCGGCCTTGCTGTGGGAGCTGATCGGCACTTTCACCTTCGTCACGGTGATCCTCGGCGTCACCAACGCCAAGCACACCACGGCCTTCGCCGGCCTCGTAATCGGCCTGACGCTGGCCGGCCTGCACTTCGCCATCATCCCGGTGACCGGCACATCGCTCAACCCGGCCCGTTCGATCGGACCGGCGCTGTTTTCGGGAACTGCGGCGATCGGCCAGCTGTGGCTGTTCATCGTCGCGCCGCTGATCGGCGGCGCCATTGCCGGCGTGGTTGCCAAGGCCGGCATCTTCGAGAAGGACTGACTTTTCGGAAGCCCAACGAAAAAAGGCGCGGGTCGAGGCCCGCGCCTTTTTTTGTTGCGTCGAGAAATTCGTATGCCCGGATCAGGCCGCGAGGTCAAAACGGTCGGCGTTCATCACCTTGGTCCACGCCGCGACGAAATCCCTGACGAACTTCTGCCCGGCGTCCGCCGACCCGTAGACCTCGGCCAGCGCCCGCAGCTGCGCATGCGAGCCGAAGATCAGGTCCGCGCGGGTGCCGGTCCACTTGACCGCCCTGGTCTTGCGGTCGCGCGCTTCGTAGACTTCATCGGAGCCGGCCGCCGGATCCCAGACAGTGTTCATGGAGAGCAGGTTGACGAAGAAATCGTTGGTCAACGTGCCCGGCCTGTCGGTGAACACCCCGTGCTTCGACTGACCGGTGTTGGCGCCGAGCACCCGCAACCCGCCGACGAGCACCGTCATCTCCGGCGCCGTCAAGGTCAGCAGCTGCGCCCGGTCGACCAGCATCGCCTCGACCGACATCGGCGGCTTACCCCTGACATAATTGCGGAAGCCATCGATTTTCGGCTCGAGCGCGGCGAAGGACTGGACGTCGGTCTGTTCCTGCGAAGCGTCCATGCGGCCCGGCGTGAAAGGCACCTGCACGTCATGGCCGCCGTCCTTGGCCGCCCTCTCGACCGCGGCGACGCCGCCGAGAACGATCAGGTCGGCAAGCGAGATCTTCTTGCCGCCGGACTGCGAGTTATTGAAGCCCTTCTGGATGCCTTCGAGTGTCTCGAGCACCTTGGCCAGCTGCGCCGGCTGGTTGACCTCCCAATCCTTCTGCGGCGCCAGGCGGATGCGGGCGCCGTTGGCGCCGCCGCGCTTGTCGGAGCCGCGGAAAGTCGAGGCCGAGGCCCAGGCGGTCGAGACCAGTTCGGAAACGGACAGGCCGGAGGCCAGGATCTTCGCCTTCAGCGAGGCGATGTCCTGTTCGCTGACCAGTTCGTGGTCGATTGCCGGTATCGGGTCCTGCCAGATCAGCTCTTCCTTCGGCGCGAGCGGGCCGAGATAGCGGACGGCCGGACCCATGTCGCGATGCGTCAGCTTGAACCAGGCGCGGGCGAAGGCATCGGCGAACTGATCAGGATTCTGATGGAACCGCCGCGAGATCTTCTCGTAGGCCGGGTCGACGCGTAGCGCGAGGTCGGTGGTCAGCATCGCCGGCGCGCGGCGCTTCGAGGGATCGTGCGCGTCCGGCACGGTGCCTGCACCGGCGCCGCCCTTCGGCGTCCACTGATGGGCGCCGGCCGGGCTCTTGGTCAGCTCCCATTCGTAGTTGAACAGATTGTCGAAGAAGTTGTTGCTCCATTTGGTCGGCGTCGTGGTCCAGGTCACCTCGAGGCCCGAGGTGATGGCGTCGCCGGCAATGCCGGTGGCATGCTTGCTCGACCAGCCGAGGCCCTGTGCCTCGATGCCGGCGCCTTCCGGCTCCGCCCCGACCAGCGATGCATCACCGGCGCCGTGGGTCTTGCCGAAGGTGTGACCGCCGGCGATGAGCGCCACGGTTTCCTCGTCGTTCATGGCCATGCGAGCGAAGGTCTCGCGAATGTCGCGCGCCGCGGCCAATGGATCGGGCGTGCCGTTCGGCCCTTCCGGGTTGACGTAGATCAGCCCCATCTGCACGGCGCCGAGATGGCCGTGAAGTTCGCGGTCGCCGGAATAGCGCTCGTCGGCGAGCCATTTGGTTTCCGATCCCCAGTCGACGTCCTGCTCCGGCTCCCAGACATCGGCGCGGCCGCCGGCGAAGCCGAAGGTCTTGAAGCCCATCGATTCCAGCGCGACGTTGCCGGTGAGGATCAACA
The DNA here is from genome assembly GCF_040319475.1 of Mesorhizobium sp. M0904. Lineage (NCBI taxonomy): Bacteria > Pseudomonadati > Pseudomonadota > Alphaproteobacteria > Hyphomicrobiales > Phyllobacteriaceae > Mesorhizobium > Mesorhizobium sp. M0904. The sequence goes on along the minus strand of NZ_JAMYOC010000017.1, from coordinate 9,216 downwards.
GGTCGGCCCAGGAGATTTTCCTGCCGTATTTCTGCTTGACCGGCCACAGCAGCCGGCGCGCCTTGTCGAGATTGGCATTGTCCGGCCAGCTGTTGAGCGGCGCGAAACGCTGCTGGCCGGCGCCGGCGCCGCCACGGCCGTCGCCGATGCGATAGGTACCGGCGCTGTGCCAGGCCATGCGGATGAAGAGCGGGCCGTAATGGCCGAAATCGGCCGGCCACCAATCCTGCGAATCGGTCATCACCTGGTGCAGATCCCTGATCACCGCATCGAGATCGAGGCTCTTGAATTCCTTGGCGTAGTCGAAGTCCTCGTCCATCGGGTCCGAGAGGCTGGACTGCTGGTGGAGGACGCCAAGGTCGAGCTGGTTTGGCCACCAGTCGCGGTTGGTCCTGCTGGCCGATCCATGTGGGACCGGGCATTTGCCGGCGCTGTTGTCGTCGGTTTTCGCGTCCATCTTTGCCTCCGATTTGTTGATTGTCCGGGATTTTGTTGATTTTCCGGGCAGGGCCAGCGGCCGCGCCATCCTGGAATGGTTCCAGACTAGCCCGCCCAGCCGATAAAGACAAATTGCCTTTGCTGTTTATTCTGATAGGTTTTCCTTATGATCGGTTTGACCGTCCGGCAGATGCATTATTTCGAGGCGCTGGCGCAGACGCTGCATTTCGGCCGTGCCGCAAAACTCGCCGGCGTCAGCCAGCCGGCGCTGTCTTCGCAGATCGCCGAGATGGAGCTGCGGCTGAATTGCCGTCTGTTCGAGCGCGGCGGCAAGGTGGTGCGGATGACCGACGAGGCCGTGGCCCTGCTGCCGCGCATCGAGCGCATTCTTGCCGACGTCCGCGACGTCGAGGCGACGGCCCGGCGCGGCCGCCCGGCGCTGGAAGGCCGCTTCCGGCTCGGCATCATCCCGACGGTGGCGCCCTATCTGCTGCCGCATGTGCTGCCGGAGCTGAAACGGCATTTCCCGGCCTTGCAGCTGGAACTGCGCGAAGCCGTGACCGCCTCGCTGGTCGAGGACACCAGTTCGGGAAAGCTCGATGCCTTCGTCGCGGCGCTGCCTCTCGATTACCCAGGTCTGGTTACCGAGGAACTTTTCTCCGACCGGTTCTTCCTGGCCGTGCCGGCCGGCGACCCCGCCTTCGCCTCGCCGCCGGTGCCACCGGAGAGCCCGGCACTGGAGCGGCTGATGCTGCTCGAGGAAGGCCATTGCCTGCGCGAACAGGCGCTCGCCGTCTGCGGCAACGTGCGGCCGGTGGCGATGGCAAGCTATGGCGCGACCAGCCTGACGACGCTCTTACAGATGGTGGCGCATGGGCTCGGCGTCACGCTCATCCCCGAGATGGCGGCCGGGCCAGCCAGCACTATCCCCGATTTGAAGATCGTGCCGTTCCAGGAACCGATGCCGCAGCGCACGATCTGCCTCGCCTGGCGGCGCAACAAGGTTCGGCACGACGAATGCGTCGAACTGGCGAAGATCATCCGCGGGCTGGATGCGGCGGTGCTGGCAGTGTAGAGCGGCGGGTCAAGGATCCGGTTTTAGCCCCGAAGCCAACCCGCAAGGAACGGCTTCAATCCTTTTCCCAGGCTGCGAGCAACGGGCCGTTGCTTCCATAGACAGGGTCCTTGCGCGGACGGCCAACCCTGGGGATCGTGACGACTGCCTTGGCATGGTCGGCGGCGGTCGTACACAGGTCATAGGTGCCGGATGGAGGATAGGCGCCGACAACCAGAAAATCGTCGGATGCGAAAAGACGTTGGTGCCCGGTGCCGGCCGGAAGAACCGCGACGTCGCCGGCCTTCAGCGACAGCGTTCGTCCCTTGTTGCCGCCAAAGCGGACCTTGGCCGTGCCGCGCGCAACGCCGAGCACCTCGTGTATCCGCGAATGGTAGTGGACGTAGCCGTAGATGCCGTTGCGCCAGCTATCGCCCCAGCCATTTGCCTCGAAAAGCGCCTCCATGACGGCCGCCGGATCGAAGTCTTCGGGCAGCTTCACAGCGCCGCGATAGACGACAAGCGGCCAGAACGGATGGTTGGGCACCAGGCCATCATCGCTGAACCGAAACGCGTTTGGTTTGCGCGGCCTCAGGAGGTCGGCAACCTCTCGCCTGTCCGGTCTGGCGATACCAGTGACCTGCTCGACGGCTTTCTTCGTGGTTTGCAGAATGCTCATGGTGCGCCCTTGGGGTTGGTGGAAGCTTCATACCGATTAACCGGTTGGATGGCGGTCGGTTCCGCTGGCGGCAGAGATCTGCGAACGGTGCGGCAGTCATGGACGGTGCTTGGCGTCGCGACAAGATCCAGCACGACGAGGTGTGAAACTGGCAACAAATATTCGTCGGTCGGAGGCGGCGGCATTGGAGGGGGAGATGCGCCGTACCGTGAAATGGAAAGTCTGGTGTGACCCGAGGTCGACCTTCGCAGCCTGAATGGCTGCTTTGCGCCGCATCACAGCCGTTGGGGAGAGAAGATGGTCATCCCGAAAGCCGAAAGTTCCGTTTGTTCGAATGATGACAACTAAGGAAATACGAAACAGCCTTTGCGCGAATCCGCGCTTTGGCGTTGCCGAGGGTGCTTCACTAGCATTGATCTTTTTGGTGCGGCATCCACGGCGCCGCGGCGTGCAGTAAGTGGAGAATACAATAGCGGTGAGGGCTGCGATCGTTGAGGTTCAGTGATGAATCATGTGCAGACTACCAGGTCAAAATGTCTCCGCTGTGACTTCACCTTTATTAAACGACGGCCATTGATTTTACCTCACCAGATAAGCGGCAGGGGGTATAACGGCGTGCCGTCCCTCATTCCGCTATGCCTCGTTCTGCTGTTGGCATCTCCGGCAAATGGTCAGTTGGCGCCCGAAGCGCCAGCGGTTGCCATGGCTAACGACAGCTCGTCGGTCGTGGTTTCCGAACATACCAAGGTCGACAAAGAACCGGGCAAGCCACAACCGAGCGCGCTCGGATCCTGTCTATCTAGAGAGCTGGTGCTCAGCGAAACACAGGCACTCAAGGAGGGTGCGCAAACGCGCCTGGGCGAGCATGAAGTGGCTTTACGCCGCGAATTGGCCGCAGCACGAGCGGAGCTAGACGTCATGCAGCGCAGCATACGTGAGCTAAGCGCCCAAGCACACGTGCTGGCAGACACGGTGGCTCAGCAAGCACAAGCCCTAAAAGAGCAGCAGCGAACAGACGAAGCGCTCGCGCTCGATCTGGAGACGGCGCAGCGCGTTATCGAAAGCTACAGAGCTGAAGCCAGTCTCTGGAACAGCGAGCAGGCCGCCGCGCTTGGCGCGCACCCCTCTATGGAAGCCTCCCAGCTTGCTGCGAAGCGAGCGCTTGATGACGAGCGGCACAAGGTTGAGCTCTTGGAACAAGAACTTGCCACGGCTCGCCAAACTATCGATGCTCTGAAGACAGGCGCAAATCTGGCAGCCGTCGAGCAGGCCAACGCCATAAGGGACCGACAGGTGGCCGAGGCCGCTCTAAAGCAGGTTCGAGAAAGACTCGAACGGGGACGCGAACGAGCAGATTCAGCTGTACGTGACCTCGATATTGTTCGCCAGGAACGCGATGCTTTAAAGCAGAATTCGGTAGCATTGAGTGCGGCGCTCGACCAAGAGCGTGAAAGGGCTATCGGCCTAGCCCGCAGCCTCAGTGCGGCGCGTGAGGCAATTGATACTGTCAAGGGTAAGCGTCGGACTGCGGCTGTGGAGTGCGCGCCGAAAACACGTACCCCCGCGAGTGCACTTGCAAGTAGGTTATCGTGTTCGGGCGCCAAACCAGCCCGTAAACCGGGCTTGCCGGAAAAACAGAGAGTGAAGGTCCAAAAGTCGCCGCAAACTGCTCTGCTGGCAACCATACCTCTTCCCGCAGCATTGCTTCCAACACGGCCATCAAAAAGCTCGAGCCGCGCCAGTGAAGACTAGTGAGCGAAAGCCGCAGGGGAGACGACTATGAACAAGTATGTCGCAGCCGCCTTGGTGATCGGGACTACAATTGGGCCTGCCTCGGCACTTGAAGCAGGCGTGGGCGGTAGGGCCGGCGGTGTCGGGGTCGGTGCTGGAGTGAGCGCCGGTTCGCAAGGCGTATCTGTCGGGGCGGGCACGAGCGTCGACGGCGTAGGCGGAGCAAATCTTGGAGCTTCGGTCGGTGCAGATGACGGATCAGTCGACGCAGGCGTTGGTGCCAGCGGCAACGTTGGTGACACAAGCACAAATGCCAGTGTGGGCGACGATCCGTCCGCCGAAAACGAGGCGGCTACCGCACCCGACAGTTCGACTGCAGCGTCGGCCCCTGCCTCTGCGAAGACCGCCAGGCAATCCATCGTGCTGCCACCCGTCCTCAGGCCTTCCAAAGCCGGTGAGGGTGACTTCACCGAGGGATATCCCTTTGGATCTCTGGGGCCACTGACACCGAGACCCGGTACGCCGATTGCGGTCGTGCGAGCCTGCCGCGCGGCGATCATGGCCGCTGCGACGCCGCTGGGCGCCGTCCGTGTCCACGCGGCAAGCGCAGGCGCCTTGCGTCAACTTCGGGGTGCACTCACGGCGCCGATCGACGTGCGAATAGACTACGCGAGAGAAGGCGGCATCGAAGTCCGGCAGGCGCAAGTCAGTTGTCGCCTCGATGCGTCGGGCAGGGTCACTGCAATAATATAGCACCAAGCTTGATTGACAGCGCTGCACGCCGACAGCCGGTACGATCCGCTTCGCCATCTACAAGGCGGCGTTCTTCGGCGGTGGCGCCGGAGGTGAGGGCACGCTGACCTTCATGATCGCCGCTATCCCATCTCGGCTCGGCGGCATTTCGGGCGACCTCGCCTTCGAGCTTCTAAACTAGTCTAGCCCATCTTCGCCTCCCACTCCCTCACGGCATAAATATCAAAAACACCCAGGTAAAAAACACCACAAGGTGCACCAGCCCGGTCAGGAACGTCGTTCTCTCGGTGCTAAAGCTTACATTGCAGATGAAAAGCGCCAGGACCAAAAGCACCGTGTCGGTCGCCGGCAGCCCCAGGGTCAGCCCTCTTCCGGTGAGCAGGCTGGCGGCGGCTATGCCCGGTATTGTCAGGCCGATCGTCGCGCAGGCCGAACCCATGGCGACGTTCAGGCCGCGCTGCAGCTCGTTGTTGAGTGCGGCACGGACCGCTGAAATCGCCTCCGGCATCAAGACGAGCCCGGCGATCATCGCGCCGACAATGGCGTCGGCCTGGGGCACCTCATAGGCAATGAGCGCATCTTCGACGCTTGCGGCGACTTGCTCGGCCAGCATGACAATGCCGATCAGCCCGATCAGCAGGAGAATAGCGCCGGCGGCGAGGCTTTCGTGGGCGTCGGTTCGCACTGTGGCGCCGTGTGCTTGTGCGTCGATGAAATCGTCGCGGTGGCGGACAGTCTGCGCGAACAGAAAACCGGCATACAGCAGCACCGAAAGCACGCTGACGAAGCCAAGCTGCGCCGCCGAGAACGTGCCGGGATCGGTGGTTCGCGTGTAGGTCGGCAGAATGAGCGTCATGACGCTCAGCGCGACCAGAACCGCCAGATAGGCGCTGGTGCCTTGGCGCACGATTGCCTGCTTGCGATGGCGCCAGCCGCCAAACGTCAGGCACATGCCGACAACACCGGTGGAGGTGATCATCACCGTCGAGAACACGGATTCGCGTGCAAGCGTCGGGTTGTTCGCGCCATGCAGCATGATCGAAACGATGATCGATACTTCGATCGCCGTCACGGCGATGGTCAGCACCAACGTGCCGTACGGCTCGCCTACCCGCCGGGCCACCACCTCGGCGTGGTCGAGCACCACGAAAATGGTGATGAACATGATCGCGCTCGACAGCGCGCCAATAAATATCCTGGTGCCCAGCGACCCTTCGTCCACCGACACCCCGCTGGCCCTGACCGCGACAGCCATCGCCAGCGCGGCCAACGGCATGCCGTAGGAAACCGCCGATCTTGCGAAACCCTTCATCCCTCAAGCCTTGTGCATTTCTGCGGACCCTGCGGAAGGCCTATTTGGACAGCATCATCGCACACACTGGTGGACCTACGCGAATTAGATGTTACCTTCTTTCATAGTAAAGAAATGGAAGAATAGATCTGATTCCTCTTTCTGCTTCTTATTTAAGATTCTCTTGGTAGCTCCGTCAGGCAGCCCCCATTGATGTATCGCAAACTCTATACTTGCGTAAAAACTAGCCCTGAATGCCCTCTTGACGATACGGGAATGGATATCGAAAAAGTACAGAAAGGCCAACAACTCTCGCTGGCCCCAGCTGGTTTGAATGTCAAATCTATCGTCTGTCGTTAGTCCGTGAATCAGTCTGTTTCTCATTTCCAAAAAAAGCTGAAATCCGGCCTTTACCATTGGATCAATTTCCCAAGCCTCTTCCATTGAGGCTATCATATTGCCGAGCGTTTTCCTTTTCCAACCGTCTTTTAGATCGTTTAGCGTCTTATATTTAAGCTTTTGTTTTTTCGATATCCCAAGTAAAAAAGAGTTCACAATGTAATTCTCTATTTGGTGACACCTTACTAAGCACATACCCAGCATGGTTACAATATGAATAACGGGTCCATTCCAAACGTCCTCGTCATCATAATTGTTCACCAGATCGGCAAGTCCTGGATCCCTTCTCAGTTCGTCTACAGCTCTGGATCCAATCGATCTCTCTCTTTCTATACTGCACGGCCTGTAATCATGGACACTAAACACGATATCACATAACAGCATTTCCTCCTTATTTTCAATTTTTCTGAATTCTGCACCAAGGTCTCGAAATATTTCTTTCCCATAAACATACCATGGCCAAGGGTTTTCCTTGTAGCGATCCTGCCTCCTATATCTTCTAAAAACCTTTTTGGGGATAGACACAATCCGTTCTGCAATCACCTCGCCCAACTCAAAATCATTCACGCGACATTCAACACAGCGCGCGCTCCGGCTATTTTTTGCAGCAATAAAACAATCCTCGTACCCATCTGAAGTAACCCAATATAAATTCCAGCTGTTGGATGCCATACCTATTAAGCCGCCGATATTTTCAAAAACAAATCCCCCAAAAACAGAGTTAACCGACTCTAGTACTTAAAGCGAAGCTCGGAACTTTGTAAGATTATTCCCTCAAGCCGTCTTCTGCGTCACCAATCCTAGTTCGTCGATCATCGCCTGGCGCATTAGGAATTTCTGCGGCTTGCCGGTCACCGTCATCGGCAATTCGGTGCGGAAGCGGATGTAGCGCGGGATCTTGAAATGGGCGATCTGGCCGGCGCAGAACGCCTTGATGTCCTGCTCCGTGGTGATCTGGCCGGGCTTCAGCACGATCCAGGCGCACAGCTCCTCGCCATATTTCGGGTCGGGAATGCCGAACACCTGCACCTCCTTGATCTTGGGGTGGCGATAGAGGAATTCCTCGACCTCGCGCGGATAGACGTTCTCGCCGCCGCGGATGACCATGTCCTTGACCCGGCCGACGATGTTGCAATAGCCGTCTGCGTCGATGGTGGCGAGGTCACCGGTGTGCATCCAGCCCTCTGCGTCGATGGCCTCGCGGGTCTTCTGCTCGTCGTCCCAATAGCCCTTCATCACCGAATAGCCGCGCGTGCAGAGCTCGCCCGGCGCGCCGACCGCGACGGTGGCGCCTTCGGCGTCTATCGCCTTGACCTCGACATGCGGATGGACGCGGCCGACGGTCGAGACGCGCTTTTCCAGGGGGTCGTCGACGCTGCTCTGAAAGGACACCGGGCTGGTCTCGGTCATGCCGTAGGCAATGGTCACCTCGGCCATGTGCATCAGCGACACCACCTTCTTCATCACCTCGATCGGGCATGGCGAGCCGGCCATGATGCCGGTGCGCAGGCTGGTGAGATCGAAGGAGGCGAAATCCGGATGGTCGAGCAGGCCGACGAACATGGTCGGCACGCCGTAAAGCGCGGTGCAGCGTTCCGTTGCCACCGCCTTCAGCGTGGCGCCGGCATCGAACCCCTCGCTCGGGAAAACCATGGTCGCGCCCTTGGTGACGCAGCCCATCGTGCCCATCGACATGCCGAAGCAGTGGTAGAGCGGCACCGGGATGCACAGCAGGTCGTCGACGGTAAGCCGGATCGCCGCGGTGACGAAATTGCCGTTGTTGACGATGTTGTTGTGGGTCAGCGTCGCGCCTTTCGGCGCGCCGGTCGTGCCTGAGGTGAACTGAATATTGATGGAGTCGTCCGGTTTCAGCCCGTCGGAGATGCGGTCGAGCTTGTCATGCTCGTCGCGCCCGGCCATCGCCAGCACGTCGGCGAAATTGAACATGCCCGGCGAACTCTCCTCGTCCATGCGAATGACGATCTTCAACGCCGGCAGCTTGCTGGCGTCGAGCTTGCCGGGGGTGGCCGTGGTGATCTCCGGCGCCAGCGTCTCGATCATGCCGAGATAGTCGGAACTCCTGAACTTGGCGGCGGTGACGAGCGCTCGGCAAGCCACCTTGTTCAAGGCATATTCCAGCTCGACCAGCCGGTAGGCCGGGTTGATGTTGACCAGGATCAGGCCGATGCGGGCGGTGGCGAATTGCGTCACCAGCCATTCCCAGCGGTTCGGCGACCAGATGCCGACGCGGTCGCCTTTCTCGAGGCCGAGCGCCAGGAAGCCGGCGGCCAGCGCATCGACGGTCTCCGAGAGTTCCTCCCAGGTAAAGCGCTTGTCCTGCTCGACGAAGACGGCGGCATCGAGCGTGCCGTATTTGCTGACCGTATCGGCAAACAGCGCCGGGATCGTCAGGTTGAGCAGCGGCACGCTGCGCTCGCCCGAGACATGCGCCGTGCCGTCGACCGGCGCAATGAACGAGCCGCCATCGCGCTTGCCGCGCAGGCTGGTGGCATTCTTCAACTCGTCGAGATTGATCGGCATCGCCGTGTCCTCCGCAGACCAGCCAAGCCTATCAGCCCGGCGGGGTGGTGGAAATCCCGTCGATGGTGGGGCTTGCGCTGGAACTCGCCTGTCAGGGCCAAAAACAAAAAACCCGCCTCGGCGGGCGGGTCTTCTGGGCCAATTGGCACCATAGCGAGATTAGTAGCATAGCTGCCGGCACAAAGCAAGAACAAAATTGCTGTATGTCGGGAAATTGCTTCGGGTCGGCGCAGCTGCTTATCTCCCCCCCTCGAGGGCAGGGCTATCGCATATGAGTGATGGCATTGATGAGATAGTCATCGTTCCAGGCGCATTTCTTGATGCGATGGC
>NZ_JAMYOC010000016.1:0-161552 GCF_040319475.1 Mesorhizobium sp. M0904 | reverse complement strand
GCAAATCACTCAAGGCGGCACCTCCTGCCACCTTGAATCACCCAACAGAGATCAACTCAACAAATTAATGGGTCCTGACCCTAGCTGATTAACCTCCGCCGTGATTCCGAACCGAAGGTCAGCGCCGCAAGATGAAACCGGTTCGGAAAAGATCTAACAGGAAGGACCGGGCCCTGGTCAGACCGGCCGCACCAGAACGTGCTTCTTCTTGCCGAGCGACAGCTTTGCGACGTTTTCCGGGCCAAGGTCCTGCAGCGTCACCATCCTGCGGTCGTCGGCCACGAGCTGGTCGTTGAGGCGCACGGCGCCGCCCTGGATATGCCGCCGTGCCTCGCCGTTGGACCCAGCCAGCCCGGCGGTGACGAACAGCGACAATATGCCGACGCCGGCTTCAAGATCGGCCCTGTCCAACTCCACTGTTGGCAGTGTTTCGGCGAGCGCCCCTTCTTCGAACGTCTTGCGCGCCGTTTCGCTCGCCTCCTCTGCCGCCCCGCGGCCATGCAGCATGGCGGTGATTTCGGTGGCGAGGATCTTCTTGGCTTCGTTGATCTCCGAGCCGCCGAGCCGTTCGAGGCGCGCGACCTCGGCGAGCGGCAAGGTCGTGTAGAGCTTGAGGAAACGGCCGACATCGGCATCCTCGGTGTTGCGCCAATATTGCCAGAACTCGTACGGGCTCAACATCTCCGCATCGAGCCAGACCGCGCCCGAGGCGGACTTGCCCATCTTGGCGCCGGACGAGGTGGTGAGCAGCGGCGTCGTCAGCGCATAGAGCTGCGCGCCTTCCATGCGATGGCCGAGATCGATACCGTTGACGATGTTGCCCCACTGGTCGGAGCCGCCCATCTGCAGCCGGCAACCGAGGCGCTTGTAGAGCTCGACGAAGTCGTAGGCCTGCAGGATCATGTAATTGAATTCGAGGAACGATAGCGACTGCTCGCGATCCAGCCGGAGCTTGACCGAATCGAAGGCCAGCATGCGGTTGACCGAAAAATGCCGGCCGACATCGCGCAGGAAATTGACGTAGTTGATGTCCATCAGCCAGTCGGCATTGTCGATCATGACGGCGTCGTTCGGGCCGCTGCCGAATTTGAGGTAAGGCGTGAAGTTGCGGCGGATGCCGGCAAGATTGTCCTCGATATCCTGCGGCGTCAAAAGCTTGCGCGCCTCGTCCTTGAACGACGGATCGCCAATCATCGAGGTGCCGCCGCCCATCAGCGCGATCGGCCGGTGGCCGGTCTGCTGCAGCCAGTAAAGCATCATGATCTGGATCAGCGACCCGGCATGCAGGCTCCTGGCGGTGGCGTCGAAGCCGATATAGGCGCTCACCGTTTCCGTGGCGAAAAGCTGGTCGAGGCCGGCATCGTCCGAGGTCTGGTGGATGAAACCGCGCTCGCTCATCGTGCGCAGGAAATCGGATTTGAAGGCGGACATTTTCTTTCCCGAAAAGCTTCCGGCCGAACGCGGCTCGGCCATGCATGAAGGCGGGCGTTTAGCACTCAAGCGCGATCAGCAAAAGTGGAATCCGGTTTTGCGACACCCTCTTGCCTTCTCCCCTTGTGGGAGAAGGTGGATTGGCGCGCAGCGCCGAGACGGTTGAGGGGTGTTGGACGGAGTGCCGTCGTTGCCAAGCTGGAACACCCCTCATCCGACCGCGCTTCGCGCGGCCACCTTCTCCCACAAGGGGAGAAGGGAGAACCCCAAGCGTGCGGCCTGCTTGCGTCATTGTTTCGGCTGGCGTAATGAGGCGCCGCGCCAGCGGGGCTCTTCCACTGGACCGCGCGGCATCGATCGAATGCCATATCCTGTGACAGAGTCGAGATGCCGGAGATATCCATCGTCATTCCTTGCCGGAACGAGGCGGCGAACCTGCCGCTTCTGCTCGACGAGATCGGCACTGCCATGGCCGGGCGGGACTTCGAGGTCATTGTCGTCGACGACGGCTCGACAGACGATACACCTTCGGTGCTTGCCGCAGAGGCAGCGCTTCGCCGGTTTCCGCTGCGCCATCTCAGGCATGAAAAATCCGCCGGCCAGTCGCTCTCGGTGCGCTCAGGCGCCTGGGCGGCGCGCGGCGATATCGTCGCCACCATCGATGGCGACGGCCAGAACGACCCCGGCTACATCCCGGTGTTGATCGACGCGCTGCGGCAGGCTGGTCCCGAAGTCGGGGCCGCGCAGGGACAGCGTCTGAAGCGCCGCGACAGCAAGATCAAGCAACTGGCGTCGCGTTTCGCCAACGGACTGAGAAAAGCCATCCTGCACGACGAGACGCGGGATACCGGCTGCGGCCTCAAGGCGATTCACACCGACATTTTGCGGAAATTGCCCTTCTTCGACGGCACCCATCGCTTTGTTCCAGCGCTGGTCATCCAGGAGGGCTACCGCGTCGTCCATTGCGATGTCGTCGACCGCTCCCGCCGTCACGGCAAATCGAATTACGGCATCTTCGATCGCGGCCTTCAGGGCGTGCTCGATCTTGCCGGCGTCTGGTGGCTGCGCCGCAGGCGCCGCAGAATGCCCAAAGTAGAGGAAATCAGGCATGGGTAACGTGCTTCAGGAATTGGCGACCTGGCTTCACGATGTTTTCGTCAAGCAATTCGATGCCTGGGTGCTGCTCGGCTTCGTCGCCCAGTTCTTCTTCACCATGCGCTTTCTGGTGCAGTGGGTGGCGTCGGAAAAAGCCAAGCGCAGCGTCGTGCCGATTGCCTTCTGGTTCTTTTCGCTGTTCGGCGGCGGCCTGCTGCTGATCTACGCCATCCAGCGTCAGGATCCGGTGTTCATCGCCGGCCAGGCCATGGGCCTGTTGATCTATATCCGCAATCTCTGGCTGATCGCCAACGAGCGCAAGGCGGCGATGACCAAGGTCGATTGAGCCCGCCACCGGCCTGAACCGGTCGAGCAAGCAAGCAAGACTACTTGCCGTCCAGCCCGCCGTAGGACCTTACCAACTGGACCATGTCGGCCGAGTTGGCGGTCTCGCTCTCGAGCCCCTCGGCGACACCGACGCGGTCGCCGGCCGGGCGGTTCTGGCTGACTTTCCACTTGCCGCTGATTTCGGTGATTTCGATTTCCAGGCCGACGATGCCCTTGATCTGTGACTGGATGAAGGGTGCCGGCGCGTCGGTCACCGCCCACGGCGCCGGGCGGCTGCCCTCCTGCGACATCGTCAGATCGGAAATCTGCTCGGCCAGCCAATCCTGGTCTTCGATCACCGTGACGATGCCGCGCACCTGGACGATGGCGTAGTTCCAGGTCGGCACCACCTTGCCGGTTTCACGCTTGGTCTCGTACCAGGACGGCGTCACATAGGCATCGGCGCCCTGGAAGACGACCAGCACCGGCACCAGGGGACTGTCGGCCAAAAGCCGCCATTGCGGATTGGCCTTGGCCAGATGGGCGCGCAGCCTGCCGTTCGGCGGCACATCCGCGTTGAGCAGGGAGGGCGCGTCTAGAAGAAAGGGAATTGCGTTGGCGATCGGCCCCTCGGTGCCGTTCGACACCAGCAGGCCAAGCGGATGCGCCCGGATCAGCCCGTGCAGGACGTCCGGCCGTGTTTCCTGGAAGTGAGGCGGTTGGTACATCGCCGATTATCTCAGCCGCTTCGGCCGTGGGTCGGACAGTTCCCCGGCCAGCCGGCGGTCGAGGTAGTCCGCGCATTCCTCGATCAGAAGCTCCGCATGGTTGGCAAAGAAATGGTTGGCGCCGGGCAAGGTCTTCTGAGTGATGGTAATGCCTTTTTGCGTGTGCAGCTTGTCGACCAGGCCCTGCACGTCCTTGGGCGGCGCGACCTTGTCGGCGTCGCCGTGGATGATCAGGCCGGACGACGGGCATGGCGCCAGGAACGAGAAATCATAGGTATTGGGCTGGGGCGCGACCGAGATAAAGCCCTCGATCTCCGGCCGGCGCATGAGAAGCTGCATGCCGATCCACGAGCCGAACGAATAGCCGGCAACCCAGCAACTCTTCGAATCGGGATGCAGCGACTGCACCCAGTCGAGCGCCGCCGCGGCGTCGGACAACTCGCCGGTGCCGTGGTCGAACTCTCCCTGGCTGCGGCCGATGCCGCGGAAATTGAAGCGCAGCGTGGTGAAATTGCGCTTCTGGAACATGTAGAAGAGGTCGTAGACGATCTTGTTGTTCATCGTGCCGCCGAACTGGGGGTGCGGGTGCAGGACGATGGCAATCGGCGCGCTCTTTTCCTTCGAGGGCTGATAGCGACCCTCCAGACGGCCGGCCGGACCGGTGAAAATGACCTCAGGCATGAAATACTCCACTTGGCATAAATTGCGCGGCGCCCGGAACAACTTTTCCTCTGGCCCCAGTTTTCCCTAGGCCTTGACGCAGGGCGAGCGTCTTTCTAGAAGCTAGTTTAGAATTGTTCAAAACTGGGCGGCCAAAACTGTGGCTCGGCCACCCGCGCCGCAAGCCGCGTAAATAGGACGTCTTGCCTTGCAATTTCAAGGAAATAACGCGCTATCTTCGCGGAACGGCTTTTGAAGGGACCAGTTGGACGGAAATGGCCGGAGCACGCGCCTATCTCGACTACAATGCCAGCGCGCCGCTGCTTGCCGCCGCGCGCGCGGCGGTGGTCGCTGCGCTCGACGTCGCCGCCAACCCGTCCTCCGTCCATGCCGAGGGCCGCGCTGCGCGGCGGCTGATCGAGGATGCCAGGCGCAATGTGGCGCGACTGGTCAACGCCAGGGCCGAGCATGTCGTATTCACCTCCGGCGCGACGGAAGCGGCCTCGACGCTGCTGACGCCGGACTGGCAGATGGGGCGCGGTGCTGTCCGTATGAGCCGGCTCTATGTGTCCGAGGCCGATCATCCTTGCCTGCTGAACGGCGGGCGTTTCCCAGCGGCGCAGGTGATACGGATCGGCGTCGACGCCGACGGCGTCGTCAGGCTCGACGTTTTGGCCGAGGCTCTCGCCCAGCATGACAAGGCCGAAGGCTTACCGCTGGTGGCCATCCACGCTGCCAACAATGAAACCGGCGTAATCCAGCCGGTCGGCCGCATCGCCGAAATCGTCAAGGCGGCGGGTGGCATCCTGGTCGTCGATGCCGTGCAGGCAGCCGGCCGCATTCCGCTCGATATATCAGAGGCTTACGCAGACTATTTTATTCTCTCGTCGCACAAGATCGGCGGCCCCAAGGGCGTCGGCGCCATTGTCGCGGCGTCGGACCTGATGATGCCAAAACCGCTGGTCAGCGGCGGCGGCCAGGAAAAGGGCCATCGGGGCGGCACCGAAAACCTGGCGGCGATTGCCGGGTTTGGTGCGGCCGCTAGCGAAGCGTCTGCCGGCTTGCAAACGATCGAAGCGGTGCGGCAGCGTCGCGACGAAATCGAGGCGATCGTTAAAACGCTTGTTCCGGACGCCGAAATCTTCGGGACCGGCGCTGCAAGGCTTGCCAATACCACATTCTTCGCTATTCCCGGCATCAAGGCCGAGACGGCGCAGATCGCCTTCGACCTTGCCGGTGTGGCGCTGTCGGCCGGATCGGCCTGTTCGTCGGGCAAAGTCGGGCCGAGTCACGTGCTGAAAGCCATGGGTTACGGCGATAGCGTTGGCGCGTTGCGTGTGTCCATCGGCCACGCGACCAGCGCCAAGGATATCGAGCTGTTTCGCGCGGCGCTGGCGACGATCGTTGCACGGCAAGCCGGTAGGGAAAAGGTGAACAGGGAAAAGGCCGCCTGAGCGCGGCGAAGGAATATTTGGGCCTTGTGGCCTGGTAGAGCCGTGCGTTCGAATTTGGCCGGGTGAATTTCCGGCATGAACGCACTATATGAAACTTACGCCGCCGCGGGTGCTCAAGGGTGCTCGTTCGCGGTGCCATAGTTTGAAAACTGCCGGGCCTTGACCCCGGCGTGGATGGAGAACGCTGATGCCTGCTGTGCAGGAGACGATCGATCGAGTTCGAAAGATCGATGTCGACCAGTATAAATACGGATTCCAGACCGAAATCGCGATGGACAAGGCCCCCAAGGGCCTGAGTGAAGACATTATCCGCTTCATTTCGGCCAAGAAGGACGAGCCGTCCTGGATGCTGGAATGGCGCCTGGAAGCCTATCGCCGCTGGCTGACGCTGGACGAGCCGAAATGGGCGCGCGTCCACTATCCCAAAATCGATTTCCAGGACATTTATTATTACGCGGCGCCCAAGAGCACGCCCGGCCCGACTTCGCTCAGCGAGGTCGATCCCGAACTGCTGAAGGTCTACGAGAAGCTCGGCATTCCGCTCAGGGAACAGGAAATCCTCGCCGGCGTGCAGAAGACCGATGCGTCGGAGCTCGAGGAAGCCAGCGACAACGTCTACAAGTCGGGCCGCGTCGCCGTCGATGCGGTGTTCGATTCCGTCTCCGTCGTCACCACTTTCAAGAAGGAGCTGGCGCAGGCCGGCGTCATCTTCTGCTCGATCTCGGAAGCCATCCGCGAGCATCCGGAGCTGGTGAAGAAGTATCTCGGCTCGGTCGTGCCGACCTCCGACAATTTCTACGCGACGCTGAATTCGGCCGTGTTCACCGACGGCTCCTTCGTCTTCGTGCCCAGGGGCGTGCGCTGCCCGATGGAACTGTCGACTTATTTCCGCATGAACGAGAAGAATACCGGCCAGTTCGAGCGCACGCTGATCATCGCTGAGGAGGGGGCTTACGTCTCTTACCTCGAAGGCTGCACGGCGCCGCAACGCGACGAGAACCAGCTTCATGCCGCGGTGGTCGAGCTGATCGCGCTCGATGACGCCGAAATCAAATATTCGACGGTGCAGAACTGGTATCCCGGCGACGCCGAAGGCAAGGGCGGCATCTATAATTTCGTCACCAAGCGCGGCGACTGCCGCGGCCATCGCTCGAAGATTTCGTGGACACAGGTCGAGACCGGTTCGGCCATCACCTGGAAATATCCGAGCTGCATCCTGCGCGGCGACGATTCTAGTGGCGAGTTCTATTCGATCGCCGTCTCCAACGGCTATCAGCAGGTCGACAGCGGCACCAAGATGATCCATCTCGGCAAGAACACGTCGAGCCGCATCATCTCCAAGGGCATTGCCGCCGGCTTCTCGCAGAACACCTATCGCGGCCAGGTCTCGGCGCACCGCAAGGCGACCAACGCCCGCAACTTCACCAATTGCGATTCCCTGCTGATCGGCGATCAGTGCGGCGCACACACCGTGCCCTACATGGAAGCCAAGAATTCGACCGCGCAGTTCGAGCACGAGGCGACCACTTCGAAGATTTCAGAGGACCAGAAGTTCTACGTCATGCAGCGCGGCATCCCGGAAGAAGAGGCGATTGCGCTGATCGTCAACGGCTTCGTCAAGGACGTCATCCAGCAACTGCCGATGGAATTCGCGGTCGAAGCGCAGAAGCTGATCGGGATTAGTCTTGAGGGGAGTGTTGGGTGAGTTAACTGGAACGGCGATCATGGATTTGTTCAAGCGGATGGAAGGCTTGATATTTGCCGTTCTGATGCTCTTGCTGACATTGGCTGTTGGTGGTGCTGTGATGGCGTTGATAGGCGCAGTGTTTGGCTTGAGTTCGACAAAAACTATTGGTGGTTCGATTGCAGGCTTAAGCGCGGCTGGGTTTTTTGGCTGGATGTTGGTCACCAGCAAGTTTGTACGCGCTTTTCGAGCTTTTAGAAAAGTTCCGTCGCAGGCCGGGCACCGCGAACAAGAAAGTGGAAAATAATGCTTGAAATCAGAAACCTCCATGCCCGTATCGTCGATGACGGCACCGAGATCATCCGCGGCCTGAATCTTTCGGTGAAGGCCGGTGAGGTCGCCGCCATCATGGGGCCGAACGGCTCGGGGAAATCGACGCTGTCCTATATCCTCGCCGGCCGCGAGGACTATGAGGTCACCGAGGGCGACATCCTCTACAACGGCCAGTCGATCCTTGAAATGGATCCGGCCGAGCGCGCTACCGCCGGCATCTTTCTCGCCTTCCAGTATCCGATGGAGATACCGGGCGTGGCGACGATGGAATTCCTGAAAGTGGCGATGAACGAGCAGCGCAAGGCGCGCGGCCAGGAGCCGCTAAAAATCCCGGAATTCCTCAAGCGCGTGAAGGACGCGGCGGCCTCGCTCAACATGGATATGGCGATGCTGAAGCGGCCGCTCAATGTTGGCTTCTCCGGCGGCGAGAAGAAGCGTGCCGAGATCCTGCAGATGAAGCTGCTCGAGCCAAAGCTCTGCGTGCTCGACGAGACCGATTCCGGTCTCGATATCGACGCGCTGAAGATCGTCGCGGACGGCGTCAACACGCTGCGCTCGCCGGACCGGGCCATCGTCGTCATCACCCATTACCAGCGCCTGCTCCAATACATCGTGCCGGATACGGTGCACGTGCTCTACAGGGGACAGGTCATCAAATCGGGCGACAAGTCGCTGGCGCTCGATCTCGAGGCCAATGGCTATGCAGGCGTGATCGGGCAAGCCGCGTGAGATGCCGGAAGGCAGGACGAAACTGATGAATATGCACACGACAACACCCCAGCGAACATTAGCCGAAACGGCGCTGATCGACGCCTTTGGCGAGCGGCTGTCGCTGCTGCCCGGTGACGGCGCGGTGATGCTGAAGCGCGACGACGCCATCGAGGCGATCAAGAGCGGCCTGCCGACGCGGCGCATCGAATCCTGGCACTATACGGACCTGCGCCGGCTGCTGACCTCGGTGCCGGACTTCGATCCGGCAGCGGTTGCGAAAGCCATTGCGCCGATCGTCGAAGGCTCCTCGGTTTTGCCGGTGCTGAACGGCGTTTCGAGCGCCAAGCTCGCTAGCATCGAGGGCGTTGTCGTGCAGCGCCTGTCGGAGAAGCTGACCGACGGCAGCGCAGCACCTGGGCTCGATTCTTATGGCAGCGACGACGCCATCGGCGCGCTCAACACCGCCTTTGTCGCCGACGGCTATTTCGTCGACATCGCCGACGGCGCCCAACTGGAAAAGCCGCTTGAGCTGCAGAATCTGCAGGCCGGTGGACAGACGCATGTACGCCTGGCCGTCCGTGTCGGTGCCGGCGCCAACGCTGTCATCGTCGAACGCCAGGCGGGCGAGGGGGCGGCGCTGGTCAGTTCGGTCAGCCAGCTTGTGCTTGGCGAGGGCGCCGAAGTGACATGGCTTGTCGTGCAGGAGCAGCCGGATACGGCGACGCATCTCGCCCAGTTCAAGGCGCATCTCGGCAAGAATTCGAAGCTGACGCTGTTCGTCATGAATGCCGGCGGCAGACTGGTGCGCCAAGAGGTCGTTGTGAAGACGACCGGCGAGGGCGCCGAATTCACGCTGCGCGGCATCAATCTGCTCGCCGGCGACACCCATACCGACGTCACCATGGTGCTCGACCACGCCGTGCCGCATACCGCATCGACCGAAGTCATCCGCAATGTGGTGACCGGCAAGGCGCGCGGCGTCTTCCAGGGCCGCATCAATGTCCACCAATATGCGCAGAAGACCAACGCCAAGATGGCCTGCAACACGCTGCTTCTGTCGGACGACGGCGAGTTCTCGACCAAGCCGGAACTCGAAATCTTCGCCGACGACGTCGTCTGCGGCCATGGCGCGACCGTCACCGAGATCGACCACAGCCATCTGTTTTACCTGATGGCGCGCGGCGTCGACGAGAAGACCGCGCGCGGCTTGCTGGTCAAGGCCTTCGTCGCCGAAGTGATCGAGGAACTGGACGACGAGGCCATCGTCGAGGCGCTGGAACGTCGGCTCGACGATTGGTTTTTGACGCACGGGTAGAGGTGACTGAGGGGTTGGTGCCAACACCCCTCATCCGTCGCCTTCGGCGCCACCTTCTCCCACAAGGGGAGAAGGAGAGGCGCTCTTCCTTCTCCCCTTGTGGGAGAAGGTGGCCGAGCGAAGCTCGGTCGGATGAGGGGTGCTGGACGGAATGAGGCGATGCCTCGAGAGAGCTTGTGATGGACCAGAAAGTCGAAAACATCCCCTACGACGTCGAGGCGATCCGCCGCGACTTCCCGATCCTGTCGCGGCAAGTTTACGGCAAACCTCTGGTCTATCTCGACAATGGCGCCTCGGCGCAGAAGCCGCAGGCCGTGCTCGACGCTATCCAGCACGCCTATTCCCAGGAATATGCCAACGTCCATCGCGGCCTGCATTTCCTGTCGAATGCCGCGACCGACGCCTATGAGAAGGCTCGCGAGACGGTGCGCCGTTTCCTCAATGCGCCGAGCACCGACAACATCGTCTTCACCTCGAACACCACGGCGGCGATCAACACGGTCGCCTATGGTTTCGGCATGCCGAACATCGGCGAAGGCGACGAGATCGTGCTCTCGATCATGGAGCACCATTCCAACATCGTGCCGTGGCATTTCATCCGCGAACGGCAGGGCGCGAAACTGGTGTGGGTGCCGGTCGACGATCTCGGCGTCTTCCACATCGAGGAATTCGAGAAGCGGCTAACCGACCGCACCAGGCTGGTTGCCATCACCCATATGTCGAACGCGCTGGGCACGGTGACGCCGATCAAGGAGATCGTGCGCATTGCCCATGCCCGCGGCATTCCGGTGCTGGTCGACGGCAGCCAGAGCGCCGTGCACATGCCGATCGACGTGCAGGACCTCGACTGCGATTTCTTCGTCTTCACCGGCCACAAGGTCTATGGCCCGTCGGGCATCGGCGTGCTCTACGGCAAGAAGGATATTCTGGAGCGCATGCGCCCGTTCATGGGCGGCGGCGAGATGATCGAGGAGGTGACGCAAGACATCGTCACCTACAACGACCCGCCGCACCGTTTCGAGGCCGGCACACCGCCGATCGTGCAGGCGATCGGGCTTGGTGCTGCGCTGGAATACATGGAAAAGATCGGCCGCGAGCGCATCGCCGCGCACGAGGCCGATCTGAAGGATTATGCGCATCAAAAACTGCGCGCCATCAATTCACTGCGCATCTTCGGCGACGCGCCCGGCAAGGGCGCCATTATCTCGTTCGAGCTGCAGGGCATCCACGCGCACGACGTGTCCATGGTCATCGACCGGCAGGGCGTGGCGGTCCGCGCCGGCACGCATTGCGCGCAGCCGCTGTTGAAACGCTTCGGCGTAACATCCACATGCAGGGCGTCGTTCGGCATGTATAATACCAGGGCCGAAGTCGACGCTTTGGCCGATGCGCTGGAGAAGGCGCGAAAGTTCTTCGGGTGACGATCATGGATGATGCGAGCCACACCGCCGAAAGCACGGCACTGGATATGACCACCAATGCGGCGGTTTCCGGGTCAACGATTCCTGCCGACGAACTGGCGCGGCTGACCGACGACATCGTCTCGGCGCTAAAGACGGTCTACGACCCGGAAATCCCGGCCGACATCTATGAGCTCGGCCTCGTCTACAAGATCGACATCGAGGACGACCGCTCGGTCAAGATCGACATGACGCTGACCGCACCCGGCTGCCCGGTGGCCGGCGAAATGCCGGGTTGGGTGGAAAATGCCGTCGGCGCCGTCGAAGGCGTTTCCGGTGTCGAGGTCAACATGACCTTCGACCCGCCCTGGTCGCCCGACCGCATGTCGGAAGAGGCACAGGTGGCGGTTGGCTGGTACTAGCATCCGACCAGCCAGAGGCTGGCGCACTTGCGCCGGGTACAAAACTTCACCATTTTAGGTGAGGAATCATTCGGCAGGCCTTGAACCTGCGCGCAATGGAGAAGGAAAACATGGGACGCTTCGCCGTCATCACTATGACCGAAAAGGCCGCCGACCGGGTGCGCGAGATCGTCGCGACCCGCGAGAATGCGCATGGCATTCGCCTTGGCATCAAGAAGGGCGGCTGCGCCGGCATGGAATATACGGTCGACCTGGTGACCGAGCCCAACACCAAGGACGACCATATCGAGCGCGACGGCGCCCATGTCTATGTCGCGCCGGAGGCAGCGCTTTTCCTTTTCGGCACCGAGATGGATTTCGAGCAGACGACGCTGCGCACCGGCTTCACCTTCCACAACCCAAACCAGAGTTCGGCTTGTGGCTGCGGCGAATCGGTCGAACTGAAGCCGGCCGATTTGAAGGCCTTGGCTGAAGCGCGCGCTTCCGCCTGATCTTTCCTTCTCCTCCGTTCACGGGGAGAAGGGACCTAATCCACCCACATTCCTGTTCGTTTGTGCCAGTCGGCAATTGATTCTTCCGGGTACACGTCGAAGACCTTGTCCCTTTTGCCGATCTCCGGCTCGACCCAGTTCGCCTTGTATTTCAGCATAAGATGCACCTTCTCCGGCGGCTTTGGCAGGTCTGTGTCGATCGCCGAGGCGAAGGGGTGCACCAGCTCCGGCCAGGTCGGGTCGTAGAGCCAGAGTGCCGTCCCGCATTTCGTGCAGAAGTTCCGCTCGCCCGTCGAGATTTCGCGTTGCGGGTGCTCGTCGTCCTCGATCTCGGCGCGGTAGACGCCGAGATGGCGCTTGCCCTGGATTTTCAACGTCTTGTAATCGGCGCCGAGATTGATGGCGAAACCGCCACCGCCCTGCTGCTTGCGGCAGATCGAGCAGTAGCACAGCATGAACGGCACCGGCGTGTGGCTTTCCACCTCGAAACGCACGGCATTGCACCGGCAGGACCCTTTGAGCAGAAGCGGCATGAGAAACTCCGACGAAACTGGTTCCGAACTTGTCAGGATGGTGCCGGTTGCGGCGATGACAAGGGGAAATCCGGATGACATGATCGCCGCATGGACAATGAGCGCATCGAAGAGCTTTTCGAAGGCCTTGGCCCGGTTAGCATCCGCAAGATGTTCGGCGGCAAGGGCATCTATTTCGACGGCGTCATCGTCGCCGTCGTCATCCGTGACGAATTGATGCTGAAGGCTGACGCGGAAAGCGCGCCTGAATTCGAAGCGGCCGGCTGCCGGCAATGGACCTATACCGGCTCACGGCACGGCAAGCTGGTGTCTATGCCGTATTGGAGCGTTCCCGACAGTGCCTTCGATGATCCGGATGAGATGGCGATCTGGGCACGCCGCGCCTACGAGGCAGGACGGCGCGCCGGAAAATAGCTGCGTTATGCTTCGGCAATTCCGGGCCGCACTTCATGCCAGGTCCCGCGCCTCGGGCACGAGCGCCAGCGCCTCGGCAAAGCTGGCACTGGTGAAGGCGGCGCTCTCGATGGCGAGCGTCGCGGCGGCGACGCCTTCACGCAACGCTTCGCGCAGCTTCAGGCCACGCAGCAGGGCAGCGATCGTGGCGCCGGCCAATGCGTCGCCCGCGCCTGTGGCATCGGTCCGCTTTTGCAGTGGCGGTGGCAGGATCGAAAATGCGCCGGTTTGGTCGAAACCGAGCACCGGTCCGTCGCCGGCGGTGATCACGCCGCTTTTCAGGCCGGCGCGTCTCAGGCTGTCGACGATGCCTTGATCGCCAGCATCGATGTCGGCGCCGGCGAGCACGCCGGCCTCGTGCCGGTTCATGAACGCCATCGCCAGACGGTCGAGCACCGGCGTCAGCCGCGCCGCTTTGCTGGGCGAGACGGCAAGCGCAAACACCGGCTTGCCGGCGGCGAGTGCCGCCAGCCGCTCCAGCGCGGTCGACGGCAGGTTGGCGTCGCACAGGATCGTATCGGCCGAACCGATAGCTTCGCGCACCTTGGCGCGGCGGATCTGCTTGGGAAGCGCCAGCTCATAGAGCACCATGTCGGCAAGGCCGGCGATCAGCCGGCCGTCGCTATCGATCAGCATCGTATGGCTTGGCGTTGCCCGGTCGAGGAACACCGCCGACAGGTCGGCGATTCCGGCCTCGGCGACGGCGCGTAAAACCGTGTCGCCCAGAGCATCGCCGCCGCGCACCGAAAGCAGCGAGGCCGAGGCGCCGCGCCGCACCGCCCAGCGCAAGGCGTTGAAGACGGCGCCGCCAACATGCTCGCGCATCGTGCCGGGGTTCAAGGCGGCTGGCACGAAGGTGCCGGCAACCCGGCCGCGCCGCTCGATATAGGCGCCGCCCACGGCCAGGATCGTCGGGGAGTTCATCATGCCGGCGAAATGCCCTTTGCTGTTGCCCGGGAGGAGACTAGGTCGCTGGGCGGAACCCTGCAATCGCGGGTGCGATTCGGTTGGTGACGGCGGCGGCGCCGCATGCGAAGCCGGTTGCATCCGGAAGCAAAATTACGAAACAAAAATAGAACAAATATGGATATCCGTTATTTTTCAAATCCTTGCCGCTCATTGACAAATGAGAACAAACGAGGTACATTCTTTTAAGGATTGCGGGATTGTCCGGCCTCCATTGACGACCACGGGGTGATGTATCATGGCTCAGAATTCTTTGCGGCTTGTAGAGGACAAAGCGGTGGACAAATCAAAGGCTCTGGATGCGGCGCTGTCGCAAATCGAGCGTGCCTTCGGCAAGGGCTCGATCATGCGGCTCGGCGCAAACGAGCAGGTCGTCGAGATCGAAACGGTGCCGACCGGCTCGCTTGGGCTGGACATCGCGCTTGGCGTCGGTGGCCTGCCGCGCGGCCGCATCGTCGAGATCTACGGGCCGGAAAGCTCGGGCAAGACGACGCTGGCGCTGCACACGGTGGCCGAAGCCCAGAAGAAGGGCGGCATCTGCGCCTTCGTCGATGCCGAGCACGCGCTCGACCCGGTCTATGCCCGCAAGCTCGGCGTCGATCTCGAAAATCTATTGATCTCGCAGCCCGATACCGGCGAGCAGGCGCTGGAGATCTGCGACACGCTGGTGCGCTCCGGCGCCATCGACGTGCTGGTGGTCGATTCGGTGGCGGCGCTGACGCCGCGGGCGGAAATCGAAGGCGAGATGGGCGATTCGCTGCCCGGCCTGCAGGCGCGCCTGATGAGCCAGGCACTGCGCAAGCTCACCGCCTCGATCTCGCGCTCCAACACCATGGTCATCTTCATCAACCAGATCCGCATGAAGATCGGCGTCATGTTCGGGTCGCCCGAGACGACGACCGGCGGCAATGCGCTGAAATTCTATGCTTCGGTCCGCCTCGACATCCGCCGCATCGGCTCGGTCAAGGATCGCGACGAGGTTGTCGGCAACCAGACCCGCGTCAAGGTGGTCAAGAACAAGCTGGCGCCGCCCTTCAAGGTGGTCGAGTTCGACATCATGTATGGCGAGGGCGTCTCCAAGACCGGCGAGCTGGTCGATCTCGGCGTCAAGGCCGGCGTGGTCGAAAAGTCGGGCGCCTGGTTCTCCTACAATTCGCAGCGTCTTGGCCAGGGCCGCGAAAACGCAAAACTGTTCCTGCGCGACAATCCCGACACGGCGCGCGAGATCGAGCTGGCGCTGCGACAGAATGCCGGGCTGATCGCCGAGAAATTCCTTGAAAACGGCGGCTCCGAAAGCAGCGACGACGGTTTCGAGGACGACGCTGGGGTGATGTAGGGCAGGCGACGCCTCGCGGAGCCTCAGCCGGGTTTCGATTTGATGTTTTGATTTTGAGTTTGCGTAATCGATGCGTTTCGCCGCCGGCCCCGTGCCGGCGGTTTGCGTTTGATGGCGGGGCAGAAGCCATTTCAAAGCGCTGGTGAAAGCGGGAATTTGAGCCCATTTGGTGTTTCTGGACAGGCTGCGGTGCGACCGCTAAAAGGCCATGTCTATTTTCCGCCGGCAGCCGGCGGTTCTCTCGAAAAGGCAGTATTTCATGAGTGGCGTCAACGAGATCCGGTCGGCATTTCTCGACTATTTTCGCAAGGAAGGTCACGAGGTCGTCGCGTCAAGCCCGCTGGTGCCGCGCAACGACCCGACGCTGATGTTCACCAATGCCGGCATGGTGCAGTTCAAGAACGTTTTCACCGGTCTGGAGAAGCGGCCCTATTCGCGCGCCACGACTGCCCAGAAGAGTGTTCGCGCCGGCGGCAAGCACAACGACCTCGACAATGTCGGCTACACTGCGCGCCACCTGACCTTCTTCGAGATGCTCGGCAATTTCTCCTTCGGCGACTATTTCAAGGAGCGCGCCATAGAGCTTGCCTGGAACCTGATCACCAGGGAGTTCGGGCTGAAGAAGGAGAAGCTGCTGGTCACCGTCTACCACACCGACGACGAGGCGGCCTCGTACTGGAAGAAGATCGCCGGCCTTTCGGACGATCGCATCATCCGCATCGCGACTTCGGACAACTTCTGGGCAATGGGTGACACCGGGCCTTGCGGGCCGTGTTCGGAGATATTCATCGACCGTGGCGAGCATATCTGGGGCGGCCCCCCCGGCAGCCCCGAGGAGGATGGCGACCGTTTCCTCGAATTCTGGAACCTGGTGTTCATGCAGTATGAACAGGTGACGAAGGAACAGCGCGTCGACCTGCCGCGTCCGTCGATCGACACGGGCATGGGCCTCGAGCGCATGGCCTCCATCCTGCAAGGGGTTGAAAGCGTCTTCGAAACCGACCTGTTCCGCCACCTGATCGACGCTGCATCGTCGGCGCTCGGCAAAGGTCCGGATGCGGACACCGTCGCATCGTTCCGGGTCATCGCCGACCATTTGCGTTCGTCCTGCTTCCTGGTCGCCGACGGCGTGCTGCCGTCCAACGAAGGACGCGGCTACGTGCTTCGTCGCATCATGCGCCGCGCCATGCGCCACGCGCAGTTGCTCGGCGCCCGCGATCCGCTGATGTGGCGCCTGGTGCCGGCGCTGGTCCGCGAGATGGGCCAAGCCTACCCGGAACTGGTGCGCGGCGAACAGATGATCACCGAGACGCTGAAGCTTGAGGAAACTCGTTTCCGCAAGACGCTGGTGCGCGGCTTGGGCTTGCTTTCGGAGGCGACGGAGAAGCTGGCCTCCGGCGACATGCTGGATGGCGAGACAGCGTTCAAGCTCTACGACACCTATGGCTTTCCGCTCGATCTGACGCAGGACGCGCTGCGCCGGCGCAACATCTCGGTCAACCTTGCCGGCTTCACCGAGGCAATGGAGCGGCAGAAGGCGGAGGCACGCAAAAGCTGGGCTGGTTCCGGTGAGGCCGCAACCGAGACGGTATGGTTCGCGGTGCGTGAGGAGACCGGCGCCACCGAATTCCTGGGTTATGAGACCGAGCAGGCCGAAGGCCTTATCCAGGCGCTGGTCAAGGACGGCAAGACCGTCGACAGTGCCGGCAAAGGCGACGCCGTTGCCGTGGTTGTCAACCAGACGCCGTTCTATGGCGAGTCCGGTGGCCAGATGGGCGATACCGGCGTCATTTCGGGCGACGGGTTCTCGATCGAGATATCCGATACCCAGAAGAAGGCCGATGGGCTTTTCGTCCATCTCGGCAAGGTGGCCAATGGCACTGTCAAGACGGGCGCGACCGTCGAGCTGAAGGTGGACCACGCGCGGCGCTCCAGGCTGCGCGCGAACCATTCCGCCACACATCTGATCCATGAGGCGCTGCGCGAGGTGCTGGGTACCCATGTGGCGCAGAAGGGCTCGCTGGTCGCGCCCGAGCGTCTGCGCTTCGACATTTCGCACAACAAGCCGATCTCGCCGGACGAGCTCGAAGAGGTCGAGCGCATGGCAAACGAGATCGTCGTTCAGAACGGCTCGGTGATCACGCGACTGATGTCTGTCGACGACGCCATCGCCGAGGGCGCCATGGCGCTGTTTGGCGAGAAGTATGGCGATGAAGTGCGCGTCGTTTCGATGGGCACGGGCTTGCATGGCGCCAAGGCCAACCGGCCTTATTCGGTCGAGCTATGCGGCGGCACGCATGTCAGGGCGACCGGCGATATCGGCCTGGTGCGCATCGTGTCCGACAGCGCGATCGCTGCCGGCGTGCGCCGCATCGAGGCGTTGACCGGCGAGGCCGCCAGAAAGCATCTCGACGAACAGGACAAGCGGCTGAAGGCGGCCGCCGCCACGCTGAGGATTTCGGCGGCCGATGTGCCGGCCCGCGTCGAGGCGCTGCTCGACGAGCGCAAGAAGCTCGAAAAGGAGCTGACAGAGGCACGCAAGAAGCTGGCGCTGGGCGATCGCTCGCCAGCTGGTGTGCCTGCGGAGAACGAAACCATTGCCGGTGTCGGTTTTCTCGGCAAGGCGGTATCGGGCGTCTCGCCAAAGGATCTTAAGCCGTTGGCCGATGCCGGCAAGAAGTCCCTCGGCTCCGGCGTCGTCGTCTTTGTCGGCGCCGGCGAGGACAACAAGGCGAGCGTCGTCGTCGCCGTTACCGATGATCTGACCGGCCGCTTCAGCGCCATCGATCTGGTGCGCGTCGCGTCCGCGGCATTGGGCGGGCAGGGCGGCGGGGGGCGACCCGATATGGCCCAGGCCGGCGGCCCGGACGCGTCGAAGGCCGAAGACGCGATCGCTGCGGTGAAGGCGGCGCTGGAAGCTGCGTGAATCTGCACCAGTAAGGACAGGCCGAAGTGGCAGCGGGGATGAGGTGGCAACGTTGACTATGTATCAAGTCGACGCTTTTGCCGAACGGGCTTTCCAGGGCAACCCTGCTGCCGTTCTCATTTTGGAGGACTGGCTATCGGACGACGTGATGCAGGCCATCGCAAACGAGAACAATCTTGCTGAAACCGCGTTTGCGCGGCCGAGTGGCGAGGGTTGGGATTTGCGCTGGTTCACGCCGGTTCATGAAGTCGACTTCTGTGGCCATGCTACACTTGCGGCCGCCCATGTGCTGACTACGGAATACAATGGTCAGGGCGAAATGGCCTTCGCCACCCGGGTGGGCGCGCTGCGGGTTTCCCGGCGGGAAGGCGCCTATCAGCTCGATCTGCCGTGTTTTCCGCCGCAGCCCGTCGAGGACGAGCTGAACTCGGCGCTGCAAGCGATATTGCCTCAGCGGCCGGCTGCGAGCTTCCGCAATTTCGAGAACCTGTTTGTCGAGCTTGCCGACGAGACAACCGTGCGATCTTTCGTTCCCGATCTGCTCAGGATCGGACGTTTTCATCCTCTCGGCCTGGTCATTACCGCGCCTGGGCGAGCCCATGATTTCGTCTCGCGTTATTTCGTACCCGGAGCTGGCATTCCCGAGGACCCGGTGACTGGCTCCATTCATGCGATATTGGTGCCGTACTGGGCTGAAAAGCTCGGCAAGACGCATATGTCGGCATTCCAATGCTCGCAGTGCGGCGGGCATTTGCTATGCGAACTGGCCGGAGATCGCGTGCTGATCACAGGCCGTGCGAAGACCTTCATGAAGGCGGAGATTTACCTTCCCGATTGAGCGGTATTTCGCAGTGGGTCGCCTTCGGCGAAGCTGCCGATCTCCCCCGCAAGGGGGGAGATTGGATGTCACTTCGGCTTTCGCTAATCACCAGAAGGCCTATTGCCGAATGCTTGTCTCCTCACTCTGCCTTTTCGGTCTTCGCAAAACCCGCACGCGCCGCGATGCGCACATACCAATCCCGAATATCGGCAAACTCCGCCAGCAGGGCTTGCCCCTCGGCGACCTTGACGAAATAGCTGATGATTGGCGCAGCGTGCAGGTCGGCCAGCGTCAGGTCCGTCCCCAACAGCCAAGGCCCTTCGGCTTTCAGCGAAGACAGCGCCTGCAATGCCGTTCTCGCCTGCCGCAACCCGTTGGCGATCACGGCTTCGTCGGGTGGCGTTTTCTCCAGCCGCTCGACCGCGACATCCCAGACCATGGCCCTGTAAGCGTAGGCGTCGAGCAGGCCGGTGATCTGGTTCATGCGTGATCGAGGCCGGGCTTCGACCGGCTGCAGCGCCGGGCCGTCAAAGGCTTCGTCGACATAACGGGCAATCGCGCCGGTCTCGTAGAGGCGAAAGCCGTCATGTTCGAAGGCCGGGATGCGGCCGAACGGCTGGTGCTCGAAGTACCAGCCGGGAATGCCGTCCGCGGCAAAGACGTCGACGGGCACCAGCTCGTAGCCGACGCCCTTTTCCTCGAGCACCAGCCGCACGATGCGCACATAGACGCTGTAGTCCGCGCCGTAGACGACGGGCTTGCCCATGTCGCGGGCTCAGGCCATCGCCTTCTGCAAATTCTCGTCGATCTTGTCGAGGAAGCCGGTGGTCGAAAGCCATGGCTGGTCGGGACCGATCAGCAGCGACAGATCCTTTGTCATGAAGCCGGACTCGACCGTCTGGATGCAGACCCTTTCCAGGGTCTCGGCAAAGCGCTTCAGTTCGGCATTGTCGTCGAGCTTGGCACGATGCGCGAGGCCGCGCGTCCAGGCGAAGATCGAGGCGATCGAATTGGTCGAGGTCTCCTCGCCCTTCTGGTGCTGGCGATAGTGGCGGGTAACGGTGCCGTGCGCGGCTTCCGCCTCGACGGTCTTGCCGTCCGGCGTCATCAGCACCGAGGTCATCAGGCCGAGCGAGCCGAAGCCTTGCGCCACCGTGTCGGACTGAACGTCGCCGTCATAGTTCTTGCAGGCCCAGACATAGCCGCCCGACCATTTCAGGCTGGAGGCCACCATGTCGTCGATCAGCCGGTGCTCGTACCAGAGCTTCTTCGCCTTGAATTCGGCTTCGAACTCAGCCTCGTAGACCTCCTGGAAGATGTCCTTGAAGCGGCCGTCATAAGCCTTGAGGATTGTGTTCTTGGTCGAGAGGTAGACGGGGTAATTACGCAGCAGGCCATAGTTCAGCGAGGCGCGGGCGAATTCGCGGATAGATTCGTCGAGATTGTACATGGCCATGGCGACGCCGGCGCTGGGTGCGTCGAACACATCGTG
This sequence comes from Mesorhizobium sp. M0904, assembly GCF_040319475.1. Taxonomy (NCBI): domain Bacteria; kingdom Pseudomonadati; phylum Pseudomonadota; class Alphaproteobacteria; order Hyphomicrobiales; family Phyllobacteriaceae; genus Mesorhizobium; species Mesorhizobium sp. M0904. The sequence continues at coordinate 140,975 of NZ_JAMYOC010000016.1, read as the reverse complement.
CTCGATCACCTGGCCGTCCTCGCCGACGAATTTGATCGTCAGCTTGCCCTTGCCGGGAAAGCGGAAGTCGGTGGCGCGGTACTGGTCGCCGAAGGCGTGGCGGCCGACGATGATCGGCTTGGTCCAGCCGGGCACCAGCCGCGGCACGTTCTTCATGATGATCGGCTCGCGGAAGATGGTGCCGCCGAGGATGTTGCGGATGGTGCCGTTCGGCGACTTCCACATCTTCTTCAGCTTGAATTCCTCGACGCGCTGCTCGTCGGGTGTGATCGTCGCGCATTTCACGCCGACGCCGTATTTCTTGATGGCGTTCGCCGAATCGATGGTCACCTGGTCGTTGGTGGCGTCGCGGTGCTCTATGCCGAGGTCGTAATATTCGAGCTTGAGGTCGAGATAAGGGTGGATCAGCTTGTCCTTGATGAACTGCCAGATGATGCGGGTCATCTCGTCGCCGTCGAGTTCGACGACCGGGTTCGCCACCTTGATCTTCGCCATGGAAAGAATGCCTCGCTTTTGGGGAACGGAACGGCCTTGCCCGCACGGCTGCCGGCCCTGGGATGCGGCCCGTATATCAAAGGCTTTTTGGCCGCGCAAACGGCGAACCGCGCCGTAGTGCCGGCATTCTTTGCGAAAGCTTCATTTTCGCCGCCAAATGTGGCAGGGGACTGCGAAATGCCGCAAACAGCAGTTCACTGACAACCATGGCCGCTACCCAGGATCCCGACACCCCTCTTGCCTCCGGAACGCCTGCGTCCGGACCGGCGATCATCCTGGTCGAGCCGCAGCTCGGCGAGAATATCGGCATGGTTGCGCGCGCCATGGCCAATTTCGGCCTTGCCGAGCTGCGGCTCGTCAATCCGCGCGACGGCTGGCCGAGCGACAAGGCGCGTGCCGCCGCAAGCCGCGCCGACCACGTCATCGATGCCGTCACGGTGTTCGACGACCTGGCCTCGGCGGTCGGCGATTTGAACTTCGTCTTCGCCACCACGGCGCGCGCGCGCGACAATTTCAAGCCGGTGCGCGGTCCGGTCGAGGCGGGCAGGGCGCTGCGGGCGCGGCAGCGGGCCGGCCAGCGCACCGGCATCCTGTTCGGCCGCGAGCGCTTCGGCCTCTATAATGACGAGGTCGGCCTTGCCGACGAGATCGTCACCTTCCCCGTCGATCCAGCCTTCTCCTCGCTCAACATCGCCCAGGCGGCCCTGCTGATGTCCTATGAATGGATGAAGTCCGGCCTGGAAAACGAGACCATGACCAACTTTTCCGGCCCTGAAATGCCGCCGGCTGCCAAGGAAGAATTGCACGGCCTGTTTGCGTATCTGGAAGGTGCACTGGAGGCGCGCGGCTATTTCCGCCCGGCAGCGAAGAAGCCGAAGATGGTCGACAATTTGCGCGCAGTGCTGACCCGCCCCGGCTTCGCCGAGCCGGAGCTCAAGGTGCTGCGCGGAATAATATCATCGCTGGACAGGTTCTCGCCGGCCATGCCGCGCGGCGATGGATCGCCCGGCGACGATCCAAGGCGGCTCCCGGCGGCTGCGGCACGCGCTGCGAGGGCGAAAGACAAAGACTAGGCGCGCAAATGCAAGCGTCTTACCAGTAACCGAATTTTATTTGGTTTGATCCATGGTTTTCGAAACGATGGATCTCGGATGTTTAGCTCAAATATCGGTCGTCTTCGCTTTTTCTTCTATTCCGTGGGTCTGCTGGTTGCGGAAATCGCGACCTTTGTGCTGTGTGTCGTGCTGACCATCGGTATCGAGGGCTTGGCCAATTCGAAACCAGGTCCTTCCAGGGAAGGTCTGGCCGCGGCCGTTCTCGTCGCCTCGCTGGTGATCGTTCTGTTGCGCGCGAATTTCGCCTGGCGTCGAAGCCGCGACGCGCAAGGGTCGGGTTGGATCCTTTGGTCGTATATCGTGTTCTCGACCCTGTTTGCGATTCTGCAGGCCGGCACTGTTCTTGTCGTAAAATTCGACGGCGAAGATTCGCATTCCGGCCTTAACCTGCTGGGATTAGCTCTTGTCGGGCTGTGGGCCGTTATCTTGGCGGCCAAGCCGGCGGGCGGTGGCTCTTCGGATATGGCATCATCCCTGAGTTTCGACGATTTCGACCCGCCCGGGCCGCTGCGCCGCACCGCGGCGCCCCGTTCAGCGTCAGCCGCGGGCGTGACGGCCCTGGCTCCAGCCTACGCCATGCGCGCCGCGCCGGTGCCGTCGAACCATGCTGCATCTCAACCTGCATCTCCGGCAACCGGCCGGCCGCGGGCCGGCGGCTTCGGCAAGCGGGGCCTTGTGTGACCCGTCTCGCCGCATCAAGGCCATGATGGTTCCACATAGAAGCGGCCGGGACAAAGCATCATTGGCCGAAGCAAAATGCATAGGCCGGCCTTCTCTCGTGATCTCGTTTTGTAATTCCCCAGCCCTTAGTGATTCCCAGCCCTTAGTGACTCAATGACCATGACCGATCCGTCGAGCGCCCGTCCGATCCTGATGTTCGATTCCGGCATTGGCGGCCTCACCGTGCTGCGTGAGGCGCGCGTCCTGATGCCTGACCGCCGCTTCATCTATGTCGCCGACGACGCGGCGTTCCCCTTCGGCGCCTGGGAGGAAACGGCGCTGAGAACACATATTCTGGAGTTGTTCGCTAGGCTGCTCGAACGGTTTTCGCCGGCCATTTCGGTCATCGCCTGCAACACCGCCTCGACACTGGTCATCGATGCGTTGCGCGAGCGGTTTCCCGGCCACCCTTTCGTCGGCACCGTGCCGGCCATCAAGCCAGCGGCGGAACGCACGCGCTCAGGCCTGGTTTCGGTGCTGGCGACGCCCGGCACCGTCAAGCGCCAGTACACGCGCGACCTGATCAGCAAGTGGGCGCAGAAATGCCACGTCCGCCTGGTCGGCAGCGACAGGCTGGCTGGATTGGCCGAAGCCTATATGCGCGATGGTTTTGTCGACGAGGACGCCGTGCGCGCCGAGATCGCGCCGTGCTTCGTTGAGCATGACGGGCTGCGCACCGACATCGTCGTGCTTGCCTGCACCCATTATCCTTTTTTGGCCAACCGCATGCGCAAGACAGCACCTTGGCCGGTCGACTGGCTCGACCCGGCCGAGGCGATCGCACGCCGCGCGCTGTCGCTGCTTGCCGATACCGAGGCCGCTTATCGCAGAGAGGCACTGCCGGAAGGGGCCGACCTTGCGTTCTTCACCTCGAACAGCGCCGATTTTCCGACGCGCCGGCTGATGCAGGGATTTGGCCTGGCGATATCTTAACCGCAAGCAATTTTCGCTTTGGGAACATCACACCAGACAATGCGTTTTCCTCTCATCGGAAACGGGAGAAACCATCATGCCAGCCACCTCAAAAGCCCAGCAGAAAGCGGCCGGCGCGGCATTGTCAGCCAAGCGCGGCGAGACCAAGAAGGGCGCGCTCAAAGGCGCGTCGAAGGGAATGTATAAATCCATGAGCGAAAAACAGCTCGAGGAATTCGCCGAGACCAAGCGCAAGGGCCTGCCGGAAAAGAAGTCGAAGCACTGATCGACTGACCATTCTGGCAGCGGATGCCGGCCAACAAAAGGCCCGCGGCTGAGCCGCGGGCCATGAAGTCTCGACGGGCGAGGGCGAAAATTACCAGTTCCAGCCGCAGCGCCGCACTTTGTAGCGGATGACCTTGCGATGACCGTGGCGCCACACCACCTTCTTCTTGACCACGATGCGGCAGATCTGGTGATGCCTGTGCCCATGCCAATGCCGGGCCTGCGCTGGCTCGGGCACAACCGCCATCGTGCCGGCCATCACCGCGGCTCCTACCAACGTAAGGAAGAACTTCTTCATGCGAATTCCTGCTCCTCTGACTTCAGTCCCTTCCTGATGCCGCTGGCGCAACCTCCCGCCACATCCGGCACGTTCCACAACAGTAACACTATCCGGTTCGGCGACTCGCGCCAGCCAGAAGCTTGACAGCGGTTAAATCTCCGTTTAACCAGCCCACCAACACCGGGCCGCAATGCCCGGTGGTTTTCTTTATGTGTGCAAGACGTTTGGGAAGCCGGTTTTACTTTCCCTATGTCTTGTTTGAAATGACGTGTCCCGTGGGTTTTCCGTCGCGTTGCGTGGAAAACCCTGTCAGGTCTCGAAAACGGAGGCCAGAGGAGGGCGCGTTTCCTTCACACGGACCATAAGGTTCCGGGTGTGTTGTTTTGAAAGGGAATGCGATGAGCAAGCGCGAATCCGCGAAGTACAAGATCGACCGCCGTCTTGGCGAAAACATCTGGGGCCGCCCGAAGTCCCCGGTCAACAAGCGTGAATACGGCCCCGGCCAGCATGGCCAGCGCCGCAAGGGCAAGCTTTCCGATTTCGGCCTGCAGCTGCGCGCCAAGCAGAAGCTGAAGGGCCACTATGGCGACGTTTCGGAGAAGCAGTTCCGCAAGGTCTATGAAGAGGCGGACCGCCGCAAGGGCGACACCTCGGAGAACCTGATCGGCCTGCTCGAATCGCGCCTCGACGCCGTCGTCTACCGCTCCAAATTCGTGCCGACCATCTTTGCGGCGCGCCAGTTCGTCAATCACGGCCACGTCAACGTCAATGGCAAGCGCGTCAACATCGGCTCGTACCGCTGCAAGCCGGGCGATGTCATCGAAGTGCGCGAGAAGTCGAAGCAGCTGGTCATCGTGCTGGAATCGGTGGGCCTGGCCGAGCGCGACGTGCCCGATTATATCGAGGCCGATCACAACAAGATGACCGCGGCCTTCACGCGCATCCCCGGCCTGGCGGACGTTCCGTTTGCCGTGCAGATGGAACCGAACCTGGTCGTCGAGTTCTATTCGCGCTGATCGGCGCGTTCGTCGCGATACAATCGAAGGCCGCCCGTCGAGGCGGCCTTTCTTTTTTCGTTCCTTTTCCGCGGCGTGATTCCGAAATCGATTTCGGTTTTCGGTCCGATGCGCTACTGCGGGCGGCAACAGGATCTTGGGGCGGACGCGCCATGAATATGCTGCCAGACGCCGAAACACTCGAACCGGTCGCCGACACCGAAGGCGGCTTTCATCCGCTGTTTGCCGATGTGCCGTCCTCCGTCGAGTTCAACAAGCTGCGCAAGCGGCTGTTGCGGCTTGCCCGCCAGGCGATCGACGATTTCGCCATGGTGAGGCCCGGCGACCGTTGGCTGATCGCTCTGTCGGGCGGCAAGGATTCCTACGGCCTGCTTGCCGTGCTGCTCGATCTCAAATGGCGCGGGCTGCTGCCGGTCGAGCTGTTGGCCTGCAATCTCGACCAGGGCCAGCCGAACTTTCCCAAGCACATATTGCCCGACTATCTCGACAGCCATGCCATTCCGCATCGCATCGAATATCAGGACACCTATTCGGTGGTCACCGACAAGCTGGCCGAGGGCAGCACCTATTGCTCGCTGTGCTCGCGGCTACGGCGCGGCCATCTCTATCGCATTGCCCGCGAGGAGGGCTGCTCGGCGCTGGTGCTCGGTCATCACCGCGAGGACATACTGGAAACCTTCTTCATGAACCTGTTCCATGGCGGACGCCTTGCCGCCATGCCGCCGAAGCTGCTCAACGACGAAGGCGATGTCATGGTGCTGCGGCCGCTCGCCTATTGTGCGGAAGCCGATCTCGAGAAATTCGCCGGCGCCATGAAATTCCCGATCATTCCGTGCGATCTGTGCGGTAGCCAGGAAGGCCTGCAGCGCAACGCCATGAAGGCGATGCTCGACGACATCGAGAAGCGCATGCCTGGCCGCAAGGACACGATGATCCGCGCCATGACCAATGTGCGGCGTTCGCATCTGCTCGACAGGAAACTGTTCGATTTCGCCGCCCTCAACGAAACCCTCACCACTAGGCGTCCCGATGACATTTGAAGATAGCGCGATCGACTGGCTTGCCGACCTTCTGTCGGAAGCCGCCGTCGCCGAGATCATGCCGCGCTTTCGCCGTTTGAGCGAGGGCGACGTCCGTCGCAAGACCTCGGCCGCCGATCTCGTCACCGAGGCCGACGTCAATGCCGAACGGCTCATCACCGCCAGCCTGCGCCAGCGTTATCCCCACGCAATGATCGTCGGCGAGGAGGCCTGCTCCGACGACCCGACGCTGCTCGACGGTCTCGGCGATGCCGAACTCGCCTTCGTCATCGACCCGGTCGACGGCACTTTCAACTTCGCCTCCGGCGTGCCGCTGTTCGGCGTCATGCTTGGCGTCGTGGTCAAGGGCAAGACGGTCGCCGGCATCATTCACGACCCCGTCGGCAAGGATTGGCTGATCGGCGTTAGTGGCGCCGGCAGCCATATCCGCCATGCCCATGGCAATCTGGAAAAGGTCCATGTCGCCAAACCGGCGCCGATGTCGGAAATGACCGGTGCGGTCTCATGGCACTATGTGCCCGAGCCGGACCGCTCACGTTTGGCGCGCAACCAGACTAAGTCGCTATCGCAGTTCAATTATCGCTGCGCCGCCCACGAATACCGCCTGCTGGCCAGCGGCCACGGCCATTTCGTCGTCTACAACAAGCTGATGCCTTGGGACCACTTGGCCGGCGTGCTGATCCATGCGGAGGCCGGCGGCCATGCCGCGCGCTTCGACGGCAGCGCCTATCTGCCGTCGCATGTCGGGGGTGGCTTGCTGGTCGCGCCGGACCGTGAGAGCTGGCGGGAGCTGCGCCGCGAGCTCTGGGCGGAATAGCTCTTCGCTGCCAAAGGTGTCCAATCTTGTGCGAAACCGGAGATCTCGAATGAAACCTCGGTCCGCAATTGTTGCAACGGCCTTTGCCCTTGCCTTGGTTGCCGGTGTCAATGAAGCAAGAGCTGGGGAACGCGCATGTCGCAGTCCCGACTCCGTCGACACCATAGACGAGATGTTCTCCGCAATCTTCGCCTGTTGGAAGCCGCCGCCCGGAACCGCGGGCATGACCCTGACGCTGCAGTTCTCAATTCGCCGAAACGGCACGCTTATTGGCAAGCCGCGCGCCACTTTCTCCCATCTAGGGGACGATGGTCCGCTCAACCGGGCCTTTGTGGCTTCCGTCCTCGAGGCGCTCGACAAGGCTCTTCCACTGCCCGTTTCCGACAGTATGGGTGGAGCAATCGCAGGACGTACGCTGTTCCCTCGCTTCACCGCGGTCAGTGAGGGTGCATCATAGGCGCACGCGCAATGTGTATTAAACCGGCGGGTTATGCGGCTGGAATAGTCTGCCGCGCTCGGCCAGCAGGATCATCAGCAGCGCCGCCACCGACACGCTGCAGAACCCGGCGGCCAGCGGCGTCACCGTGCCGTTGAAGGCTTGGCCGATTAGCGTGCCGAGAATGCCGCCAAGAAATGTCTGCATGAACCCAAGGATCGACGACGCAGTGCCGGCCAGGTGCCCCAGCGGCTCCATAGCGAGCGCGTTGAAGTTCGCGCCGAGCGCGCCGAACGGGACCATGGCGCAGGCAAAGAAGGCAATGAAGAGCCATAGCGGCATCTTCATTTCGATGGAAACGACCAGCCAGGCAAGGCTGATTGCCAGAAACAGCAGCAGCGCGCTTTGCGACAGGCGGCGCATGCCGATACGGCCGACGAGGCGCGAATTGAGGTAGTTCGAAAACGCAAGCACGCCGGCAACCCCCGCGAAGATGACCGGGAACATCTCACCGACATTGAACACGCTGACATAGATCTGCTGGGCCGAGGCGATGAAGCCGAACATGGCGCCGAAGATGAAGGTGCTGGCGAAGGCGTAGCAGAGCGCGATGCGGTTGGTGAGAACGATGCGGAAGCCGCCGATGATGGAGGACAGCGTCAGCGGCCGGCGATATTCGGGATGTAATGTCTCGGGCAGGCGCAGCAGCGACCAGGCGGACACGATCAGCGCGCCGGCTGCCATGGTGACGAAGATCACATGCCAGGTCGCAAACAGCATGATGAACTGGCCGATACCGGGCGCGACCACCGGAATGGCCATGAACACCATGAAGATCAAGGACATGACTTCGGCCATGCGCCTTCCGTCGAACGTATCGCGCACGATCGAGACGGCAATGACGCGCGTCGCCGCCGCGCCGATGCCTTGCACGGCCCGGCATAGCAGAAGCGTGGCGAATGACGGGGCGATTGCCGCAGCGCCGGCCGCGACGACGTAGATCACCAGCCCTGCGACAAGAGGCGCGCGGCGCCCGAAACGGTCCGAGATCGGCCCGAAGAACAGCTGTCCGCCCCCAAAGCCAAGGATATAGGCGGTGACCACATATTGCCGGTGGTTTTCATTTTCGACGCCAAGCGAAGCGCCGATCTGCTGCAGCGCCGGCAAAATAATGTCGATGGCCAGCGAATTGAGCGCCATCAGCGCCGCGCACAGCGCAATGAATTCCCAGCGCGGAATGGGCAAGGTGCTTGCCTTTTGCTGCGCTTGTGCTTGCTGATCCACGGCCAGTCCGATCCTCAACGAAAATGCGCCGGCTGGCCGACGCATCCATTCGTTGATTGCCCCGATGTCGGGCAGAACTTTTTGCCAAGGTGGGGGCTGCCCCGGCGCTTATCGCTTGACCCCCGAAAATCGCAGTCGGAAGGTCATACGCAGAAACAGAAGTCAGGCGGCGCCTTTGACGCTGACGCCTTTTTCGACGAGGAAGGTCTGCAATTCGCCCGCCTGGAACATCTCGCGGATGATGTCGCAGCCGCCGACGAACTCGCCCTTGACGTAGAGCTGCGGGATGGTTGGCCAGTTGGAGTAGTCCTTGATGCCTTGCCGCAGTTCGGCCGACGTCAGCACGTCGACGCCCTTATAGTCGGCGCCGATATAGTCGAGGATCTGCACGACCTGGCCGGAAAATCCGCATTGCGGAAAGCCGGGGGTGCCCTTCATGAAGAGAACGACGTCGTTGCCCTTCACCTCATTGTCAATGTAATCGTTGATGCCGCTCATGGAATACCCTTTCATGCCTGTGGGAGTCAGGCTCGAACATTACCCTTCAAATAAACCCATGGGTTGCGCGAAACAAGATGTTTGCCGCCTTGCCATGCAAATGGCGCAAAGGAAGGTCTGATCTTGGGCCAAGCCGTTGGCCACCATTTGTCCCGAGGCGTGATGAAAAGACGGTATCTCGCCGGGGTCGTCCTCGCCGTTCTGTTCGCCGCACTGTCCTTGATCTGGTGGGCCAAGTCGCCGAGGCAGCCACCTCTCGTCGTCGGCGGTGGATTACCGGCGCCGTGCCGCGACGCGAGCTTCGAGGCGGTCGCCTATGTCGTCTGCGAAATCGATCTGCGCCGCTATGACATCGGTGTGTTCCACGCAGGCATTGACGGCAAGGCTTTCGGTTCACTGGACAAATTCGACAAGGCGATGGCGGATCAGGGCCGGCCGGTGCTGCTCGCCATGAACGCCGGCATGTATCACCAAGACCTGACTCCGGTCGGCCTTCTCGTCGAGGACGGCCGGGAGAAGGCGCCGATCAACCTCGCCGACAGCGAAGGCAATTTCTTCCTGAAACCGAACGGCGTCTTCCTGGTCCGGAAGGATGGCAAGGCGGCGGTCATCGAGACAAGCGCCTATGTTGCGACCAGACTGGACGTGATGTTTGCCACGCAATCCGGCCCGATGCTGGTGATCGACGGCCGGCTTCATCCCCGCTTCGAGCAAAACGGCACATCGCGCTATATCCGCAATGGCGTCGGCGTGCGTGACGAAAACACTGTCGTGCTGGCGATCTCGCGCTCTGAGGTCAGCCTCGGCAGCTTCGCCCGACTGTTTCGAGACGCGCTCGATTGTCCCAGCGCGCTTTTCTTCGACGGGGCCGTTTCGGCGCTGTCGAACGGCGAGCGGATGATTGTGGGTGGAAACTATCCAGCCGGGCCGATCATCGCCGTGACCGGTAAGAAGCTTGCGAGCCGGTAACTGCAAGAGAGCTCAGTCCGGCACGCTGGTCTGCAGGGCAAGCGCGTGCAGCACGCCGCCCATGTTGCCCTTCAGCGCGTCATAGACCATCTGGTGCTGCTGGACGCGGCTTTTCCCGCGAAAGCTTTCGGCCACAACCTCAGCCGCATAATGGTCGCCGTCGCCGGCCAGGTCGCGAATCGTCACCTTGGCGTCCGGAATGCCTTCCTTGATCAGCCGTTCGATGTCGTGGGCGTCCATTGCCATGTGAGGATTCCTTGTTCAGGTCGTGATCTCATAGATATGGTCGAAATGGCGGATGAACCACAGGGAAAGGGGCCCACTCGATCACATCACGGGTCCACGACCTCATTTGCCATGAAGCGAGGGAACCAGGATTCGTGGGCGGCAGTCAATTCGCTGACCGGTATCGCACGCGCCTCGCCCAGCTTCAGTTCGCTGCCGCCGGTCGAGCCGATCCACGGCGCAAAAACGCCGAGCTTGTTTTGCTGTTCGCGAATGGCGTCCCATTGCTCGCTCTGCGGGTCGATCGACAGCGTCAAGAGATAGCGGCCCTGGTCCTCGCCGAACCAGACCGGGATTGGATCTGTGCCGATCAGGCCGGGGATGGTCGCGCCGATGCCGGAGGCCATCGCCATCTCGGCCAGCGCCACCGCGATGCCGCCATCGGAAACGTCATGCGCCGCGGTAACGACACCGGAGGCGATCAGTGCCCGCACATGGTCGCCGACCCGCTTCTCGTGGCCGAGATCGACCGGCGGCGGCGGGCCGTCGGCGCGGCCATGAATGTCGCGCATATAGACCGACTGGCCAAGATGCGTTCCCCACATGCTCGGCGCGCCGACCAGCACGATCATCTGGCCTTCGGCGGCAAAACCGATCCGTACCATCTTCGACCAGTCGGCAATCAATCCGACGCCGCCAATGGTCGGTGTCGGCAGGATGCCTTGGCCGTTGGTCTCATTGTAGAGCGAGACGTTGCCGGAGACGATCGGGAAGCCGAGCGCCCTGCAGGCATCGCCAATACCTTTCACCGCGCCGACCAACTGACCCATGATCTCCGGCCGTTCCGGATTGCCGAAATTGAGGTTGTCGGTGGCCGCGAGCGGCAGAGCACCGGTGGCGGTAAGATTGCGCCAGCATTCGGCAACCGCCTGCTTGCCGCCCTCGTAAGGGTCGGCTTCGCAATAGCGCGGCGTCACGTCGGAGGAGAAGGCGAGCGCCTTGGTCGGGTGGCCATCGACGCGCACGACACCGGCGTCGCCGCCGGGAAGCTGCAGGGAATTGCCCTGGATCAGCGTGTCGTACTGCTCCCACACCCAGCGGCGCGAGGAAAGGTCCGGTCCCCCCAACAGCTTGAGCAGTGCGTCGGCCACATCGGCTTGAGGTGCATCGCCGGTCAGCGGCGCCGGCTTCTTCGGTTCGACCCAGGGACGGTCATATTCCGGCGCCTGGTCGCCGAGATCCTTGATCGGCAGATTGGCAACCTCGTCGCCCTGGTGCAGCACGCGGAAGCGCAGATCGTCCGTGGTCCTGCCGACGATGGCAAAGTCGAGGCCCCATTTGTGGAAGATCGCCTCGGCCTGTTTTTCCTTTTCGGGGCGCAGCACCATCAGCATGCGCTCCTGGCTCTCCGAAAGCATCATCTCATAGGCGCTCATGCGCTCTTCACGCACCGGCACCTTGTCGAGATCGAGCTCGATGCCTAGGTCGCCCTTGGCGCCCATCTCGACCGCCGAGCAGGTGAGGCCGGCCGCACCCATATCCTGGATGGCGATAACGGCGCCGGACGCCATCAGTTCGAGGCAGGCTTCGAGCAGGCATTTTTCGGTGAACGGATCGCCAACCTGCACGGTGGGGCGCTTCTCGTCGATCTTGTCGTCGAACTCAGCCGAAGCCATGGTGGCGCCACCGACGCCGTCGCGCCCGGTCTTGGCGCCGAGATAGACGACCGGCAGGCCGACGCCCTTGGCCTCGGACAGGAAGATTGCGTCTGTCTTTGCGAGGCCTGCGGCAAACGCATTGACCAGGATGTTGCCATTGTAGCGGGCGTCGAAATTGACCTCGCCGCCGACCGTCGGCACGCCGAAGGAATTGCCATAGCCGCCGACGCCGGAAACGACGCCGGCAACGAGGTGCCTGGTTTTGGGATGATCCGGCGCGCCGAAGCGCAGCGCGTTCATCGCCGCGATCGGCCGCGCGCCCATGGTGAAGACATCGCGCAGGATGCCGCCGACGCCGGTCGCAGCTCCCTGATAAGGCTCGATATAGGAGGGGTGGTTATGGCTCTCCATCTTGAAGACGACGCAGTCGCCGTCGCCGATGTCGACCACACCGGCATTCTCGCCCGGGCCCTGGATGACTTGCGGCCCGGTGGTCGGCAGCGTGCGCAGCCACTTCTTCGAGGATTTGTAGGAACAATGCTCGTTCCACATAGCCGAAAAAATACCAAGTTCGGTAAAGCTCGGTTCGCGCCCGACCAGGTCGAGGATGCGCTGGTACTCGTCGGGCTTCAGCCCGTGCGCGGCAATGAGTTCAGGAGTGATCGGCACGGAATTGGAAATGGTCATGGTCGGCAATTGTGTCCTTGGGATCGAGTCCCGTCTTATCGCAAGCTTTGCAGCCGATACACCCCGTCGGATGACTAAAACGATGGAAAGCAACAGCTGACGGCAAGTAGCGAAAGATCGCCACTCGACCCGCCGGTTTCAAGCCGGTTCAGGAAAAGCTGTCGTAGCCGGCGCGGCCCTCGTCCAGAAGCCGCCGGATCACCGCGACGCCGTGCGCGATATCGGCCCGCTGTCGCGGTTGCGAGATGCCAAACCGCACGCCGTGAAAGGCCTGTTCGGAACGCCCTGCCTTGAACTCATCCTCGTCATCGATGAGCACGCCATGTTCGAGGCAAGCCTGTTTGAAAGTGCCGGAAAGCCACGGGTCGGGCAAAGTGAGCCAGACGAACGGCACGTTGTCCAGCGCCTTGAAGTCGAAACCGTCGAGTGTCTCGCGCACGATCGCGATGCGCGCACCGATCTCGGCAATGCTGCGCTTGCGCATCTCGGCGGCCTGACCGGACAGCACCAGCCGGCTGCCCACCTCCGCCAGCAGAAAGGGCAGGCCGCCCGTCATCATCTTATGGGCGACCCGGATGCGGTGACGGTAGGCCGGCGGGCAAGCGAGCCAACCGCCGCGAACACCCGCCGCGACCGATTTCGACAGGCCGCCGGCAACGATGGTCCGTTCGGGAGCATATTCGGCCATTAAAGGCGTTGGGTCATCGGTCAGTCCGCCATAGAGATCGTCCTCGATCAGGACGACGTTATATTGACGGGCGACATGCGCGATTGCTTCGCGGCGCGATGCCGACAGCGTTGTCAGCGTCGGGTTCTTCGCCGTGGGCATCAAAAAAATCATCTTCGGATGCTTTTGTGCGCAGACGCGCTCGAAATCCTGGGGATCTATGCCCTCGTCGTCAGCCGCCACCAGTGCGGTCCGGCGACCGATCAGGCCGGCACTGCGGGAGATCTGCGAATAGGTGAGGTGCTCGAAGACGACATAGTCGCCGGGGGCGGTGAGTCCCGCAATGGTTGCCATCACCGCGGCGTGGGTGCCGAGCGTGGGAACGATTGCATCCGCCGCCGGGCGATAGGAATTGCGCGACAGCCAGCGTCTGCCCGCTTCCAACCAGCGGTCCGGGAAATCACGAGTATAGCTTGAAATCTCATGCGGATGGTCTTGCGCCGTGCGTGTCAATACGTCGGCGACGATGGCACCCTGGCCGACATCCGGTGCGGCCGTGCTATCGAAGCGCAGCTTGTCGCCGGGCGCATCCATATAGCGCGTGCCTTGTTCGACCGGCCCCAGGAAATCCGGCTTTGCGCTCTCCGACTGTTGAGCGATAACATAGGTTCCGCGGCCGACCTCGCCGCTGACCAATCCCCGCTCGCGCAGCAATTGATAGGCCCTGCCGACCGTGCCGACGGTCGTGCCGATGTCGTATGCCAGGTCGCGCTGCGGCGGCAGCTTTGCCCCTGCACCGATCAGGCCGCGGTCGATGTCCGTCTCGATGGAATCGGCAAGCCGCTGATAGAGCGGGCCGGTGCGGGCGGTCAGGTCTGGAAGCCAAGTTGTCATGGTGACAATTTTTTACATTGCACCGAAATGAGAGTCAATACATATGAAGCGGGCCGCACGGAAGGCACAATTGCAATCCTGGCAGAAAGACAATGGGTACAATAGAGACAATCCGTTACGCGGCAGTTGAATTGACCGGAAGCCGCTCGTCGGGCCGGAGATCCTATGTTCGCCGGATCGTGCAAGTGGTCACGTCATTCGTCCGATGGATCGACGGTCTGCTGGAGCGCCGGCGCAGTCGGCTGGTCCTGCTCGAGATGACCGACGATCAGCTCAAGGACATCGGTATCTCGCGCTGCGATGCCCATCGTGAAGGTCTGAGGCCGTTCTGGGACTGATGCGTTCGAGCGCGTCAGCGGACGCTCGCCGTCCTGAGCCGCGCGACGCCGCGGTCCACAAGCACCGCCACAGTACATAGCACGAGAAAAAGCCCCGTGATGGCCACGGCCGAGGCGGCGACGCTGGTCGCGCCGTTCTTGGCGACGTTGAGGAACGGGTAGGGCACTTCGCCCGATATTGGCGCCCGCGCCAGTACATAGGCCAGATACGCGATCGGATAGATCATCCACCAGGAGATGTCACGCCACCGCGTCGAGCCGTCGGCGCCCGCCACAAGCCACCACAGCACGAACAACACCGGCGTCACATAGTGCAAGAGCACATCGCAGAGCAGGAACAGCCCTCGCGGCTGCCAAAGCTGCGCCAAGACCGTTGCATAAACGATGAGAACCAGCGTTATGGCGACGGCTACGCCCGCCCGCATCCGTGGGGCGGCAAAAGCCGGAAACCAGGCATAACCCGTTGACGACAGCAACGAGGCATGGACGAGCACCGCGCCGATATTGGTCAGGATGGTGAAGAAGCTGAAATAGAAGACCAGCGAGCCGACAAAGCCGCGGCCGGCTTCCATTGATGCCGGGACGGTGATGCAGAGCTGCAGGACGAGCCCGGCCAGGCCGACGACCAGACCGGTGATCTGCAGCAGGCGACCCATTGGGCTAGGCAGCAGCGCCACAGGCCGGATTGCCCGCCCGCCAGCGGGCAATGTCCGAGCCGATGCGGGCGCCGAGCGGTTCCGCCATCAATGGGCCGAACACGTCGACGCGGCTCGAATTGCCTTGCGCCTGCACGACCAGCAGCGGCTTTCCGCCGTAATGTTTGGCCGGCACCAGCAAGAAGCGCGGCGTGCCGCTGAATGAATTCAGTTCGTTGGCCATCTGATAGGATTTGAAGGCGGGGTCCTTGCTGGCGATCCAGCATTTGTGGGCAGCGATTGCCACCTGCTCCATGGCAAGCAGTGACGCGCTCTTGCCCGCCGGCGCTGGCGTGCTCTTCGGGCCTGACTGGCAGGAGGCGAGTACAAGACCGGCGGAAGCGGCGAGGGCGAGGCGGGCTAGTGTCGATCGCATGGTCAAGCGGCGCCCATCTCGAGTTCGGACAGAAAGATCTTCAGACCGTCTGTCATCTCACCCCAGACGCGCGACAGCGCCGGATGCTGCAAGGCGATTTGCTCATAGGCATCGAATTTCGGATAGGCGTCAAGCAGGTCGGGGCGGCCGATGGTCGCCCTGAAATTGTTGAAGACGAAGCGGGTCGGCGTCAGCCACGCATCGGCGAAGGAGATGTCGTCGCCGAGCGCGAACGGGCCATGCGCCATGCGGGCCTCGATTGCTGCAAGCCCGTGATGCAATCGGGCGAACTGTGCCTTGATTTCGGCCTCGTTGCGCTGCGGTACGAAATAGAGCTCGAACAGCTTCATCGTGGGGGCGAGCACGTCAAGGTCGGTGATGCGGGCGAACATGCGCACCAGTGCGCGGTCCTTCGAATCCTTGGGCAGCAGCGCTGGCTCGGGAAAGCGCTCCTCCAGATATTCGGCAATCACCACCGATTCGACGATCGTTTCGCCCGAGCCGGTGATCAGCACCGGAATCCGGTTCAGCGGCGAGATGGCACGAAATGCCTCGGGGATGGGAAACCCAGGCGGCGGTGCAATGACCTTGAGCGGCACGTTCTTGATGTAGGCCAGCGCCCGCACGATCGACGAATAGGGCGACAACGGCCGCGAATAGAGTTTCATGACCGTCGCTCCAGGAGGAAAATTGAAGGCATCAAGCGGCGATGCCCAAGGCGCCTTCGAACAGCGCCCGGCCGTCGCTGCCGCCATGCGCCGCTTCGATCAGGTTTTCGGGATGCGGCATCAGGCCGAGCACGTTGCCGCGGCCGTTGACGATGCCGGCAATGTCGTTGATCGAGCCGTTTGGATTGGTGCCTTCGGCATAGCGGAACACCACCTGGCCTTCGCCTTCGAGGCGGGCCAAAGTTTCGGCGTCGGCAAAATAATTGCCGTCATGGTGCGCTACCGGTGCGCGGATGATCTGGCCCGGCTGGTAGCGGCGGGTGAACATCGTGTTGGCATTGGCGATCTGCAGCTTCACCTGGCGGCAGACGAATTTCAGCGAGGTGTTGCGCATCAATGCGCCCGGCAGCAGGCCGGCCTCGACCAGGATCTGGAAGCCATTGCAGACGCCGATGACCGTGACGCCCTTGGCCGCCTTTTCGGCGACAGCCCGCATTACCGGCATCCGCGCGGCAATGGCGCCGCAGCGCAGATAATCGCCAAAGGAAAAGCCGCCGGGAATGGCGATCAGGTCGACATCGGGAATTTCGGTGTCCGTCTGCCAGACGGTGACCGGCGGCGTGCCGGAAATCTTGGTCAGCGCCGCGATCATGTCGCGGTCGCGATTGAGGCCGGGGAGCAGGACGACGGCTGATTTCACCTCAGGCGATCTCCACCGCGTAATTCTCAATCACCGTATTCGCCAGAAGCTTGTCGCACATGGCTTTCAGATCGGCCTCAGCCTTGGCCCTGTCGCCCTCGGCAAGCTCGACATCGAAAACCTTGCCTTGCCGCACCTGGCCGATGCCGCCGAAACCCATTGCGGACAGCGCATGCTCGATTGCCTTGCCTTGTGGGTCTAGCACTCCGTTCTTGAGGGTTACGGTAATGCGGGCCTTGATCACGCTGGACATGCTCCTGTTCACCTGTTGAGCGGGCAAGCCATCAGTGCGGCTTGCCTTTGACGCCGTCGGTCGATGCGACCAGCACCGGCCCGGCCGGACGCGGCGGTTCGTTCTCGTTCATGATGCCGAGGCGGCGGGCAACTTCCTGATAGGCTTCGACCAGCCCGCCCATGTCGCGGCGGAAGCGGTCCTTGTCGAGCTTGTCCTGGGTCGCCACATCCCACAGCCGGCAGGAATCCGGCGAGATCTCGTCGGCGACGACGATGCGCATCATATCGCCTTCGAACAGGCGGCCGCATTCGATTTTGAAATCGACGAGCTGGATGCCGACGCCCATGAACAGTCCGGAAAGGAAGTCGTTGACGCGAATGGCCAGCGCCATGACGTCGTCGATCTCCTGTGGGCTCGCCCAGCCGAAGGCGGTGATGTGCTCTTCCGAGACCATCGGATCGTCGAGCGCATCGGCCTTGTAATAGAATTCGATGATCGAGCGCGGCAGCACGGTGCCTTCCTCGATGCCGAGACGCTTGGCCAGCGAGCCGGCGGCAACGTTGCGCACCACCACTTCGAGTGGGATGATCTCGACTTCCTTGATCAGCTGCTCACGCATGTTGAGCCGGCGGATGAAGTGGGTCGGAATGCCCATCCGGTTGAGATGATTGAAGATGTGCTCGGAAATGCGGTTGTTGAGCACGCCTTTGCCATCGACGATTTCATGCTTCTTCTTGTTGAAAGCGGTAGCGTCGTCCTTGAAGAACTGGATCAGCGTGCCAGGCTCCGGTCCCTCATAAAGGATCTTGGCCTTGCCTTCATAAATGCGGCGGCGATTTTTCATCTGATTTTTCTCTGGATTTGCGGGCAGGCGGCAAGCGACCAGTTCCTGTCCGTCTGCCTAAAATAAGATGGCGACGGTGGGGTTCAATGCCGGTGTCTATCCCAATCGCACTGTTTGCTCAATCGGCAAATCCTTTCAATCAACCGCTTTCGGGGACCGAAATGCCGCAGCGCAGCAAGCAATGTAGCATATTGACCGGCCGGCGCCCTTTTGGTTTGTGCTCCGGCAACACATATTGGCACGACGAATCGGATTTCACGGAGGGATGCCATGAGCAGCATGAAAGACCGCGAAGAGGGCTTTGAGCGCAAATTCGCATTCGATGAGGAACTTCGGTTCAAGGCTGCGGCACGCCGCAACAGAGCGCTCGGCCTGTGGGCTGCCGAAAAGCTCGGCAAGTCAGGCACCGATGCCGACGCTTATGCCAGGGAAGTGGTCGTCAGCGACATTGAGGAAGCCGGCGATCACGACGTTTTCCGCAAGATACGCAAGGATTTCGATGCGGCCGGCATTGACCAGTCGGACCATCAGATCCGCCGCACCATGGATGAATTGATGGCGCAGGCGATCGAGCAGATCAAGAACACCTGATCCTTCTCTATACCGATCGAATGCTGGACCAATCGACCGCTCGGCCCAACCGGGCGGTTTTTCTTTGCCTTTGCGGTCATTTCCGGCTGAATTGTTGCAACCAAAGAGGAAATCGCCAATGTCCCTGAAGTCACGCCTTGCGGCCGACGAGACACTGTTCACCGCATGGTCAGGCGTGCCGGATGCTTTGACGGTCGAGATACTGGCCAGACAAGGATTCGACGCGGTTACGCTCGACATGCAGCATGGTGGCCATCACGAGGACAGCGTGCTGCGCGGGCTTGTGCCGGTGCTGGCCGCCAACAAGCCGGCTTTGGTGCGCATCCCGGTCGGCCGCTTCGACATGGCCAGCCGCGCGCTCGACTTCGGCGCCGAGGCTGTGATTGCGCCGATGGTGAATTCAGTGGCGGACGCAAGGCTGTTTGCCGCCGCCATGAAATACCCGCCGCTCGGCGAGCGCTCCTGGGGCCCCACCTATGCCTTTCCGCGCCATGGCAAAGGCGATCATGCCGACTGGCTGCGCGACAGCAACCAGCGCACCATGGCGTTCGCCATGGTCGAAACGCGCGCCGCGCTTGCTGCACTCGACGGCATCCTCGACACGCCGGGTATCGACGGGATCTTCCTCGGCCCGTCGGATTTCTCGATCGCCTGGTCGAAGGGGACCACCGTCAGCTCGACGCTGGAGAGCATGATGGAGACCGTCGCCTCGATCGCCGAGCGCACCCGCAAGGCCGGCAAGCATGCGGCGATCTACGTGATGGAACCGGCCATTGCCGGTCGTGTGGTGTCGATGGGTTACCGGCTGCTGGCGATGGGTTCGGAGCATTCGCTGATTTCGCTTGGGGCAAAGACCCTGCTGAGCAGCGTCAGGGATTCGATCGCTTCCTAGAGATCCGTCAGGAATTTCGCGAACGTCATCGAACCTTCGGGCCAGGGGCCGAAGCCGGAATCCGCGTTGAGATGACCGGCATCGCCGGCGTCGATGAACAGCGAGCCCCAGGCCGCGGCAATGTCCTCGGCGACGCCAAAGGCGCAGAACGGGTCGTTGCGGCTGGCGATCACCACCGACGGAAATGGCAGAGGATCGCGCGGATAGGGACCGAAGGTCATCAGGTGCCTCGGCTTTATCTTTGGATTGGCGACATCGGGCGGCGCCACGAAGAAAGCGCCGGCGACCGGTCGCTCGAACCGAGACAATGCCTGGATGACCGCGGCGACGCCAAGCGAGTGAGCGACAATGACGACCGGCCGCTCGGCCTGGTTAACCGCCTTGGCGACACCGGCCGTCCAATCCTCGCGCACCGGCTTCGACCATTCCGTCTGTTCGACGCGGCGCGCTGTCGATAGTTTCGCCTGCCAGCGGCTCTGCCAATGATCGGGGCCGGAATTGGTGTAGCCCGGCACGATGAGAATATCTGCTTCCCTGACTTTCATGGCGCGCATGTAGCGAGAGGCGCTGTCGGGTGCAACCGGGTATGAACTCAACACTGACATGCAAACGCACCTCTCATGAGTCCGGTCTGCTCGCTATTGTGAACACCTTGTTCGCTTCTTGCGCTCTTGTGTGAACGATAGCGATCGACGATCTGTCGCCAGGAAAGAATGGCTGTTCCGAGATTTTGGCACGGACACGGCGTAGAATGATTGATGGCGCCAGGTTCCTCCGTTGGAAGCTTGTCGAGCGCCGGCTGAACGGAGCACTTCGATGAGCGAACTGCCTTTTGCCGCAACGACCCCGGTCAGCGTTGCCCGCGTCGGCTTGCGGGCGCGCGATGCAGAAAATCTCGCTGCCTACTATAGCAAAGTCGTCGGTTTGCAGGAACTGAGCCGCGCCGGCGGCACGATTACGCTCGGCGCAGTCAATCGCCCTTTGCTCGACATCGAAGCGGATCCGGCTGCGAAACCCGATGACCCGCGCAGCGCCGGTCTTTTCCACACCGCCTTCCTGCTCCCTAGCCGGGTCGATCTCGGCCGCTGGATCAACCACGCTATCGCGGGCAAGATTGGCATCGAGGGCGCGTCCGATCATCTGGTCAGCGAGGCGCTTTATCTTACCGACCCGGAAGGCAACGGCATCGAGATCTATGCCGACCGCCGCCCCCAGGATTGGAAATGGAATGGCGACAAGATCGCGATGGCGACGGAGCGGCTGAACATTCCGTCGGTCATTGCCGAAGTGCCGGCCGGTGACGTCGGCTGGCAGGGCGCGCCGGAAAACAGCATTATCGGCCACGTCCATCTGCGGGTCGGCCGGCCGGAAGAAGCCGAAGCATGGTGGCATCAGGAGTTCGGTTTCGACACCGTGGCAAAATACGGTGGCGCGGCGGTATTCTTGTCGTCCGGCGGCTACCATCACCACATTGGCGCAAATGCGTGGCAGAGCGCGGGTGCCGGCCGCCGCGATCCCGCCCGCTCCGGCTTGGCCTGGGTCGAGATGCGTTCGGACAATGTGGCTGATGCAACGACCCGCGAGGATCCGTGGGGCACGGTGATCAGGACCGTTCCCGGCAAGGCGTAGTTCGGTTAGAGCTTCGCCTTTTCAAGCAAGCGGCCAAGCATCAGCAGGCCCGCCGGCCACAGGCCGAGGCCGGCCTCGTTTCCCATATGGCCGAGATCGCCGGCATCGGCGATATCCGCGCCCCAGGCTGCGGCAAAAGCGGTCGCCTTGTCGAAAGTGACGCGCGGGTCGCTGCGGCTCGCCACCACCAATGCCGGGAAGGGCAGGCGCTTCAGCGGCATCGGCGCGAACGGGCGCACCGCGTCGAATGAGGAATCGGTATCCTCGACATTGGTCGCGGCAACCAGGAATGCCGCCGCGACCTTGTCGAGTTGGCTTTGACTGGCACTAGCAGCCCACTTCACCGCCGTCGCCACCGCCAGCGAATGCGCAAGTAGCACGACGCGGCGCGGTGCGGCGGCCACCGCCGCATCCACCTGGCCGATCCAGTCCCCAAGCTTAGGCCGGTCCCACTCGGCCTGCAGCACGCGGCTCGAATTGGGGAACACCCGGCACCAATGCGACATCCAATGATCTGGCCCGGAGTTGCCGCGCCCGGGCAGGGCAAGGAAATCGAAATCTCCGGCTGACGAAATCATCAGGCCTCTCCAAACACTCGGCTAAAGATCGTATCGACGTGCTTGGTATGATAGCCCAAGTCGAATTTCTCGCGGATCTCGGCCTCGGGCAAGGCTGCGACAACGTCCTTGTCGGCCAAAAGTTCCTCAAGAAAATCAGCGCCTTGCTCCCACACCTTCATCGCGTTGCGCTGCACCAGCCGGTAGGCGTCCTCGCGCGAAACGCCAGCTTGCGTCAGCGCCAGCAGCACGCGCTGCGAATGCACAAGGCCACGGAATTTGTTCATGTTCTTCAGCATGTTGTCGGGGTAAACGAGCAGTTTGTCGACAACGCTGGTCAGCCGTGAGAGCGCGAAATCGAGCGTCACCGTCGCGTCGGGCCCGATCATGCGCTCGACCGAGGAATGCGAGATGTCGCGCTCGTGCCACAGCGCCACATTCTCCATTGCCGGCAATGCGAACGAGCGCACCATGCGGGCAAGGCCGGTTAGGTTCTCGGTCAGCACCGGGTTGCGCTTGTGGGGCATCGCCGACGAACCCTTCTGGCCGGGTGAAAAGTACTCTTCTGCTTCGAGTACCTCCGTGCGCTGCAGATGGCGCACCTCGATCGCCAGCCGCTCGATCGACGAGGCGATCACGCCGAGCGTGGCGAAGAACATCGCGTGGCGGTCGCGCGGGATCACCTGCGTCGACACCGGCTCCGGCTTCAGTCCGAGTTTCTTGGCCACGTATTCTTCGACATATGGGTCGATATTGGCAAAGGTGCCGACCGCCCCGGAGATGGCGCAGGTGGCGATGTCCTCGCGTGCGTGCACCAGCCTCTCGCGGCAACGCGAGAATTCGGCATGGGCCTGCGCCAGCTTGACGCCGAAGGTGGTCGGCTCGGCATGGATGCCATGGCTGCGGCCGATTGTGATCGTGTCCTTGTGCTCGAAGGCGCGGCGCTTGAGCGCCGCAAGCAGCCCGTCAATGTCGGCCAGCAGGATGTCGCTGGCACGGGTGAGCTGCACGGCAAAACAGGTGTCGAGAACGTCCGAGGATGTCATGCCCTGGTGGATGAAGCGGGCATCCGGCCCGACGAATTCGGCAAGATGGGTGAGAAAGGCGATGACGTCATGCTTGGTGACGCGCTCGATCTCGTCGATGGCTTCGACATCGAATTTCGCCGCCCCGCCTTTCTCCCAGATGGTCTTGGCGGCCTCCTTCGGGATGACGCCGAGCTCGGCCAATGCGTCGCAGGCGTAGGCCTCGATCTCGAACCAGATGCGGAACCGGGTTTCGGGCGACCAGATGGCCACCATTTCCGGCCGGGAGTAGCGAGGGATCATCAGTCGGTCCTGACTTGCGAGAGCATTTGCCCGCGTCCTAACAGAGGCAGGCAAAATGCTCAACGTTGCTGGCGCGCAAACCAGACACTGGCGACAGCGAGCGCAATGAAACCGAGCGGAAAATACAGCCGGATGCCAAGGACGACGAACTGGTAGAGTGCCGTCAACATCGTGAACACGAACTGGAAAACCCAGGTGATGGTGAACGCGGGCGCATGCCATTGGACATAGTAGGAGCGGTATTGCAGCCCAAAGAGGCCGCCGGTGAAGACAATCGTCGCTGCGAGAAGGCAGACGAAGGCGGCGGCGAGGGCGATCTCCCAGTGGCGTCCGAGCGAGACGAGCCGCGCCAGGAACAGCCCAATCGGGAAAGCGAGCGCACCGCCGGCTGCATAAAGCAGCGAGACGAAGCGGATCTTTGCCGGGGTCTCCCAATTGTACTGCAGCAGATTGAGGAGCGCGCTGGCGCCCATCGCCATGGCCCACAGCAAGGCACCGGCAAATGCCGTGCGCAGCGACGGCAGAGCGCGGCGGAGACGATGCAGGGTGCGATAGCGCATGGCGGGGAACGTCACAGGCGACGGGTTACCGCGATCCAGCGATAGTCTGGCCCCTCGAACCCGTATTGGCGCACCGCGATCAGCACGGCATAGGCGCTGAGGCTATCCAGTGAAAATGTCTGAACCGCGCCGATCTGGTAGCCGGTCGGACAGCCTCTGCTTTGCGGGATCGATTTGTCCTCGTGAATAATGCTCGTCTGACCGCCGTCCTTCGCCTCGATGCGCAGCAGGCGAAAGCCATTGATCTCGCCCTGGCTCTGGCAGCGCTCGGTGTCATTCATGCCGATCTGGTCGAGCCGGAACTCGAGCGGCTCGTCGACCGGCGAAAAGATCGGGCGCGGATTGACCACCATGCGGAAGGGATCGGCAGAAAGCTCGGTCACCGGGTTGAAGCCGGCGGTGATGCCGCGATTTGCCTTCAGTTCCGCCTGACTGACGATCGCTTCGCCCTTTTGCCGGGCCTGCAACCGCGCCGCGTCCACCGCGGCATTCGCGTCGTCGAGCCGGACACGGATCGGCGAGCCCTTCAGGAAACTGTCGTCGGCCGTGTCGATATAATAGCGGTTTGCATAGGGAAATCCCGATCCGTCCTGGACGCCGTATTCCTCGAAGGCAAAGACCCCGCCATCGCGGCTGAAGCCGAGGATCTCAAGCTCGGCGACATCGCCTGCGTGGCCGGCGGCCAAAGTTGCCAGCTGGGCAAGCAGGCAGGCGGCAAACAGAGCAAGATTTCGCATGGGGAATTCCATTCAGGCGGTCGACGCCGTTAAATTCCTATCACGATGCCGTCAAAAGATCGTGCTGACTGGAACACAAAGTCGATGCATCCAATCCGGCTGTCGTTTGTTATTGTCGGCAGCTTCACCGCATCGTGCCTTCCGAAAATCAGGATCGATTTCGGAAGGCACGGCACATTGAGTCAAAATGTTTAGAGCGTCCTTTGCGCGTTCAAAAGGGCGCGGCGCTATAAGGGAGACCCCCATGACAGATGCAGCCAAGATTCGCGAACGTATGGAAGTGATCGGCGCCGACGGGGTCCATGTCGGTACTGTCGACAAGGTTGACGGAGATCGCATCAAGCTGACCAAGCGCGACAGCGGTGAGGGCGCTCACAGGGGTCATCACCACTTCATTCCTCTCAGCCTTGTCGCCGAGGTCGAGGGCCAAAAGGTGCGGCTGTCGGCAAACTCCGACGTTGCGGTCACGTTCGAGGAAGAAAAATCCGACCCCACTTGATCATAAGTCCAGTCCGGTTACGGCAAATCCGAATAAGCGGCGCGGTCAGCGCGACGACCAGACCGGGAACAGATCGCCCTCGGCCGGCGTCGCGGCAAAGACGCCGCGGCTGATGGCGCGCGCCATCGTGGCGCCGGCCGCGGCGTAGAGATCGATCGCATCGTTGGGCCTGAGCTCGATGCCGCTCTTGCCTGTTGCCAGCGCGAAGACCAGATCGCCGTCTGCGGGCGTGT
The DNA here is from genome assembly GCF_040319475.1 of Mesorhizobium sp. M0904. Lineage (NCBI taxonomy): Bacteria > Pseudomonadati > Pseudomonadota > Alphaproteobacteria > Hyphomicrobiales > Phyllobacteriaceae > Mesorhizobium > Mesorhizobium sp. M0904. Next base: position 116,095 of record NZ_JAMYOC010000016.1, on the reverse strand, counting down.
GCGTCGGCCAAATGGCCCGGACAAAGCCGTCATGCGCTGATATCGCCAGGCGTTTGGCGGCGGCCTTGGTGAGTACCGCATCGGTGGCGATCACGGCGATGGTCGTGTTGGCGCCGGTTTCCGCCTGCTCTGCGGCATGCTTGTCACGGAACTTCAGCAGGATCTTTCTGGCATCGTCAGGCATCGGGTGGGGAAAGCCTAAGCCGCCGAACTCGTCGCCGATCTCGAACGGCGCCGCCCAGAAATGGCGGGTCCCGGCGACAGTCACCGAGCCCGTCGGGTTGACAGCGGCGAGCGCGCCGATGGTGACGCCGCTGTCCAGCACTGTCGAGGCCGAGCCGAGCCCGCCCTTCAAGCCGGAGCTCAAAGCCCCGCTACCTGCGCCGGCAGTGCCGAGGGCAAAGTCGATCGCGGCGGCTTGCGCGGCTTCGTAGCCAAGGGCGCGGTAAGGCGGATACCGGCCCCAATCCTTGTCGCCGCCATTGCGCAGGTCGAACAGGATCGCCGCCGGCACGATCGGCACCCGAAAGCCGCCGACCTCGACGCCGATGCCTCTTTCGCGCAAGGCCGCCTGCACCCCTGACGCGGCGTCGAGGCCAAAAGCCGAGCCGCCGGAAAGCACCACGGCATGGATGGCGTGGATCGAATTGTGCGGCTCGAGCAGGTCGGTTTCGCGGGTGCCTGGCGCACCGCCCAGGATTTGCACGCCGGCCACGGCCGGTTCGTCGCAGATGACGGTGGTCACGCCGGATTTCAGCTTCGCATTCGCCGCATTGCCGACACGCAGGCCGGCGACGTCGGTGATGAGATTGCGCGGACCCGTACGGAACATCCCCGTGCTGGACATCATTGGCTCTCCGCCGGCACGAAACGGCCGCCGTCGAAACGGTAGGCTCGATAAGGATTTTGCGTCAGGTCACCTTTTTCGTCAAAGCGGATCGGTCCGATCGCCGTGGCGAAGTCATGCGCGGTCAGCACGTTGGCCAGTCTCTCGCCGGAGCTTTGCGTCAATGCCGAAGCCGACTTGGCGATCTCGACCGCGGCATAGGCGGGCAGGGTGTAACCTTCCGGCACGATGTTTTGCCCGGCAAAGCTCTGCAGCACCTTGGGGTCGGCGACATCGGCCCATTCGGGCGGCGCGATCATCAGCGTGCCGATGGCATAAGGCACATCGCCGAGCGGCGCGCGCAACGCTTCGCCGCCCGCAAACACCATGCCGGTATTTAGCTGGCCAGCATCCCGGCCCATAATGGCGACATCATCGCCGTCGCCGCCGGCAAAGACATGCGTTGCGCCGGCTTTCTTAAGTCGGCCGATCAGGCCGATCTGGTTGTCGAGCTGCGGCCGGAACGTGTCGACGAACACCGGCTTCAGGGCCGCTTGCTCGGCGGCTGCCCGAAACGTCTCGGCCATTTCGCGGCCATAGATCGTGCCGTCGTCGACGATGGCGAACAGCTCGGTCTGCCATAGGCGGGTGAGGATGGCAGCGACGGCATTGCGCTCGTCGTCGCCGCGCGGCCCGAGACGATAGATCGGCCATCCCGTCTTGGCGCGCCGGTCGGTCAGGCTTTCCGTGCGAACGCCGACTGTGATCACCGGTATGCCGGCATCCTTGAGGATCGGCAGAGCCGCCTCGATTGCGTCGGTGCACAAAAACCCGATGACGACGTTGACCTTGGCCGCGGCGAACTCCCGCGCGGCGGCGGCGCCACCATCGGCCGTGCAGGCGTCATCGATCGTCGTGATTTCGGCGTCGTTCGCTTCAGCCGCCATTGTCGCGCCTGCCTCGATCTGTTTGCCGAGGATCGCCGACGGCCCCGACAGCGGTGCCGCGACGCCGACCAGCAGCCTCTCGGCGCTCGCACCCCCGGCGACCGAGAGCCAGGCCAGCACCGCTATTGTGGTTGTCCAAGGTCGCATGCGAGCGAAGAATTCCTCCGCGCCGGTCGCGTGTTCTGCCGGCGCCAATGCCGTCAAGACCTAAAGGCTGGCCAGCTTTGGCGCAACACGGGAATCCAGGATATACGTCAAGCACTTCGCTTGTGGGCTGCAATATCCCCCCATATATAACGGTTGGTTCTGACTAGTGGAAAATCATCGGTGCTGAAGAAGAATGACATCGGGCCGCAGGCCTACCGCGACGCGATGGCCCATTTTGCCGGTCATGTGCATGTAGTCACCACCGATGGCCCCGCCGGCAGGCGCGGCGCGACGGTGATCGCGGCCTGCTCGGTGTCGGACACGCCGCCAACCATCCTGGTCTGCCTCAATCGCGAAAATCCCAAGAATGAGCCGTTCGTGGAAAACGGCAAATTTGCCCTGAACACGCTGGCTTCGGATCAGGAGCCGCTGTCGATCGGCTTTTCCGGCATGACCGGCCTGCCGGTCGAGGAGCGTTTCGCGTTGGCCGAATGGGATGTGATCTCGACCGGTGCGCCGACGCTGAAGGGCGCGCTCGCTGTCTTCGACTGCGAACTGATCGACTCCAAGGATCTGGCGACCCACCGTGTGCTTTTTGGCAAGGTTACAGGTTTGCGCATCGGCGACAATTTGCGGCCGCTGATCTATCACAACCGCGGCTACCACGCTTTGTAGAGGCTTTCAGATGGCCGCGCCCGCGGAGACAGAATGACCGAGTGGAAAACCGCGTCCGGCGCCGCGGATGATCGACGAGACGCTCGATCTGTTGACCCGTGCGGATTATGTGGCGGACCGGTTGCTGGCAACCGTGCTGTTTTTATGGGTTCGGTCGACCCGCGCCGGTGGATCGAGGCTGGCGTGAAGCGCGTCGCGTAGCCACATGTCTCCCAAGGAGAAGATCATGGAACGCAGTATCTATCTCGATGAGGCTCGCGACCCGCTAATCATCGCGGAGGGCTGGATGAAGGACGGCAAGGGTGTCGCCATTGCCACCGTGGTCGAGACCTGGGGCTCGGCGCCGCGCCCGGTCGGCAGCCACCTGGTCATCGACGCCGAAGGCAATTTCCACGGCTCCGTCTCGGGCGGCTGCGTCGAAGGCGCCGTAGTCACCGAGGCGGTCGAGGTTATCGATAGCGGCAAGGCCAAAATGCTCGAATTCGGCGTCGCAGACGAGACCGCCTGGCAAGTCGGCCTGTCATGCGGCGGCCGCATCAAGGTCTATGTAGAAAGATTGGGTTGATCTCGAATGGATCCCTATGCGCTGAAGACACTCAACGCCGAACGCCGCGCCCGCCGCGCGGCAATCCTGGTCACCGATCTCGGCGACGGCCGCGACCGTGTCGTGCGCGAGGGAGACAGGGTAGCCGGTGAACTCGGGGCGGCCGTCGCCAAGGCATTTCGCACGGGCAATTCCGGTTCGGTCGAAGCTGAGGGGCGCACGTTCTTCCTCAACGCACATCTGCCGCAGCCGCGCCTGGTGGTGATCGGCGCCGTCCACATCAGCCAGGCGCTGGCACCGATGGCCAGGATCGCCGGCTATCCTGTCGAGATCATCGATCCGCGCACGGCCTTTGCCACGCCCGATCGTTTTCCCGATATCGCGCTGCATGCCGAATGGCCAGAGGATGTGCTGACGCGTCAGCCGCTCGATAGCTATACGGCGCTGGCTGCTCTCACCCACGATCCGAAGATCGACGATTTCGCGCTGAAGGCGGCGCTCGACGCCGGCTGCTTTTATGTCGGCGCGCTCGGCAGCCGCAAGACCCACGCCAAACGTGTGGAACGCCTGCTGGCTTCGGGGGCGACAGCCGACCAGATCGCCCGCATTCATGCCCCGATCGGCCTCGACATTGGGGCTGCCAGCCCGGCCGAGATCGCCGTCGCGGTGTTGGCGCAAGCGATCCACGCCTTTCGCTCCCGCGGCCTCGAATCCAAAGGCGCAGTCGCGTGAAATTTGGTCCCGTTGCGATCGATGCGGCCGAAGGGGCAGTGCTTGCGCACGCCACTACAGCCGGAGGGCGCCGCTTCCGCAAGGCGCACCGGTTAAGCGCCGGGGATGTGTCCCTGTTGAAGGCCGCTGGCATTTCCGAGGTCGTCGCGGCGGTGTTGGCGCCCGATGATCTCAGCGAGGACGTCGCCGCTGAAAAGATCGCCGCATGTATGATCCATCGCAACATCGAGGCGAAGCCTGCCGCGACAGGTAGGGTCAACCTGCACGCGCAGGCTGCCGGCATGTTCACCGTCGACGCGGCGATGATCGACGCCATCAACGCCGTCGATCCGACGATCACCATCGCCACACTCGCGCAGCATGCGCCGGTCGAAAAAGGTCAGATGGTGGCAACGGTGAAGATCATTCCGTTTGCGGTCGCCTCCGCTTTGGTCGATGCGGTGGCAAGGATCTGCGCGAGCGGCGAGATATTTGCGGTCAACGCCTATCAGCCCGTGCGCGTCGGCGTCATCCAGACGGTGCTGCCCGGCATCAAACCCAGCGTGCTCGACAAGACGCTGCGCGTCACCGAAGCACGCCTGGCGCGTTCGGGCGGCAGGCTGACGGCGGAGCGTCGAACGCCGCATGAAATTATCCCCGTCGCCGAGGCCGCGGCCTCGCTGATCCGCGACAACGATATGGTGGTGATCTTCGGCGCTTCGGCGATAGCCGATTTCGGCGACGTCGTTCCTGCTGCGATCGAAAGGGCGGGCGGCACTGTCATCCGCGCCGGTATGCCGGTCGATCCCGGCAATCTGCTGGTGCTCGGCACACTCGGCGGCAAGCGCATCATCGGTGCGCCGGGCTGCGCCCGCAGTCCCAAGGAGAACGGCTTCGACTGGGTGCTCGACCGGCTGATCGCCGGTCTCGACGTGACCGCCAGGGATATTGCCGGCATGGGTGTCGGCGGGCTGTTGATGGAAATTCCGACGCGGCCGCAACCGCGCGAGCCGTTGCCGGCCAAAGCCGAACCAAAGGTCGAGATTGTGCTTCTGGCCGCCGGCCGCTCCAGCCGCATGGGCGGGCCGAACAAGCTCTTGGCACTGTTCGATGGCAAGCCTCTGGTCCGCCGCACCGCCGAACGCGCGGTCGGTTCGAAAGCCGCGGCCACCATCGTCGTCACCGGCCACCAGAGCGAGCGCGTGCGCAGTGCACTGTCTGGCCTCGATGTGACCTTCGCCGACAATCCGGATTTCGCCGAGGGCCTGTCTTCGTCGCTAAAGGCCGGCATCGCCAAGATTTCCGGCGACGCCGCCGGCGCTATGATTGTCCTCGGCGATATGCCCGGCGTCGCCTCGGCCGACCTCGACAGGCTGATGGAGGCGTTCCGCAGGTCCGAAGGCCGATCGGTGGTGCGGGCCTCGCACGCTGGGCGGCGCGGCAATCCGGTGCTGCTGCCGCGTTCGCTGTTTGCCGCGATCGCTCACCTCCAAGGCGATACCGGCGCCCGCCATCTGGTCGAGGCCGAAGGGCTCGACGTCATCGATGTCGAGATCGGCGAAGGGGCAGCGATCGATGTCGACACGCGCGAGGCGCTGGAAGGCGCCGGCGGCGTGCTGCAGGATTGACAAACCGAAGCCGAAAAACGCATGGCTGAGGGATGGCCTTTCGTTCCTGCTTCCGGTTCCGCTTGCCCCCCTCGGGCCTCCCGGCCCTGCTGATGGCGATTCTTTTGCAGCTCTTTTGTGTCGCCTATGCCAACGCTCTCGAACTCAAACCCTTCAAGGACGATCTGTTCGCCTATCCGGTCACCCTCTCGTCCGAGAGCAACGGCGCCTATACGGTGGTCGATTATCGTGAGCTGCGCGACATCAACGCTCGTGACGAAGTGCCTGAGCGTCGTGTGCACGCGCAATACACCGAAACCGGCGTGCGCAAGGTGCAGCAGGATCTCTTGCTGAAGACCGACGCCGGCGATGTCCGCCACATTGCCGTCGGCAAGACCGGGGGCGCCAGCATCATCGTGCTTTATCTGCACGGGCAGGGCGGCAGCCGTAAGCAGGGCACCGACGACTTTACCTTCGGCGGTAATTTCAATCGCATCAAGAACCTGATGGCGGGCAACGGCGGTCTCTATCTATCGCCGGACTTTTCCGATTTCGGCGACACAGGTGCCGCCCAGATCGCCGCGCTGATCGACCACTATGCCGAACAATCGCCGAGCGCAAAAATCTTCGTCGCCTGCGGCTCGATGGGCGGCTCATTATGCTGGAAGCTGGCCGCCCGCAATGATACCGGCCGGCGCATCGACGGGCTGCTGCTGCTCGGCTCGCTGTGGGACGAGAGTTTCTTCTCAAGCCCCGCCTTCAAGCGTCGTGTGCCGGTCTTCTTCGGCCAAGGCAGCAAGGACCCGGTGTTTCCAATCGAGAAACAGGAAGCCTTCTTCCGCTCCATCCTGGCCAAATCAAAGAGCTATCCCACACGCTTCGTCCGCTTCGAGACCGGCACGCACGGCACGCCCATCCGCATGACCGACTGGCGCGGCACGCTCAACTGGATGTTGTCGAAGGCCCCTTAAGGCGCGGTGTTGTAGTCGACGACCGTCTGCGGATTTTCCTCGCCGTCATAAGACGCGTCGACGTCGTACTGGACCAGGGAAAAATCGCCGTTGCGAAACAGATAGGTCCCCGACGAAGAGGCATCGCCGATGCCACGCCATTTGTTGAAGGTGGTGATCGTCTTGGTCTCTTCGTCGTAATCGGAATTGGTTGCCCAGCCGGAGGTCTGGAAGCCAACTATGGTCATGCCCAGCAATTTGCCGTCGCTGTCATTGTTCTCGTAGCGGATGTCCATTTCAGGTTCGGCGAACTGCAATTGTCTTACGCCAAGCACGTCGTCGCTCATGTAATAGATCGAGTTTTCGTTGTAGGCCGCGGCCGAGCAGGCGAAATGGAAAAGCCGCGTTTCGCTTTCGGGATCGCTGGCAGCCGCATCCTTGTCCTTATAGTGGATCGAGAAGATGTCCGGCTTCTGCGGCAAAAGATCCTTGTCGCACTGGTCGCCATAAGTCGCGGCAAACGCCTTGTTGGCCTGCTCAAGCGCTGCGTCCTTCTTCGGCGGCGGCGGTCCTTCGCCGCAGCTTGCCGGCACGGCATCCTCGAAATCGGCCTTTGAGGGTTTCAGCGCACCCTTGTCGATGAAGATCGACCGAAATGGCGGTTCCTGGATCGAGGCGTTGATCTGGCGCAGCGTATAGCAGCCGGCAAAGACATTCTCGCTGCCGTCCTTGGCCGTCGCCCGGATGGCGACCGGAACGCTGTAGTAGATGCTGCCGGCAGCCCCGTCTTCGGATACGCCACCGGTTTTGACTTCGACCGTGTCCGTGCCGTCATAGCCTTTGACGAAGGAGTTGAAATCCTTGTCCGGCTTGGTGTCGCCGAAATAGTCCCACGCGCGCGCGAATTCGTGCCGGCTGATGGCGCTGTAGAGCGACCGGATGACCGCTTCGGCATCCGACCTGTCGTCTATGTAAGGCGCGTCGGCGGCGAGCACCGGTTGGCTGGTAGCGGCAAGGGAGAAAAAAGCGTTCGCTGCGAACAAGGCGCGTCTCATCGGGAACCTCCACTCGATGAAAAATCCTATCATATCGATTGCGGCGACGTGGTGACGCTTGAACAATCGCCTGCGAAAGCGCTACCTCTCGCCGTGGGCAGTCGGGCCGCGTGGAGATTTCTTGTGACCATATCAATGTATGAAGCATCCGTGCCGGTATTTTCGGCGAGGCTGAAGGCACTAGCCAATGTGCTGAACATTGCCGAGCAAAATGCGGCTGACCGCAAGATCGACCCGCAGGTGTATCTGACGGCGAGGCTGGCGCCGGACATGTTTGCGCTGACCAGGCAGGTACAGATTGCCACCGATCACGCCAAGGGGGCGCCGTCGCGGCTTGCCGGGCGCGAGGTGCCAAAATACGAGGACAATGAGGCGAGCTTCCCCGAGCTGCAGGCGCGCATAACCAAGACGCTCGATCTACTCGCCACGTTCTCGGCGGCCGAATTCGATGGTTCAGATGACAGGATAGTCGAACTGCGGCTCGCGGGACGCGAGGTTTCGATGCCGGGGATGCAGTATCTGCTGCATGCCGCCATGCCCAATTTCTATTTCCACCTGACCACCGCCTACGACATCCTGCGCCACAACGGCGTGCCATTGGGCAAGTCGATCTTCCTCGGATTGCGTTGAGATCAGCTCGTGAGATATCCCGCTGCGGCGGGATATCTCACGGCGCGCTGTTTAGCGTAGGGACATTTCCGGGGCGATGCGCGGGAAATCGGCCGGCTTGACGCCGATATCGGCGCGATCGGCATTGCTCATCGAATGGAGCAGCGCCAGTGCCGCACGATAACGCAGCTGTTCCCGCGGACGCGGACGGGCGAACATTTCAGTGAAGAATCCCATGATTCAAGCCCCTTATTGAACCTCCACGGCCGTCAATATAGGCAGATCATGACAATTGTGCAGTGCAGCATTCGCATAGCAGCCATGCTGCCCTGATCTTTTTTGACATAATTCGGCTGTTCCCGCGAAACTTCTGTGGTGCTTCGACCGTAGGCCTCAGTGCCGGCACTTGGCCGGTTTTTTGTTAGACGCAGCGAAAAACTCCGTTCGCCGGCATCCTGGAAAGTCGCCTGACCTGCCGTCGGTGGGCTTGGAAGCGGGCGGCGCTTTCCTGTATGCTATTGCTTCCTCCTCGCGCAGCCGCGCAAAATTCCCGCCGGGGAAACTCCATGCACAAACGCCGTCTCGGCCAGACCGATCTTTTCGTGTCGCAAATCTGCCTCGGATCGATGACTTGGGGCCAGCAGAACACCGAGGCGGACGGTCACGCCCAGATGGATCTGGCGTTTGCTCGCGGTGTCAATTTCATCGACACCGCCGAACTCTATCCGATCCCACCCAAGGCGGAGACACAAGGCCGTACCGAGACAATCATTGGCAATTGGATGAAGGAGAAGCGCAATCGGGACCAGTGATCATCGCCTCGAAGGTAGTTGGTCGCACCGCCAACACTTGGTTTCGCGGCGACCGCTCGTCTAAGCTGGTGCGCGCCGATATCTTCGACGCTATTGATAAGTCACTCGCCAGGCTCAACACCGATTACATCGACCTATATCAGATCCATTGGCCGGAACGCGACGTGCCGTGGGGCGCCAATCCGAACCGCATCGGCACCTTGCCGCGACGCTCCGATGCCGCCGGTGTGCCGGAAGGCGAGACGCCGATCGCCGAGACGCTTGCCGTATTTGATGAACTGGTGAAGGCCGGCAAGATCCGCCATTTCGGCCTGTCGAACGAGAATTCCTGGGGCGTCATGCGTTTCATTGCCGAAGCCGACAAGGGCCTCGGCCCGCGCGTCGCCTCGCTGCAGAACGCCTATAATTTCGTCAATCGCACCTTCGAGGTGAACCTTGCCGAAGTCTGCGAGCGCGAGCAGGTGTCGCTGCTTGCCTATTCACCGCTGGCGCAAGGCTATTTGACCGGCAAATACGATCATGGCGCGCGGCCGCAGGGCTCGCGCTCGCAGTTGTTCAACCGCGGCCAGCGCTACGAGACGCCGAATGCTGCCGAGGTGCAGCTCGAATACAACCGGTTGGCGCGCACCTTCGGCATGGAGCCGGCGCTGTTTGCCAATGCCTATGTCTCGAACCGGCCCTTGGTCACCTCGAACATCATCGGCGCCACCACCATTTCGCAACTCGAAATGGCGCTCTCTTCCGCCGACGTGGTCTGGACCGAGGACATGCAGAAAGCCGTTGATGCGATCCACCAGCGTGTCGGCAATCCGTGCCCTTGACGCGTCGGGACGTGGTTGTCCGATTGTCATAAGGAGAGGGGAACAGCCATGGGCTTCCGGATCGACGCGGTGCGCGCGAAATTTCCGGCTTTGTCGCTGACCGACAAGGGCCGCCAGCGCATCTATCTCGACAATCCTGCCGGCACGCAGGTCCCGCAGTCGGTGGCGGACGCGGTGTCACGCTGCCTGCTGACCACCAATGCCAACCTCGGCGGCTTCTTCGAGACCACCATTGCGGCACAGGACATTGTCGACGAGGCCCATCTGGCGATGGCGGATTTTCTCGGCGCTGCGAGCCCGCAGGAAATTATCATCGGTGCCAACATGACGACATTGACCTACCACATGTCGCGAACGCTCGGCCGCACGATGAAGCCCGGGGACGAGATCATCCTCACCCGCATGGACCATGAGGGCAACGTCTCACCCTGGCTGCAACTGGCTGAAGACCTTGGCCTTGTCGTGCGCTGGTGCCTTTCGACCAGCAGAGCTGGCAGATCGAGGAGGCGGCGCTCGCCGCGTTGCTTTCCGAGAGGACGCGGCTCGTCGCGCTCAACTACGCCAGCAATCTCACCGGGTCGATCAACCGGGTGAAGGCGTTGACCGGCATCGCTAGGCGGGCTGGTGCGTTGGTCTACATCGATGCCGTCCAGTTCGCGCCGCATGGTCTGATCGACGTCCAAAACCTCGGCTGCGATTTCCTGATCTGCTCGGCGTACAAGTTCTTCGGCCCGCATATGGGAATTTTGTGGGGCAGGCTGGACGTTATCGATGCGCTTAAGCCGTATAAATGCCGTTGCTCGTCCAATGCCTTGCCGGAGCGCTTCGAGCTCGGCACGCCGCAAATTGAATTGATGGCCGGCCTGTCGGCGGCTGTCGATTATTTTGCCGAGTTGGGAGCGGCAGCTGGCGCGCAAGGATCGCGTCGGCGGAAAATCGCCAAGGCCTTCGAAGTCTCAATCGCTTACGAGAACCCGCTAACGCAACAGTTGATCGACGGTCTGTCGGATATTGCCGGCCTGACCATCCACGGCATCACCGATCCGAAGCGGATCAATGAGCGTGTGCCGACGGTGTCGTTCACTGTCGAAGGCATAGCGCCGGAGACGATCGTGCGGCAGATGAATGCGGAAAACATCTTCCTGTGGTCCGGCCACAACTACGCCTGGGAGATCGTCCACCAGCTCGGCATTCCGGCCGAGCAGGGCGTGGTGCGCATCGGCATCGCCCATTACAACACTGCAGGCGAGATCGACGAGACGCTGGAGAGCGTGCACCGCGTTGTCGCCATGCTGAGGCAGGAGCGATCCTGAGCGGGCCACGCCGACGGATCACCGCTTGTGGGCGCCGCCAAAACCGGTGAGGAAGGCGGTGAGATTGTCGCCGAGCTCGTCGCAGAGATAACCGCCTTCCTGGATGATGACCGTTGGCAGGCCGAGCCGGGCGATCGCCTCTGCAATGCGCGAAAAACCAGGCGTGCTCACCGACAGCCCGCCGAACGGATCACCTTCGAAGGCGTCTAGCCCCAGCGCGACCACAAGCGCATCGGGCGAGAAGGCGTTGATGCGCTGGAACGCTGCCGCCAGTGCTTCGAGGAAAGCCGCATCGCCGGATTTGCGCGGCAGCGGCAGGTTGAGATTGTAGCCGAGGCCGGCGCCTTCGCCGCGCTCGTCGGCATAGCCCCAGAAAAACGGATAGAAACGCACTGGGTCGGCGTGCAGCGAGACTGTGAGCACGTCCGGCCGGGCATAGAAGATGCCTTGCGTCCCGTTGCCGTGATGCAGGTCGACATCGAGGATCGCCACCCGCGCTGCCTGCTTGCGTAGAGCCTGTGCGGCGACCGCCGAATTGTTGATGAAGCAGAAGCCGCCGGCGACGTCGGCAAAGGCGTGATGGCCGGGCGGCCGGCATAGCGCGTAGGCGGCCGGCGCTCCCAACATCACCGCCTCGGCGGTTTCAACCGCGCTCCAGGCGCTCCAAAGCGCGCTCTGCCACGTCTCGCCGGAGATCGGGCAGGCTGTGTCGGCCATGTGGTAGCCGGCTTGGCCGACCGCCGAGGCCGGATAGGAGCCGTTCCGCGCGATCGGGTGGATGTTGGGGATGACCTCGGCCGAGGCGCCCTCGATGCGCTGCCAGCGCGCGAAGATATGGTGAAGGAAATCGAGATATTCCGGCGTATGTACCGCGGCAATCGGGCCGAGTCCGTGATCCCGCGGCCGTTCGATCGTGCAGCCGGCAGCCCTTGCGCCGGCCAACAATCGCTCGACCCGTTCCGGCTTTTCCGGATTGGGCTGCGGCGCGCCGCTGGAGAGGAATGCCTTCGGGTCGTGGCGCTTCTGTTCTTCGGCATAGAAGGCTTTCATATTAGCTCCTCCGGTGCATCGGCGAAGGCGAAAAAGGCGTCGCCGACGATCTTCTGCACCTGCTCGTAGCTGGACCAGGCAATGCCCAACCGTTCGTAAAAAGCCTTGGCGGTCTCGTTGTCGGTATCGACGGACAGCTTGAGATAGACGCCGCCGTCCTTCCGGCATTGCGCCGCGACCTGGCGCAGCAGGCGCTCGCCGATCCTGCGGCCGCGAAAACGGTCCTCGACATAGAGGTCCTGCACATAGACGCCGGGCCGGCCCATCCATGTCGAGAAGATTGGAAAATGCAGGCAAAGCCCGGCAAACTCGCCGCCGACCTCGGCGATCAGGGTCGAGAAGGCAGGCTTCTCGCCAAAGCCATAGGTGCGGAGATCCCGAGCTGTCGAGGTGATCTCCTGATGTGCGCCGACATGCGCGCCGAGCCGTAGGAGCGCGGCGTGGATGGTTTCGACGTCCTCCACCCGGCCGGGCCGGATGACAATGTCTCTTGACGGTGGGTTGGTCACGGCCGCATCTCAGAACGCCACGCGGTCGCCGCCCTTGAGCGCCAGCATCTGCCGCGCCTCGGCCGGCGTCGCGACGTCCAGCGACAATCCGTCGAGCACGCTGCGGATGCGGCGCACCTGGTCGGCATTGGACTTGGCGAGCTGGCGCCCGTCGTAGAGGCTGTCCTCCAGCCCGACGCGGACATTGCCGCCCATCGCCGCCGCAATCGAGATCATCGGCATCTGGTGGCGTCCTGCGGCCAGCACCGAAAATTGGTAGCTGTCGCCGAACAGTTTGTCGGCGATGCGCTTCATGTGGATCAGGTTTTCTGGATCGGCGCCGATGCCGCCAAGGATGCCCAAAACAAACTGGATGAACAAAGGTCCAGACACCAGCCGACGATCGCGAAAATGCGCCAGCGAATAGAGATGGCCGACATCGTAGCACTCGAATTCGAAGCGCGTGCCGCAACCGCGCCCGAGCTTCTCGAGCACCGTCTCCATGTCGGCAAAGGTGTTTTTGAAGATCGTGTCGCGGGTGGCCTCGAGCAGTTTCGGCTCCCATTCGTGCTGCCATTCCCGCGGCCGCTCGAGCATCGGGAACAGCGCAAAGTTCATCGAACCCATATTGAGCGAACACATTTCCGGCTCGGCCCTGAGCGGCGCGGCCAGCCGCTGGTCGAGCGTCATCAGCGACGATCCGCCGGTGGTGATGTTGATCACCGCATCGGTCGCCTGCTTGATGCGCGGCAGGAACTGCATGAACACCTCGGGGTCGGCGGTCGGCCGCCCATCCTTAGGGTCGCGGGCATGAAGATGCAGGATCGAAGCGCCGGCCTCGGCGGCGGCGATTGCGTCTGCGGCGATCTGGTCCGGCGTCACTGGCAGATGCGGCGACATCGACGGGGTGTGCACCGACCCGGTGACGGCGCAGGTGATGATGACTTTGCGCGGTGCCATGGTTCGTTCCTCAGCCTTCGACCGGCAGGTCGAGCTCGCCGGCCAGCACCTCGAGCGCGTCACCGATGATGGATATGATCTCGCCGATCTGCGCGGCGGTGACGATCATCGGCGGCGCGACCATGAAATTGTCGCCGTCGACACCGCCCTTGACCTTGCGTCCGTAGATGATCAGGCCGCGCTCATAGGCGAGGTCGAGCAGGCGCTGAGTGGCCTTTTTCGCCGGCTCGATCGGCCTCAGCGTGTCCGGATCGGCGACCATTTCGGCACCGGTGAGCAGGCCCTTGCCGCGGACGTCGGCGATGAACGGAAACCGCTTCGCCAATCCCTTCAGCTCGGCCATCAATAGCTCGCCCATGACAGCCGCGTTCGCGATCAGGCCGAGACGGTCCATCTCGCCGAGCACGGCGAGCCCGGCGGCGCAGGCGAGCGGATTGCCGGCATAGGTATGGCCGTGCTGGAAGCCGCCCGACGCGAGCAATGGCTGCACCAGCCGCATCGGTGCCGCCAGCGCACCGAGCGGGGCATAGCCCGAGCCCAGCCCCTTCGACAGCGCGACGATATCTGGCTTGCAGTTCCAGTGGTCGCCGCCAAGGAATTTTCCGGTGCGGCCGGCACCGCTCATCACTTCGTCATGGATGAGCAGGATGCCGTAGCGATCGCAGATCTCGCGGATGCGCGGATAATAGCTGTCGGGCGCCACCAATGCAGCTGTGGCAGCGCCGCCGACCGGCTCCATAATGAAGGCGAGCACGCTCTGCGGTCCCTCGGCGAGGATCTTTTCCTCCAGCATGTCGGCGTAGCGGGTGCCGCGCTGTTCCATCGAAAGATTGTCGCGGTCGCGCCAGGCGGCAGGCGCCGGCACCGTCGGCATGACCTGCATCATCGGCGCAAAAGTTTCGGCCAGCGCATCGTCGCCGGTGACGGCGAGCGCGCCGAGCGTGCCGCCATGATAGGACGGAAAGCGCGTGATCACCTTCCAGCGGCTGGGCTGGCCGATGGCGACTGCCCATTGCCGCGCCAGCTTGACGCAGGATTCCGTCGCCTCCGAGCCACCGGAGACGAAAAAGATGCGGTCCAGGCCCTCGGGGAGTTTGGCCGCCAGTTGCCGCGCGAGCTCCTCTGCCGGTTCGTTCTCGAAATGCAGGCGGTAGGCGAAGGTGGCGCGGTCCATCTGCCGTTTCATCGCATCAAGCACGTTGCGATTGGAGTGGCCGATATTGGCGACCATCGGGCCGCTCGATCCGTCGATGAAGCGGCGGCCATCCTGCGTCCACATGTAGATGCCTTCGGCGCGGTCGATCAGCGGCCGGCGCAGGCTGGACAGGTAGAACAGATGCGAGGCTTCGCGGGCTTCCGGGGCAGGGGACTTCAGCATGTCATGACTTTCCGAGATAGCGGTCGAGGACATTTCTGGTAACACGCTCGACCATCGCATCCTGCCTTAGCAGGCCGGCAACCCATTCGCAGCTTCCGGCGTGAAACACCTCGCCTTTGCCGCGCCGGAAATTGACGATCATGCCGTTCCCGCGTTTGACCTTGTCCAGATTGGCGTCACTTGCCTCGCCGAACAGCGTTTCGGCGGTGAAGCGGCCGTCCTCGTCGCCGAGGAACTGGTCCTCGAACGGGATGTCGGCGCTTTCCTCGACCTGGGCAGCCATGCCGACCGCGAGCACCTGCAGGCCGTTCGGTGCGCCGCTGTCGGGCGTCGGGTAGGGCAGGCCGCCGCGGATCTCGAAATCGAGCCCGTCGACCTCATAGCCATAGACATGGCTGTCGGCGCCGAGCAGGTCGCCATAGTAGATGCCGGTACCGGCGAAGGCCCAATGCTCCGGCCGGTAGACCGGAAAGCCACGCACCCCGCGCGGCGCGCAGCCGCCCCAGCCGGCATAGACGCCTCTTGTCGCGTTGAGGCCGAAGGTCGCCGCACCCGGCCGGCCGATTTCCGGCGCTTCCCAGGAATTGGTGGCGCGCTTCATATCGCCGCCGCGATAGGCCGGGTCCTCGGCGCGGGCGCGGTATTTGTAGCAGACCTGCCGGCGGCCTTCGTCCTCCAGCCTGGTCTGCCACATGAAGTTGCCGGCAAAGCGCGCCGCATGACCGCCGCGCTCGACATAGGTGTCGACCGCATCGCGCATTTCCCAGGTCCAATATTCGTCGTGGCCGACGAAGACGACGCAGTCATAGCCGTCGAGAATGTCGGGCGAAAAATGCAGATCGTGCTGGCTGGCGAGATCGACGGCGTAGCCGGAACGCTCGGCGAAGCGGAAGAAATGGCTGTCGTAGCTTGCCCAGCCGGCTGAGGCGTATTTCTTCGAATGGCCGGTGGCAAAGGCCCATTCCATGTGCGGACAGCGCGGCACGGTTTTCGGCGGCACCGCGACTTCGAGCGGCACGCGCGGCGCATCCTTGGGCAGCACGACGAAGCCGCGGCACCAAGGCCGCTGCGTCGACACCATTCGTGCATACTGGTCGCGGGCCGGCCCGGTGATGCCTTCGTAATGGTTGGAACCGCCCCATGTGTTGTAGGCGAGCCAGGTGCCGGTGGCCGCGACCTGCAGCACGCGGCCGGGTTTCTTGCCGGGCTGCGGCGAGACGATGAAAAGGTGATGACAGCGGATCGGCTTGCCGTCGCGACCGTCCGCTTCAAGCGTGACGCGATAGGCGCCGGATGGCCAGTCGTCGCCGATGCGAAACTCGAACGACGCCTGCCAGCCGCAGCCTTCGACCGAACATTGATCCGGCGTATCTTGCCAGCGCGCCGCAATCCCGGTCCTTTCGAACATTGTCGTTTCCGCGCCGCCGTCGCGGATGATCGCGATGCCGAAACCGGCGGCCGTCGAACTGACATGCAGCGCCACCATCTCGCCGGGGCGATAGGAAAAACGGTCGCTGTAGCACCAGATTTCGCCGCGCCCGCCATCCATACCGGGCCATTCCCAGTAATGGCTGCGCACCGCCTGGCGTCGCTGCTCCGGCGTCAGTCCGAAATCGGGAAACTCGGTCGGCAGATGGTTCATGGACACCGCTAAGGTCGAAGGCCGCCATTTCGGCCATCCGCCGGCCAAGCGTCAATTGGAAACGATCGGGCCAGCCATTGCCGGGCTGCTCCCTTGGCCTTGCCGGCCAAACAGACTATCTCACAAAGGGCGGCCTTGTCCGCACGGGAGCCGATATGCTGAGAGTGCAAAAAGTCAGGGTCGACGACATCTACGTGCCGACCGCGCGCAAGAAGACGCTGCATCCTGAAACCGTCCGCCATCTGGCCGAGGACATTCTGGAAAACGGCATGAAGATACCGATCCAGGTGCGCCATGACGGCAAGCGCCACGTCCTGGTCGAAGGCCTGCATCGGCTGGAAGCGGCCAAGTGGCTCGGCGAGACCGAGATCGACGCTTATCTGGTGCAAGCCAAGCGCCACTGAAGCCACTCAGTTCCTTCGTTCGAATCTCCGGTCCCGCGGATTTTTTCTCGCGGACCGTGTCGGCTTGCGTCTTGTCGGTTCGTCCTAGACACGAAAGCCAAAACCGACATGTGAGGGAACACCATGACCACCAAGCTGGACATCGCCCCCAACTCCGACCGCGAGCTCGTTCTCGCCCGCATCATCGATGCGCCGCGCGAGAACGTCTATCGCTGCTGGACCGAGCCGAAGCTGTTGACGCAATGGTTCTCGCCGAAGCCGTGGACGACGCCGCGCGCCGAAATGCATGTGCGGACCGGTGGCTCCACCCTTGTCGTCATGGCCGATCCCGACGGCAAGGAGTTCCCGAATCCAGGCATCTTCCTCGAAGTCGTACCGGGCAAAAAGCTCGTCTTCACCGATGCCTATACCAAGGCGTGGGAGCCGTCCGAAAAGCCGTTCATGACGGTCGTGCTGACCTTCGACGACGAGGGCGAGGGCAAGACCCGCTACATCGCCCGGGTTGCGCATTGGTCGGTCGCCGACCGCGAACAGCACGAGAAAATGGGTTTTCACGACGGCTGGGGCCAGTGCGCCGAACAGCTCGAGGAGGTCGCCAAGCTACTTTGATGCACAAGCGACTTTGATGCAAACGAGAGAGGGAGACTGATATGTCCAGATCGATATTTATTGCCATTTTCGCCTCGGCCGCCGCGCTCTTTGCCGCGCCGGGCGCCATCAACGCAGAGGAGGCCAAGCCCGCCATGACGACCGCAACCGCAACACTGCCGAAGCCGCAAAAGTCCGGCCTGCTGCCGATCAACGGCCTGAACTATTATTACGCCGTCTATGGCAAGGGCGAGCCACTGCTTCTGCTGCATGGCGGTCTCGGCACAACCGACATGTTCGCGCCGATCCTGCCGAAGCTTACCGAAAACCGCACCGTCATCGGGGTCGACCTGCAGGGCCATGGCCGCACCGCACTCGGCGACCGGCCGCTCAGCCTGGAGGCGATGGGCGACGACATGGCGGCGATCGTCAAGGCGCTCGGCTACGACAAGGTCGACGTCATGGGTTATTCGCTGGGTGGGGGCGTCGCCTTCCGCATGGCCGTGCAGCATCCCGACGTGGTGCGCCGGCTCGTCCTGGTCTCGACCGGCTACGCCGCGGACGGCTTCTATGCCGAGATGCGTGGCCAGCAGGCACAAGTCGGCGCAGCGATGGCCGACATGATGAAGGACACGCCGATGTACAAATCCTACGTCGCGGTCGCGCCGCATCCGAAGGATTTTCCGAAACTGCTCGACCAGCTCGGCGCCTATATGCGCAAGGACTACGATTATTCTGCCGACGTGCCGAAGCTGAAAATGCCGGTCATGCTGGTGTTCGGCGACAGCGACATGTACCGGCCCGAGCACGAGATCAAGTTTTACCAGATGCTTGGCGGCGGGTTGAAGGACGCCGGCTGGATGCGCGAGAACCTGTCGCAAAACCGCCTGGCGATCCTGCCGAACCGCACCCACTATGACGTGTTCTTCGCGCCGGAACTGACAGCTGCCACGCTGCCGTTCCTCAATGGCGAGACCAAGGTCAAGACTTGGGATGAGGTCGTCAACGAAACGAACTGACGCTCAGTCAATTGTCTGCCGGCCGTCTCCCGCGAGATGGCCGGCATTTCGTTGATGAGGCCTTGGCGCGGCGCATCCAGCCGATCGCCCATCGGCCGGATCACAGCTTTAGATAACGCCATCAAAGCTTTTCAATTGACGGTGCCACGCCTATCGATAGGTATCGCCTATCCTCGCAGGGAAGGGACATGGGCGATGGCAAGATATCAGGGCGGGTGTTTGTGCGGTGCGGTGCGCTACCATGCCGAGGCGACACCGATCAATGAGCGCGTCTGCCATTGCCGGCTCTGCCAGAAGGCACTGGGTGCCGCCTTCAACGCGCGCGTGCTGTTCCGCATCGACGATGTGACGGTCGACGGACCGGTGGCGACGGTGAATTCCTCGCCCGATCTCAAGCGTGGCTTTTGCCCGCGTTGCGGCACGACGATGTTTTCCCGGCGCGATTCCGCCGGCATCATCGGCATCACGACCGGCTCGCTCGATGATCCTTCGGTGTTCAGGCCTGAGATGCACATCTGGACCGCCTCGAAGCAGCCCTGGGTCCAGATCGACGACGGCCTGCCGCAATATGAAGGCGCGCCACCTCCGGCTTGAGGTGAAGTCTGGATAAAATTTAATCCAAAGCGACACGAGATAGCCGGCAAAGCGTCATTGGCGGGCCATCATTGCTGCCTATCTATTGCGTGCGGGCGGCAGTCGAGGAGGCGACGGAATGAACGACAGCATCAACACCCTGGACGAGCTCTTGAGTGATCCGATGATCAAGCTGGTGATGGAGCGCGACCGCGTGCAGCCGGCAGAACTTCGCACGCTGCTCGAGGAAAAGGTCCGCCGGGCGGACGATGATGTGGCGGTCAACGATCGTTTTGTACCGCCGGCCCACCTTATGGCCACGACCTGCCACAAGCTGTGGCTTTGCGGCTAGGGTCTTGAAGCGGTCAGCCGGAATTTGCCGGCAAATAGCTGTAATGGCTGCGGAAATAAGCGAGCCTGAAGCCGAGGCGCGCATAGTTGCGATACGCCGGCCCGTCGCGTTCGCACTGCGGCGCCTCGATGTCGGCCACGAACAGTTTTGCACCGGCCGCAAGTCCGTCGCGCACCATCGCTTCGCCGAGCATTGCATCGAGGTCGAAGCTCGGCGCCATGATGCCGGGCACCGGCGCGTCGATGCCGCTCCAGGCCATGCCGTCGACACCGATGACCATCGAGCGCACCGCCGCCACCGCGCCGTCCCGCCGCAGCATATAATGATGCCAGCCGCGTCGGCCGGCCAGCGCTAGCAACCATGGTGAGGTCGGCAACCGATATTGGCTGTCGATGAACCCAGCCCATTCCCTTGCCGTTGCCGACGTCACCCGCTCGACCGAGACATCCTTCGACGGGAAAAGCGGCTCCGTTGGCAATGGCGTGGCGTCGCGAAAGATGCGTTCCCAACCGCCCTGACGCTGCAGGCCGCGTGCCTCGAGCCAGCAGCTGAGCGTCGCGGGCTCGGTATGCGGATTGGTGTAGAACCAGGGCCGCAGAATACCGGCCTCGCGATAATGCGCCAGAAGCGCGTCGAGCCGGCTCTCGGTGGCAGCGCTATCGACACCGAGATTCTTGACGCAGTTGAAATGGATGAACGGGATCGTCGTGCAGGTGGTCCAGACGAGATCGCCATCTTCGGCGATCGCCAGGCCTTGCCTTGCGGCAAAGTCTGCCGGGGCGGCGCGATAGAGATCGAGCCAGGCATTGACCTCGGCGCGTTCGATAACGCGGCTGAGATCGCCAGATATCTCGTCGATGCCGATGGCGGGCGAGCGTCGCTCGGGCGGGGCTACGGGCTGCAATTCTGACAGGGCGGCGGGCTGCATGACTTCCTCCCAAGTATTGCCTTACACCGTAAGATTAGTGGAGACTAATCTCATGCAGTGAGTTGTCAAGCGGGATTGCGAGGCAGCCACGTGGTCGAACGTTGGGGATAGCGCACCCCGTCCGGGCGAACGTCCCGATGCAAACCCCCTAACAATTCGATTCAAACTTTGTTGGTAGTTTCTTGTTAGGAATCCAGCTTGGTTTGTCCGGCGGCGTTGTCCTGCCTTCGGTCTGTTGTGTTTTGCGTACAGGTCCAGATGCGTATATCAGGCGTCGTCATCTTTTCGATCGCAGCGCTGTGCCTTGCCGGCTGTACGTCGACCTCCGGCGTCGATGCGCTGCAAGTGCCGTCCAGCGAGACCACCAGCTCGGTTGTGCGGCCACCCGCGCCAGTGGCATCCGTGGCGAAAACTGATGCTGCGCCCGCTTTTGCCGAACAGGAGCAGGACGAACAGCCGGTCGCGATGGGCGTACCCGATCAGGACGTCGAACCGCCGGCCGAGGTCATCGCGCTGATGTCGCCGCCGAAGCGGCTGACACGCGCAGCACCGGCGATGCTTGCCGAGCCGGTCACGCGCTATGGTTTTCGCGACGCCAAGCCGATCAATTTCGGTAAGTCCTCCTCGCCGAGGCGCCTTGCCGTCCATGGCGTCGACGTTTCGCGCTGGCAGGGCAATGTGAACTGGCAAAAGCTGCGCGCCCAGGGCGCCAACTTCGCCTACATCAAGGCGACCGACGGCGGCGATCATATCGACCCGATGTTTACCAGGAACTGGCGCAATGCCGACGCCGCCGGCTTGAAGCGCGGCGCCTATCACTTCTTCTACTGGTGCCGCACCGCCGGCGAGCAGGCCGACTGGTTCATCCGCAACGTGCCGAGGGTCGAGGGCGCGCTGCCGCCGGTGATCGACGTCGAGTGGAACGGCGAATCCAGCTGCAAGCGCCGCCCTTCGCGGCAAAAGGTGCTGGAGAAGATGCAGGTGTTCATGGACAAGCTCGAGCGCCACTACGGCCAGCGGCCGATCATCTACACCGCCCCCGACTTCTACCGCGACAATCTGCGCGGCGCCTTCCCCGATTATCCATTCTGGCTGCGCGCCGTAGCCGCCCACCCGTCAAAGGTCTATCCCGATCGCAAATGGCTGTTCTGGCAATATTCCGGCTCCGGCCTGTCGCACGGGGTAAGGGGCCGCATCGACCTCAACGTGTTCCATGGCGATGAGAAGGCTTGGCGAGACTGGGTGGGTGGAAGGCAGATGGTGGCTGAGGCGGAGTGAGGGCGGAGGCCGAGGCTAAATGTGTATGCAGGTCGAACGATCTAAGGGTTGATAACGCGTAGTGCTTCGGACAAGCTCGATCGGTTACGAGCTGCGGCAGGCAGAAGAGATATTCAATGGCGCTACTGACTATAGGTTACGAAGGGTCTGAGATTGGCGATTTTGTATCCGTGCTGAGATCAGCAGGAGTGGAATTGCTGGTCGACGTCAGAGATCTGCCTCTGTCACGAAAACCTGGCTTTTCCAAAAATTCGCTTAAGAACCATCTTGAAAATTCCGGCATCAATTATCGTCATACAAAGGCTCTCGGCGATCCCAAAGAGGGCAGGCTTGCCGCGCGAAGGGGCGACCGGCAGCGATTTGAGCGAATTTTCAGGAGCCATATCGCAAATGAGACTGCTGAAAAATTAATTCGTGATCTAGCACTGCAGTCCGAAACAAAGAACATATGCCTGATGTGCTTTGAAAGGGATCATAAGGATTGTCATCGCTCTATTGTTTGTGAGCAGATATTGAAGATCCGAAAGAATCCAGTTAGAAACCTAGGTGTTACGAAAGGCTTTTCTCTAAAGGCTGCGTGATTGACATCTCTTCCTCGGCGCGACTCTGCGGTGGTTTTGGTAAAGGCTGCACCTCGCGTTGGAGAGAGTCATGGGGAACTGGTTTGTTGTGCGGGGCTGGATTCTGAGGGCAACTGGATTCGTCTTTATCCTGTAGCCTTCCGGACTCTTGAGGACGCACAGAAGTTTGGTAGATGGGACACAATTGAATATAGTTGGCGCCTCCCTAAAGGTGATCATCGAAGCGAGAGCCGCAGGCTGGAGCATAAATCGTTAGCGATCACGGGCAGATTGTCAGAAAAGTCACGCCCACAATTTATTGCTCGCCATGTTGTTTCCAGCCTTAATGCTGAACTGGAGCAAGGTCGAAGTTTGGCGCTCATTCGGCCACAAAACGCAGAGTTTGTAGCTGAAAGAAAGGACCGCCATACCTTTGAGGCTGAGAAAGCACGGTTTCGTTTGTGGCACGATCAAGAGGCGAACAGCTTGTTTGGGTTTTTGGGTAAAGATTTAGTCCCATATGAGCCAGCTCCATTCCTATTCAAGTACAAATATCAAACGGCAGACGGGCCGCGTGAAGGGACCTGTCAGGATTGGGAAATCGAGGCTACTTTCCTCAAGTGGCGGCGGCTGTATGGTGAGGCAGAAACGCTACGAAAAATGGCGGAGCGATTCGGCGCTGAGTATCCGGAAAAAGGCTTTGTTTTGGCTATGGGAACCCACAAGGCGTATCCGCAGTGGCTTATCAACGGGGTGATCCGTCTCAACCATGGGGTTGAGAAAGAGATCCAAGAATCGCTATTTTGACGGGACCGTTTCCGGTGCGGCGTTGGAGCAGACGCTTGGAAGGCGCAACACCTCTACATTTTCCGTCAGGCTGATACTTCGGGCATATCCAGTCCATCGGCCCCGTAAGCCTTCGATATGAAAGCGTATTGCGTCGCGAATTTCCGTTTGCACGGTGGCGCCAGTGGCGGTCCAGCCGGTGTCCGGAGGCAGGCAGATCATGCCAACGGGGAGTAGCATAATACCGATGACGTTGGCCTTATTGCCTTGTCCTTGGCGGTTGCCGAATCTTCAGCATCTCAATTCGCTTTGAAATAAGGGCGGCTGCTGAAGCGATATTCATAGGAGCTCCAGTCACACGGGAAAGCTTTTGTATATCGCGCCGATGCTCGAACGCGATAAACGGTGGTACCAAAAAATTCCGTGCGAATATATCAGCTTGGTCCTCGATGCTGGAAAGAGAATTCATGTTCTCGAATTGAGGAGAATACCCTAAGAGATCTCTCTGCTTCGCGCCTTCGATGTGCGCATGCAAAAGCAGATGCCCCAATTCATGAGCAAGTATCCTGCGACATTCCTGATCCCCATCACAAGCACCGTCGTAGATTGTCTCCCTAACAAAGATTCGCGGCGGATCATTGGTAGCGTGAGCAGTTCTGTCCAGCTCAACATCTCGCCGAATCATCAACTTAAAGTCGGGGAAAATCTCTTTTAATCTAAATTCAAGGATTTCTATTATATCGACATAGAGCTGCTCTGAAATGCCGAATGTGCGTCTGAAAGTGCGAGCACGTTCGGCGATTTCAAGCTCATTCAGCTTTTCGGAATTGAAGCGATCCAGGGACTTCATGGCATCCTCCTGGCCGCATTGTCTTTCAGGCCTTGGGTCGCGGGCGATCTTCGACAGCTAGTTGCGGCTTCGGTCCGAGCATAGCGATTAGATACTCATGAGGCACCCCAAAAAGCGTCGCGAGTTGGTCTAGAATGTAGTCGGTCGGCCGAATTTCCCCGTTTTCCACACTCGTGATGTATGCGCTTCCAGCGCCAATCAACTTGCCGAGCTGGTTTTGTGACCATCTCTTTTCACGGCGTATACGTTCAATGAATGCGCCGAATTTTTCCGGACTGCCCGTGTTCATGAAAGTCTCCTAGGATTCTTCGTCCCTCAGCTGCACCCGCTCGTAGCCCCACACGTATCGCACTTCTCGCAAGTCCCGTTCCGCACCATCGTGAAGTTATGGCATTCCGAGCATTCGTTGCCGGTGTAGCCCTGCATCAGCGATTGCTGGCGTCGGTTGGCGGCGAGCGCTTTGGCTTCGGCGGCTTCTTTGGCGGCCTCGTCGGTGAACAGCTCCGTCGGGTCGGACGCTTCCGCGTAGACGATGTCCTCGACCAGTTCCCTGGCGCGCTCCTCGTAGTCGCGCTTGTAGGCGATGGCTTCGTCGCTGGCCGGCTTCAACGTCAGCACGTTGGAGCCGGAGAAGGCGGTCGGGGCGGTACGGGCCGGAGTTCCGGAGCCCGCGCCGGCAAAGCCCTTGGGCTCCGCACCCATGCCCGACACCAGCTTGACCGGCGAGGCACCGCGGGTGAGACCCTTGGAGAAGGGCGTCGCCTTGCCTTCGTTGATGCCGCGTCCGAGTGCAGTCTTGTCGAAATCCGACTGGTCGACATGGGCGAGATCGTGGCGGCCGAGATAGGAGACAGCCAGTTCGCGGAACACGTAGTCGAGGATCGACGTGGCGTTCTTGATGGCGTCGTTGCCCTGCACCATGCCGGCCGGCTCGAATTTGGTGAAGGTGAAGGCCTCGACAAATTCCTCGAGCGGCACGCCATATTGCAGGCCGAGCGAAATGGCGATGGCGAAGTTGTTCATCATCGCCCGGAAGGCGGCACCTTCCTTGTGCATGTCGATGAAGATCTCGCCGAGGCGCCCGTCATCGAATTCGCCGGTCCTGAGATAGACCTTGTGGCCGCCGACGACCGCCTTTTGGGTATAGCCCTTGCGGCGGTTCGGCAGTTTCTCGCGGTCGCGGTAGAGACGTTCGACGACGCGCTCGACGATCTTCTCGGTCACCTGTACGGCGCGCTGTGCGGCCGGTGCCGCGATCAGCTGCTCGATGGCTTCGTCCTCGTCGTCTTCGACGTCGGCAAGCAACGAGGCGTTGAGCGGCTGCGAGAGCTTCGAGCCGTCGCGATAGAGCGCGTTGGCTTTCAGCGCCAGCTTCCACGACAGCATGTAGGCGCCTTTGGCGTCCTCCACCGTCGCATCGTTCGGCATGTTGATGGTCTTGGAAATGGCGCCGGAGATGAAGGGCTGCGCCGCCGCCATCATCATGATGTGGCTGTTGATCGACAGCGAACGCTTGCCGATCTTGCCGCACGGGCTGGCGCAGTCGAACACCGGCAGGTGCTCGGCCTTCAGGAACGGTGCGCCTTCCAGCGTCATCGCTCCGCAGACATGGATGTTGGCGGCCTCGATGTCCTTCTTCGAGAAACCCAGCGCCGGCAGCATCTCGAACGAGAAATCGTTGAGCTGCTCATCGGTGAAGCCAAACGTCTCCTTCACCCAGTCGGCGCCCAGCGTCCACTGGTTGAAGACGAACTTGATGTCGAAGGCCGACTTCAGCGCGGCATTGAGTGCGGCGATTTTTTCGTCGGTAAAGCCTTTTGCCTTGAGCGAGCCAGGATTGATGCCCGGCGCCTGGTTGAGATTGCCGTGGCCGACGGCATAGGCCTCGATCTCGGCGATCTGGGCCTCGGAATAGCCGAGAGTGCGCAGCGCTTCGGGCACGGCGCGGTTGATGATCTTGAAATAGCCGCCGCCGGCGAGCTTCTTGAATTTCACCAGCGCGAAGTCGGGCTCGATGCCGGTGGTGTCGCAATCCATCACCAGGCCGATCGTGCCGGTCGGTGCGATCACCGTTGCCTGCGCGTTGCGGTAGCCATGCTCCTCGCCAAGCTCGATGGCGCGGTCCCAGGCGGCCTTGGCATGGTCGGCAAGCTCCTGCTGCTTGAGATCCGAGGCGACCAGCGGCACCGGGTTGACGGCAAGCTTCTCGTAGCCGTCCCTTTCGCCATAGGCCGCGCGGCGGTGGTTGCGCATGACACGCAGCATGTTCTGCGCATTGCGGTCGTAGTCGGGGAAGGCGCCGAGCTCGGCGGCCATTTCAGCCGAAGTGGCATAGGCGGTGCCGGTCATGATCGCGGTGAGGGCGGCGCAAATGGCGCGGCCCTCGTCGGAATCGTAAGGAATGCCCGAGGTCATCAGCAGGCCGCCGATGTTGGCGTAGCCGAGGCCGAGCGTGCGGTACTCGTAGGAAAGCTTGGCGATCTCCTTCGACGGGAACTGCGCCATCATGACGGAGATTTCCAGAACCATGGTCCACAGCCGCACCGTGTGCTCGTAGGCAGCGATGTCGATGGTGCCGTCGGCGTTGCGATAGGGCAGTAGGTTGATTGAGGCCAGATTGCAGGCGGTGTCGTCGAGGAACATGTATTCCGAGCACGGGTTGGACGCCCGGATCGCACCGGCCGAGGCGCAGGTGTGCCAGTCGTTCATCGTCGTGTTGAAATGCAGGCCCGGATCGGCCGACGCCCAGGCGGCATAGCCGATCTTTTCCCAGAGATCGCGTGCCTTCAGCGTCTTCAGCACCTTGCCGTCCTTGCGGGCGGTGAGATGCCAGTCACCGTCCTGCTCGACGGCGCGCAGGAAATCGTCCGTCAGCGACACCGAATTGTTGGAGTTCTGGCCGGAAACGGTGAGATAGGCGTCCGAATCCCAGTCGGTGTCGTAGGTCTTGAACGACATCGAGGTGTAGCCCTGCTTGGCGAACTGGATGACGCGGTAGATGTAGTTCTCCGGCACCGCGTCCTTCTTGGCCGCCTTGATCTCGCGCTTCAGCGCGGTGTTGACCGCCGGGTCGAAGCAATCGTCGCCATTGCCCTCGCAGTTGATGCAGGCCTTCATGATCGCTTCGAGGTGCTTCTTGACAATCTTCGAGCCGGTGACCAGCGAGGCGACCTTCTGCTCCTCGTTGACCTTCCAGTCGATGAATTCCTCGATATCGGGATGGTCGGCGTCGACGATGACCATTTTCGCCGCGCGGCGCGTCGTGCCGCCCGATTTGATGGCGCCCGCCGCGCGGTCGCCGATCTTGAGGAAGCTCATCAGCCCCGACGAGCGGCCGCCGCCCGACAGCTTTTCGCCTTCGCCGCGCAGGAACGAGAAGTTCGAGCCGGTGCCGGAGCCATATTTGAACAGGCGCGCCTCACGGACCCACAAATCCATGATGCCGCCCTCGTTGACGAGGTCGTCCTGCACGCCCTGGATGAAACAGGCATGCGGCTGCGGATGCTCGTAGGAAGACTTCGACTTGGTCAGCTTGCCGGTGAACGGGTCGACATAGAAATGGCCCTGGCTCGGACCGTCGATGCCATAGGCCCAGTGCAGGCCGGTGTTGAACCATTGCGGCGAATTCGGCGCGACGCGCTGGGTGGCCAGCATATAGGCGAGCTCGTCGCGAAAGGCGCGCGCGTCTTCCTCCGACTTGAAGTAGCCGCCCTTCCAGCCCCAATAGGTCCAGGTGCCGGCAAGCCGGTCGAAGACCTGGCGGGCGTCGGTCTCGGAACCGTAGCGCTCGGCTTCCGGCAGCTTGGCCAGTTCAGCCTCGTCGGCGACGGAGCGCCACAGGAAGGAGGGAACTTGCGTCTCTTCGACCTTCTTCAGCCGTGCGGGCACGCCGGCTTTGCGGAAATATTTCTGCGCCAGGATATCGGCGGCAACCTGGGAGAACTGCGCCGGCACGTCGATGTTGTCCAAGCGGAACACCACCGACCCGTCCGGATTCTTGATCTCGGAAAGCGCCTTGCGGAATTCGATCTCCGCATAGGCAGATTGTCCTGGCTTGGTGAAACGACGCTCGATGCGCATTGGTCCGGTCCCTTTTGTCTACATATAGCGCTTTTCCCAGAGGATTTCTGCCCTCTTGACGAAACGCGCATGCCCGCCGTCTGCCGGCGTTCGAAAACCCCGGCTCTCATCTTCACAGTCTCCGCCGCCCTGCCGGTCGAACCTCTTGCGAGGCCGCTGTCCAACATGCTCACGGACCCTGTGGGTCCCTCAAAAACTGAAAACTTTTTGTAACGCCCTCGGTCGAGGGAAATTCACATTATCTAGCGTCGAACCTATCTGCAAACACTAAATATAGTGTTAACAGACAATTTATTCAAGCCCGACAATCCTCCCCTTTCGCCCCCCAAGGCTTCAAAATCCCACGCCTCCGCCGGCCTCGTAAACAGGCGGGAATGCGGATCAAAACGCACATATTCCGGGAAAAAGACCGGCCTCGAAACTTTTCCGGTCGCACTCTCAACAGGAGCGCATGGCCTATAAAAGGCGACTCGTTTTGCGCCGTCAAGGATTCGTTTGCGTAGCTTTTATGACCCCAACATCTTGTGTGTCACATATGTGGATAACGGGGATAGAAGCGGAGCGCAGCGAGGAAGGTTCGGCGCCGCGCGGAGGTGCTTCGGCGATGGCGTTCGCGGCACCTGACCGCGGCTATGCGCCGCTCGGGCTCAGGAGAACCGGCGTGGATCGGCGCAGAAATGGGCGATGATCTGGCGAAGGTCCGGTTCATGCACCATGCCCACAGCCTCGGCGGCGGTGACCCACTTGCGGGTGCGTGCCCGCTTTTCCTTCCACCGGTCGGCGACCTTGTCGACCTGCAGCGGGAACACCAGAACCTCGCACGGCACTTCCTCGCCGGAATCCAGCACCTTGGCGTAGAAATAGCGGCCGGCCTCGTGATGCGAGATCGTGCCGCGCAGCCCGGCCTCCTCGCCGGCTTCGCGCGCCGCCGCTTCGCAAAGCGGCTCCTTCGCTTCCGGCCAGCCCTTGGGAAGCACCCAGCGGCCGGTATCGCGGCTGGTGATCAGCATGATTTCGACGCCGTCCCCGCTATCGCGCCAGGGCAACGCTGCAACCTGCAGGCGGGACGGCACCGCGCCGAAGAGTCGCTGAACCCTTTCGGCCAGATGGTTGTGCGTCGTTGGCCTCGTCAACATCGGAGAAGCTTGCCCCAGCTTCCAGAATCATTTGCCGTCTCATGAATCTTACGGCTAATTATAAGCAATAAAAGTAAAAAATGTTTCATGGACCAGCGAAATTCTGCCGATTTGCGCCGGTCCCGCCCAGATGGCGCGGCCGCGCGAGCATCACGTGGGCATTTGTCGGTCGCGGATGGTGCCTTGGGCGACCGGCTACAATGAGCGGCGGTGCCGCGAATCAGCCGGCGTGATCGTCGGCGATCGGCTTCTGGTAGGTGAAGCCCATGTCCCAGGGGAAATAGATCCAGGTGTCCTGGCTGACCTCGGTAACGAAAGTGTCGACCATCGGCCTGCCTTTTGGCTTGGCATAGACGGTGGCGAAATGCGCCTTGGGCATCATCGCGCGCACGATGCCGGCCGTCTTGCCGGTGTCGGTGAGGTCGTCGATAATCAGCACGCCAGCCCCGTCATCCACGAGCAGCGCCGGCGTGACCTCCTTCAGCACCTGCAACTGCCCCTGGCTGGCGTAGTCGTGGTAGGAGGCAACACAGACCGTCTCGATGATGCGGATGCCAAGCTCGCGCGAAATAATGGCGGCCGGAACCAGTCCGCCGCGCGTGATGCAGACGATCGCCTTCCATTGCCCCTTGTTGGCGCCGGCAAGCCGCCAGGCGAGCGCGCGCGCATCGCGGTGGAACTGGTCCCAGGAGACCGGGAAGGCTTTTTCGGGCAGGGACATCTTCGCGCACTCCGCAAAGCGCGCATCGCGCGCAGACACTATGGAATGCGCGCGGAATTAACTGGAAAGGCTTGGCCTTGGCAAGGGGAGTGGAAAGCTATCCCGGTGAAGCTACCGCGACAGGAAAGCCGCCACCGGTGCGGTGCGCAGCACCGTCCGCGTCACCCCGCCGAACAGCAGCTGGCGCAGCCAGGAATGGCTGTAGGCGCCGAGCACGAGCAGGTCCGCACCCGTTTCGGCGACCCTGGTCTGGATGATGTCGTCGACCGAGGCGCCGCCGGACCTCAGCACCGAGACGCTGACGGTCGCGCCGTGCCTGGACAGCGAGGCGGCGATTTCCGCGCCGGCCGTTTCCGGCGCCTCGTCGAGCGTATCCGGCGGGTCGATGACGACGATGTCCGTCTTCTCGGCCTCGATGATGAAGGGCAGGGCATCGAAGGCCGCGCGCGCGGCTTCCTTGCTGCCGTTCCAGGCGAGCAGCACATGCTTGAAGCTGGTCACCAGCGGACCCGAATGCGGCACCACCAGCACCGGCCGGCCGGCGTCGTAGACCAGCGTGTCGACGTCGGCGCTCGGGTCGCTGCCCGATTCGCGCTGGGCGGCGATGATCAGGTCCGCGGTGCGAACGGTCGAGATGCCGGTCAGCGCGCTGTCGCCGGAAAAACTCTCGAGGCTGCGCCATTCGAACGACAGGCCGGAATTCTCGACGCGATTGTGAAAGGCGGCCTGCAACTTCTCGGCGCGCTCCCGGTTCATGTCGGCCGAAACCTGCAGGAACTCGGTGTCCGGAAAGCCGGTGGCCGAGGTGTAGGGCACGGGCAGCGCCTCGGCATGGATGCCGATCAGATGGCTCTGGAACCGGCTGGCCAGCGGGATCGCGCAGTCGAGCACGCGCTCGGCGTCCTGTTCGTTCTGCAGTATGGCGACGATGGTCTTGAATCGCATGGCCGTCCCTCACTCCTTACGGCGATCCCATCGTGACAAACGTCACTGCGCGATGCTTGGTTCCGTCACGCCGGCCGATCAGCCCGCCTTGTTTGCCTTGATCAAACTCGCCACCATAGCCTCTATGTCGGCGCGTGCGGAGTCCAGCGCCTGCTGGCTGCGGGCGCGCACCACCAGTTCCGTCCAGAATTTGCCGTCGCCATATTTCGGATAGGAGCCGATGATCGTGTCCGGATGCGCCTTCTGGATGCCGCCCAGCGGCCCGCCGATCAGGCCTTCGCCGAACGGGCATTCCACGGTGGCCGACAGCATTTTGGTGCCGGCCCGCAACGTCGGCACGACATTGTCGAGCATCGCCTGGAAAATCGCCGGCACGCCGGCCATGACATGGACGTTGCCGATGCGAAAGCCCGGCGCAACCGACACTGGGTTGTCGATGTGGTCTGCCCCGCGCGGCATCCGCGCCATGCGCTTGCGCGCTTCCGTGTATTCGATGCTCCGGGCAGCATAGCTTGCCTCCAGCAGGGCGTAGGCCCGGGCGTCGTATTCGCATGGCACGCCAAAGGCCTTGGCAACCGAATCGGCGGTGATGTCGTCATGCGTCGGGCCGATGCCGCCGGTGGTGAAGACATAGGTGTAGCGGGTGCGCAGCGCATTCACCGCAGCGACGATCTCGTCTTCCTCGTCCGGAACGATGCGCACTTCCTTCAGGTCGATGCCGATCGCCGTCATGATATCGGCAAGGTGGCCGATGTTCTTGTCCTTGGTGCGGCCGGACAGAATCTCGTCGCCGATGACGAGCATGGCGGCGGTGACGATTTCGGTCATGGCAGGCTCCGGCAAACGGGTCGCCTGAGATAGCGCGGCGGGCGGCCGGCGGCAATGCCGCCAAACGACGGATCCACCTGTGCCACCTCCCTTGCAGTGGAGCCTTCGGCGGGTGATGCTGCGTGCGGGTTGGAGCCTTGAGCAAGACATGCCGGTACCGATTCTTCTATGGCTGCCCGGCGCGCTGGTTCTGCTGGCGCTCGTCGTGGCAGCCTATCCTCTGCTGGCGACACGGCGGATCGCGGCGAAAGCCGAAAGGCTGGTGCCGGCCAGCGGGAAATTCATCGAGATCGACGGCAACCGCATTCATTATGTCGAGACGGGCGAGGGGCGGCCGATCGTCTTCCTGCACGGCCTCGGCGCGCAGCTTCATCATTTCCGCCACACGCTGTTCGGAATTTTCGGCCCGAACTATCGGCTGATCGCGTTCGACCGTCCGGGTTCCGGTTATTCGGTGCGGGCCAGGGGCGCCAGCGGGCGGCTGCCCGAGCAGGCCGAGATCGTGCGGCGCTTTATCGAGGCGCTTGGGCTGGAGAAGCCTCTGGTCGTCGGCCATTCGCTGGGCGGAGCCATCGCACTGACGCTGGCTGTCGAGCATCCCGAGGCGATTTCCGGTGTCGCCTTGCTGGCGCCGCTGACCCATATGGAACCGGACGCGCGCGAGAAGTTCGGCCCGCTATACATCAACTCGCCGCTGCGGCGCCGGATCATGGCTCATACGGTGGCGATCCCCGCGGCTCTCAAATATGCAGAACGCACGCTGGCCTTCATCTTCGCGCCACAGACGGCGCCGGCCGACTATATGGTCGAGGGCGGCGGCTGGTGCGGGCTGAGGCCAAGCCATTTCTACGCAACATCGACCGATGTCGTGGCCATCGCGCATGACCTTGGCCGCATCGAGAAACGCTATGGTGAGATCACCATGCCGGCCGGCATTCTGTTTGGTGCTTCCGACCGCGTGCTGGGCATCGATATCCACGGCTGGCCGGTGATGGAAAAGATCAGCGGGCTCGATTTCGAACCTGTCGAGGGGCTTGGCCACATGCCGCAATTCGTCGAGCCGGAACGGGTCGTCGCTTTCATCGAGCGCATTGCCGACCGCGCATTTGCGCCGAAGTCCGACACCAGCGGCTGACACCCTCCCGGACGCGGTCTCGGCCGGCAGGGTGCCGCCCCGCGCATCCCGGCCGCCGGGAATACCTCCGAACCTAATCAGGATATCGGCTATTCCTTCACGGCTCCGGTCATCGAGGAAACATAGTGCTCGACAAAGAACGAATAGAGCACCACCACCGGCAGCGAGCCGATCAGCGCTCCCGCCATCAGCGCCCCCCATTCATAGACGTCCGAGCGCACCAGCTCGGTGAGCACGCCGACCGGCACAGTCTTGTTTTCGGACGACTGGATGAAGGTCAAGGCATAGATGAACTCGTTCCATGACAGCGTGAATGCGAAAATGCCGGCGGAAATCAGGCCCGGCACCGACAGCGGCAGCACGATCTTGGTGAGGATCTGCCAGCGGCTCGCCCCGTCGATCAGCGCGCATTCTTCCAGCTCGAACGGGATCGAGCGGAAGTAACCCATCAACAGCCATGTGCAGAACGGGATCAGGAAGGTCGGATAGGTGAGGATGAGAGCGAAGGGCGTGTCGTAAAGCCCAAGGTTGAACACCATCACCGACAGCGGAATGAACAGGATCGAAGGCGGCACGAGATAGGCGAGGAACACCGCGAGGCCGACCTGCCGCGCCCCGGAGAACCTCAAGCGTTCGATCGCATAGGCAGCGAACACCGCAGCCAGCAGCGACAGGAACGTGGCGGCGGTCGAGATGATGATCGTGTTGAGCAGCCAGCCCGGATAGGACGTCTCGAAGAGCAGGTAGCGGATATGCTCGAGCGTCGGATGCACCACCCAGAACGGGTTGAAATTGGCGTAATCGGTCATCTCGAGATTGGGCTTAACCGCCGTGATCGTCATCCAGTAGAACGGAAACAACAGCACGATGACGAATATCAGCAACGGCAGATAGACCGTCACCACGCGGCGCGGCACGCTCTGCAGGTAGCCCATGCCGCCTTCGTCGAGTTTCGGGCGTTTACTCGTTTCGATCGCGGTCATGTCAATCTCCGCCGCCCTGCTGCCATTTGCGCCGTTGCAGGCCAAAGTAGCTGAACAGGATCGCCGCCAGCAGGAACGGGATCATGGCGACTGCGATCGCGGCGCCTTCGCCAAGCTGGCCTCCGGAAATGCCGCGCTGGAACGACAGCGTCGCCATCAGGTGGGTGGCATTCACCGGCCCGCCGCGCGTCAGCACATAGATCAGCTGGAAATCGGTAAAGGTGAACAGTACCGAAAACGTCATGGTGATGGCGATGATCGGTGTCAGCAGCGGCAGCGTCACGTAGCGGAACAATTGCCAGCGGCTGGCGCCGTCGAGCGTGGCGGCCTCGTAGAGCGACTGCGGAATCGTCTGCAGGCCGGCAAGCAGCGTGATCGCCACGAAAGGAATGCCGCGCCACACATTGGCGGCGATGACCGAAGCCCGCGCATTCTCAGGATCGCCGAGGAAATTGATGCGATGGTCGATCAGGCCCATTTCCATAAGCGCCCAGGACAGGATCGAGAACTGCGAATCGTAGATCCACCAGAAGGCGATGGCCGACAGCACAGTCGGCACCACCCAGGGGAGCAGGACGATCGCGCGGAAGAACGATTTGAACGGCAGGTTCTGGTTGAGGATAAGCGCCAGCCAGAGGCCGAGCACGAACTTCAGGATCGAGGCGCTGATCGTATAAAGCAAGGTGTTGAAAACGGAGAGCCAGAAGACGGCGTCGTCCCACAGATATTCGTAATTCTCGATGCCGATGAAGATGCCGGGGCGGCCGATGCGGGCATCGGTGAAGCCGAGCCAGACGCCGAGCCCGAGCGGATAGGTCAGGAAGACCAGCAGCAATGCCGCCGCCGGCAGCATGAAGCCGAAGCCAAGCGCGTTTCGGCTATCGGCCAAGGTCGCCAGGATGCGAGACAAGATCGAGGGACGCGGCTGAACGGCGGCGGAGGTCACGGCCATGGGTCGGCTCCTCTAAGGTTTCGTAAACGGCCGGGCGGCCATGCGCGATTCGAAGCCGGGCAGCATGGCTGCCCGGCCGAGCCGGCTCAAACGCGATAGTAGCGGTTGGCGCGCTTTTCGGCCTCCTCCATCGCCTCTTGCGGCGTCGCCTGGCCGGTCACCGCCTTGGCGAACATGTCGACCAGCACATAGTCGGCCATGGTCGCCGCCGAGGCATAACCGAGCGGGCCGGCATAGCCGTTGGGCCGCAGCGTCGCCGAGGCCTTGGCGTAAGCGGCATTGTTCGGATCGGCCGTCCAAACCGGGTTGTTGTCAAAGGCTTTGAGCGTCTGGCAGCAATAGCCTGCCGACGACGTGATCCACTGCGACATTTGCGGATCCTCGAACATGAACTGCAGGTAGGCCTTGGCCGCGTTGGGGTAGGGCGTGTAGTCGAAGATCACGGCCGTGGTCACCTGGAACAGCTCGACGGATTTCCCGACCGGGCCGATCGGCAGGTTGGTGGTGCGGATGTCCTTGGCTATTTCAGCCAGCTTCGGATCCTTGTCCTTGTTGATCTTGGCCGTGTTGTAGGCGGAAATGCCGTTGGCGATGACGCTCAATTCGCCGGCCAGGAAGGCGCGGTTGTTGTTGACGTCGAGCCAGCTTTCAGTGCCGGGAATGAAGGTCTTGTAGAGTTGCTGCGCGTATTCGATCGCCTTCAGCGTCTCCGGGCTGTTGATCGTCACCTTGCTGTTCTCGTCGACCATCTGGCCGCCATGGCTCCACAGCAGCCAGTGGGCGTAGTTGTTGCCGTCGCCGACGCCGTGGCCGTGCGTGAAGCCGGCCGGGTGCCCCTTCGCCTGCAATGCCTTGCAAAGCTCGAGCAGGCCTGCCGTGTCCTTTGGAAATTCTGAGAAGCCGGCCTCCTTCACCCAGCTTTCGCGATAGACGATGGCATTGCCGATGGTCGCTAGCGGCAGGCCGAGGAACTTGCCTTGCCGTGTCGCATATTGGTGCGGTCCGTCGTGCCAGCCGCCATATTTCGAGCCGAGATATTCGCCTAGTTCCGTCACATCGTGCAGCTTGTCGGGATATTGGTGCGGGTCGTCGAACCAGACGAACATCAGGTCCGGGCCGGAGCCGACATTGGCGGCGACCGCCGCCTTGGGGCGAATGTCCTCCCAGCTTTCCTTGTCGACGCGGACCTCGACGCCGGTCGCTTCGGTGAAGCGCTTGGTGTTGGCCAGCCATTGATCCTCGTCGCCCTGCACGAAAGGCGACCAGCGCAGCAGCCTGAGCTTGGCGCCGTCCTCGGGCTTGTATTTCAACCCCTCCTGAGCAAAGGCGGGAGAGCCGATGAACCGGCTTCCCAAGGCTCCCGCCGCCGCGCCGGCGGTGGTGCGGATCACGTCACGTCTGGTGAATTTCATGTTCGCTTCCTCCTGCTTATGGTCCTTGCCGTCCTACTGCTCGATGGGTGTTTCGAACCGCTGTCCGGTTTGGCCGTGAAAGAGATGGATGAGGCCAGGCTCGGCCGTAAGCCGGATGGTTTCGCCCGGCGTGAAGGAATGCCGTTCCCGGAAATTGGCGACGATCTCCTCGCCGCCGGCGGTTCGGCCGATGAGCTGCACTTCGGACCCTGTCGGCTCGACCACCGCGACGGTGACCGGAATGCCCTGATGGTCGGACAGCCGTAAATGCTCGGGCCGTATCCCTAGCACGACCGGCTCACCATTGCCGATGGAAAGTGCCGAGGCCAACGGGACCGAAATCCCTCCGGCGCCGCGAAACGAGGGCGAGCCGTCGCTTACGATCTCGCCCCTGAGCATGTTCATGGCGGGCGACCCGATGAAGCTGGCGACAAAGAGGTTGTTCGGCCGGTCATAGAGCTCGAGTGGCGGCCCGATCTGCTCGACGATGCCGTCATGCATGACGACGATCTTGTCGGCCATGGTCATCGCCTCGATCTGGTCGTGGGTGACGTAGACCGTCGTCGTCTTCAGGCGCTGGTGCAGTTCCTTGATCTCGGCGCGCATCTGCACCCGGAGCTTGGCATCGAGATTGGACAGCGGCTCGTCGAACAGGAAAACCTGCGGGTCGCGCACGATCGCCCGGCCCATGGCGACGCGTTGGCGCTGGCCGCCGGAAAGCTGGCGGGGATAACGGTCGAGCAATGGCACCAGTCCCAGGATCTCGGCCGCACGCCGCACGCCGGCATCGCTCTCCGTCTTGGGAACGCCCTTGAGCATCAGTGAGAACGCCATGTTCTCGGCAACCGTCATATGCGGGTAGAGCGCATAGTTCTGGAAGACCATGGCGACGTCGCGCTCCTTTGGCGCAACGTTGTTGACCACACGTTTGCCGATCGCGATCTGGCCGCGCGAGATCTTTTCCAGGCCGGCGATCATTCTGAGAAGGGTCGACTTTCCGCAACCCGAAGGTCCGACCAGCGTGACGAACTCGCCGTCGTTTATATCGACGCTGACCCCGTGCAGGACCTCGACGGTCCCAAATGATTTGTAGACATCGCCGATTGCGACAGACGCCATCGATCTCCTCCCGATTGATTCCTGCAACGACTTCGAAGGAAACCGCTTTCTGCCTGGCCCGCGGCGACGCCCAGGCTCCTCCCCGGTCACGCGCGATGTAAGACGGTAGCGCTACCAAACCGACCTGTAAAGCACGCCGGCATCACTGGGATATCGACACGCCCTAATCCGAAACCTCGGTCTGCGGCCGGTCGCGGCCGTCGGCGAGCTCGTCGTGCCAGTTGCCGTCGGCGTCCTCGTACTGGATGCCGTCGGTGTTGCCGGCGACCTGCTGTTCGGCCGAAGCGATCTCGGCGGCGCGCAAGGCATCCTGATGGGTGGGGAACGTTTCGGAGAATGTCGAGCCGACCTTGTAGGCCCAGCCTCCGTCATGCTCAACGATCTTGTAGGTCAGTTTCGCCATGAAACCCTCCGGTTGAAAGCCCGTTGCCTCAATGCAGCCTGTCGTCGGCCAGCCTGTCGTCTGGCAGCCTGTCGTCTGCGACCAGCACGTCCGATTCCCTGGCGGCTTCGATCAGTGCCCGGCGCGCATCCGCCGTCGAACGATAACCTTCCAGCACTTTTAGGCAAGTGTCGAGGGCATCACGATGACGGGGCCCGCGATTGAGTGGCCAGACCGTCATCAGGCACTCCGCCGCCTCCTGGGCGCTGCGGATGTGGCGATACTTGCCGACATGGCCGAGTTCGACCACGACCGGCTTTTCAAATGGCTTGCTGTCCATCATCGCCGCCAACGCGGAGCGGCCGATTTGGTTGCAACTGCTATTTTTGCTCAGGCGAAAATAGCTCAATAGCCGCAGCCATTGCGCAGCCAGCACGCATTCGCCCAGCCGGTGCGGCCGCCGAAATCGACCTGGTACCAGTTTCCGCGCCGGTCGAAGATCTCGGTTTGGTCGCCGTTGAACAATTGCCCGATCATGCGTGACGACGAGTTCGGTCGGGCCCGAACGGCGAGAAAGCCACTTCCGGTTGCCAGATTGTAGTGCTTGGAAAGACCGTGAACCGTACCTTCGCAATATTGCGCCCCGGCCGGCGTCGATGCGGCGAACGACAGCCCGGCCACGACCGCGGCGGCAGCCGCAATGGAAATCCCCCTGAACGACATATCTCTGCTCCCCCAACCCGCCGCGCCCAGCCGCGGCCCCGGCCACTCTACACCGGCAGAGGATCAGTGCGAAGCTGTGCTGGCCCGCCCAGCGAGACGAACCCGCCGTCAGTTCGCCGCCTTCATCCAGTGCTGCATCGTCGTCACCGAGCGGGCAAGCTGCGGCGCCGGGTGGATTTTTTCGCCGAAGGTGGCCGCGGCGCGCCAGCCCCAGCGCGGATCGGCAAGAAAGGCGCGCGCCAGCGCCACCATGTCGGCGCGGCCGTCGGCGACGATCGCCTCGGCCTGTTTCGGATCGTCGATCAGGCCGACGGCCCGCGTCGGGATGCCGACGGCCTTACGCACCGCTTCGGCCAGATGCACCTGGTAGCCGGGCCCAGAGGGCAGCTTCTGCAACGGCGAATTGCCGCCACTCGAGCAGCAGAGATAGGCGACGCCGGCTTCCTTCAGCGCTTTTGCCACTTCGATCGCATCCTCGACGTCGAAGCCGCCATCGACCCATTCCTTGATCGACAGACGCGCGCCCAGCATCAGCCTGGGCACCGCCTTCTTTACCGCCTTGGCGATCTCGACGGCGAAACGCATGCGGTTTTCCAGCGAGCCGCCCCAGCGGTCGGTACGCCGGTTGGAAAGCGGCGACAGAAACTGAAAGATCAGATAGCCATGCGCGGCATGCAGCTCGATGAAGTCGAAGCCGGCGCGCTCGGCCCGCCGCGCGGCGTCGGCGAAGCGTTCGATGATTTGCAGGATCTCGTCGTCCTCCAGCGCCCGCGGCACCTGCCAGCCGGTGTCGTAGGCGATAGCCGAGGCCGATATGATCGGCCACGGGTCCTGATCGGCGTGCAGCGGGCCGCCGCCCTCCCAGGGTTTTCGGTTGGAGGCCTTGCGTCCGGCATGGGCAAGTTGCGTACCGAATTTCGTGCCCGGCGCGGCGACGCGCTTGGCTGCATCCAGCGTGCGTCGCGCCGCCGCCTCATTGTCCTCGGAATAGAGGCCGAGACAGCCATGCGAGATGCGGCCGCGCCGTTCGACATCGGTCATCTCGACGGTGACCATGCCGGCGCCCGACATCGCCAGGTTCATCCAGTGATAGAGATGCCAATCGCTAGCCGAGCCGTCCTCGGCCGAATACTGGCACATCGGCGCGACCGCGATGCGGTTGGGGAAGGTGAGGCCATCGAGGGTGATCGGCTGGAAAAGCGATGAGGTCATAAAAAACTCCGGAAAGGGTTGCCGCTATTTAGGCAGCCGACTGTGCCAGCGCCAGACACGAGACGGTGAAACGGCCGCTGGACCAATTGGTGGACCGATTGCACGAACGGCCGTTCGCGGCTACGCCTTGCCGCGGCAGCAGAGAGTCCACCATGGAAGATCGCATTCGCATCCGCTCTGAGGAAATCCTTTCCGACGAATGGGCGGTTTTGAAAAAGACCGTCTTCGATTATCGCCGGCGCGACGGCAAATGGGAAACGCACACCCGCCAGACCTACGATCGCGGCGACGGTGCGGTGATCCTGCCTTTCGATCCCGAGCGGTCGACGGTGCTTCTGGTGCGGCAGTTCCGCTACCCGGCCTACGTCACCGGCCACAAGGAGCCGCTGATCGAGGCCTGCGCCGGCCTGCTCGACGAAGACGATCCCGAAACCTGCATCCGCAAGGAGGCCGAGGAGGAACTCGGCTACCGCCTGAAGGACGTGCAGCGGCTGTTTTCGCCCTATATGAGCCCCGGCAGCGTGACCGAGCGGCTCTGGTTCTTCGTCGCCCGCTATTCGCCCGCCGACCGCATTTCCGACGGCGGCGGCGCGCATGACGAAGGCGAGGACATCGAGGTTTTGGAAATGCCGCTCGACGAGGCGCTGGCCGGCATCCACGATGGTCGGATCATCGACGCCAAGACGATTATTTTAATCCAGCATTTGAAGCTGAACCCGATTGGGAGGTGAGGGGGCCAGAACCGGGTCGAGCGCCCTGGTCTCCAGTTACGAAGGGTATCAAACGAAGACCAATCTGGTGCGGACGACGGGAATCGAACCCGTACGATCAGAGATCGAGGGATTTTAAGTCCCTTGCGTCTACCAATTCCGCCACGTCCGCAGGCCAGCCCTTTTCAGCCGCCAGCCAAAGGCCGTCAAGCCGTCTTCTGCCGTCGACAAATCTGGCACTGGAAGCTAGCGAGGGCCAATCACCCACGGAGATACAAACAAAATCGTTTCACCTGGAGATGTTTTTAGCGACAGCTTCCGAGGCTACCGCGAATGCGTGTCCCCCGTTCGCAGGATGCGTTCGGGCGCTCTGGCCTGATAGACTCCAATCGGCAAGTGGATCGGCGCGCCGATACTCGACGCCGTCGTCTACAGACACTGGGAGATTGTCATGCTCAAGCTTGCCTCTGCCCTGGCACTGCTGCTTGTTGGGACGGCGCCTCTGTCTGCTGACGAGATGCCGATGAACGCCAAAGACATCAAATGGGGTCCTGCTCCTGCTGTCATTCCTGCTGGGGCGGAAATGGCTGTTGTCGCTGGAGATCCCTCAAAGGACGGCGCCTTTGTGCTGCGGTTGAAGACACCCGCAGGCTACAAAATTGCCGCACATAATCATCCCACCACGGAATACATGACGGTGCTTTCCGGCAACTTCCATTTTGGAATGGGCGATAAGCTCGACGAGGCGAAAGGCGTCGAACTGACTGCTGGCGGCTTCGGCGTCGCACCGGCCGGAATGAATCACTTCGCCTGGACGACAAGCGATACGATCGTAGAGGTTCATGGCGAGGGGCCATTCAAGATCACCTACGTCAACCCGGCAGACGACCCGAGCAAGAAGTGACAGTTCGGGATCGAATTGATTGAACCGGCCGAAGGCTAGAACGATGGAGTGCGTCACACTCCGCGACCGTCGATTCAGTAAGATCCGCTAACGCGGCGAAAGCTGATTAGCCGGAATCATATTCCGCTTGGGCCATTTTGCCATGAACGACGCTAAAACAAAAAACCCGCCTCGGCGGGCGGGTCGTTGGAGCCAATTAGCACCATATCCAAATTAGTAGCATAGCTGCCGGCACAAAGCAAGAACAAAGTTGCTGCGGCCGGCACAAAATGCCCTTGGCGATTGGCGAAAGCCGTGGCGCATCAATCTCCCTCCTTGAGGGGGAGATGGCCGGTAGGCCAGAGGGGGTCGTCGCGCGTGGATCGGCGACCCCCTCTGTCGCCTTCGGCGACATCTCCCCCTCAAGGGGGGAGAGCTGCAACTTCGCCGTCCGCGCTTACTTCCTCGCTGGTCAAAATCCTCGCGGCTTGGCACAGTCGGGCAAAGAGGAGCCTGTTGATGCCGAAGACCGCCAATGCGACGAAACCAAAACCCTGGGCTGAGATGGCGACGCATCTGGTCGATGTCGCTATGGGTCGCAAACCCGCCGATCTCGTCATCCGCAACGGGCGCTGGGTCAACGTCCATTCGGGCGAGATCATCGCCGGCACCGACATTGCCATTGCCGGCGGCCGCTTTGCCTATTGCGGGCCGAACGCCGGCCATGCCATCGGCCAGGGCACTAAGGTGGTCGATGCCGGCGGCCGCTATCTGGTGCCGGGGCTTTGCGACGCGCATATGCATGTCGAGAGCGGCATGGTGACGGTGACGGAATTCTGCCGCGCCGTGATCCCGCACGGCACCACATCGATGTTCATCGATCCGCATGAGATCGCCAACGTGCTCGGCCTGCCGGGCGTGCGGCTGATGCATGACGAGGCGGTCGCCATGCCGGTCAACGTGCACGTGCAGATGCCGTCCTGTGTGCCGTCGGCACCGGGGCTGGAGCATGCCGGCGCTGAGCTGACCGTCGCCGATGTTGCCGAGGCGATGACCTGGGAGAACATTATCGGGCTCGGCGAGGTGATGAATTTTCCGGGCGTCGCCGCCAATGATCCGGTGATGTCGGGCGAGATCGCGGCGACGG
Source organism: Mesorhizobium sp. M0904 (assembly GCF_040319475.1). NCBI lineage: Bacteria > Pseudomonadati > Pseudomonadota > Alphaproteobacteria > Hyphomicrobiales > Phyllobacteriaceae > Mesorhizobium > Mesorhizobium sp. M0904. Next base: position 73,854 of record NZ_JAMYOC010000016.1, on the reverse strand, counting down.
TGAGGGCCGGCAAGACTGTCGGCGGGCATTATGCCTCGCGCGATCTCGGCCTGCCGTTCCACGGCTATGTCGCCGGCGGCCCCGAGGACGACCACGAAGGCACGCGCGCCGAGGATGCCATCGCCCGCGTCCGCCAGGGCATGAAGGCGATGCTGCGGCTGGGCTCGGCCTGGTATGACGTGGCCTCGCAGATCAAGGCGGTGACGGAGAGCGGGCTCGACCCGCGCAGCTTCATCCTGTGCACCGACGACAGCCACTCCGGTACGCTGGTGCACGAAGGCCATATGGACCGGGTCGTGCGCCATGCCATCAGCCAGGGCTTGAAGCCGGTGACGGCGATCCAGATGGCGACGCTCAACACCGCCCAGCATTTCCGGCTGGAGCGCGAGATCGGCTCGATCGCGCCGGGACGGCTCGCCGATCTGCTGATCGTCTCCGACCTCGCCGAAATGACCATCGACGAGGTCTATGGCCGCGGCGTCAGGCTGGCCAAGGGCGGCAAGCTCGAAATCGACATTCCAGCCTACAATTATCCGCGGACGGCGAAGAACACCGTCAAGCTCGGCAGGAAGCTCAAGGCAGGCGATTTCGACATCGCGGCACCCATGGGCGCCAACGAAGTGCGGGTGCGGGTCATCGGCGTCATCGAAAACCAGGCGCCGACGCGGGCGCTGGAGGCCGATCTTGCCGTCGAGGACGGGCTGGTTGCCATGGATCGCCGCAACGATGTCTGCCAGATCGCGCTGGTCGAACGCCACAAGGGCACCGGCGGCGTCACCAACGCCTTCGTCTCCGGCTTCGGCTATATCGGCGACTGCGCCATGGCCTCCAGCGTGGCGCATGATGCCCACCACATCATCGTCGTTGGCACCAACAAGCAGGACATGGCATTGGCGGTGAACCGGCTGGGTGAGGTCGGCGGCGGCGTCGTGCTGTTCTCCAAGGGCAAGGAACTGGCGCTGGTCGAAATGCCGATCGCCGGGCTGATGTCGGACGAGCGGGCGGAAATCGTCGCCGCCAAGGCGGACAAACTCAGCGACGCCATGCGCCAGATGGGCTGCTCGCTGAACAACGCCTACATGCAGCACTCGCTGCTGGCGCTGGTCGTGATCCCCGAGCTCAGGATTTCCGACGTCGGCCTGATCGACGTGACGACCTTCCAGAAGGTTGATTTGTTCGTTTGAACGCCGCCGGGGCGCTTCTTCAGCCGCCGGTGGCGATGGTCAGCACCTTGAACGGCGTGGTGATGACGATTTCGGCGACCGAACCGACGGCCTTGCCGAGGCCCTGGCCGAGATTGTCGAGCTGGGCCGGCGCGGTCTCTTCGGAGGCGAGGCCGGCCGGGGCGCGCAGGCGGTCGCCGAGCAGCTGCACCAGGAACGGGTTGTCGGCGAATTTGGCGTGGTTCAGCCGGTCGCCGCCCTTGGTCTTGGTCAAGTCGACCACCGAGACGCCATAGCTGGCGAGGTCGGCCGCGTCGCCATAGTCGCCGACGCGCGGCTTGTCGCCAGAGATCAGGGTCGACAGCCTGAGCGCCCGGTCGTCGCCCGAAAGCAGCACGGCGAACGGTTTGTCGGGCTTGCCGTAGCGGATCATCTGCTTCTTGAACACGTCGACGTCGATGTCGGGTGAGGCCAGGATGACATAGCCGAGCTTGCCGCCGAGGTCGCGGTCGCCGGTGATGGCAAGCTGGCGCAACGCTTCCATCGTCACCCAGGTCCCCATCGAATGGGCAATGATGTCGATGCTCTTGGCGCGGCTCTTGGCGAGCATGCGCAGCGTCGCTTCGAGATCGTCGCGCGCCGCATTGGCGCTTTCCTTGTCGTAGATGTAGCCGGTCGTCTTGCCGCTCGACGCCCACGAAAACAGCACCGGCGTGCCTGGGTATTTCGTGTCATGCGCGATCTGCGTCAGCCGGTAGATACCGTCGTCGAAGCCGTTGTTGAAGCCGTGCACGAAAACCAGCGCGCGGTCGCCGCGCATCGCGATATCGGCGCCGACCGCCTTGGCGAATTGCGGCGCGCCTTCGTAGAAGGTGACGCCGGTCGCCGTGAAATCCTTCGCCGGATTGCTGTTGGCCGAGCCCTTGACCCGCTCGATGGCGCCGAGCTGGTGGATTTTGGGCACCGTCACCTCGACGCTGGCAAAGCTGGTGGTCGGCGAACGGTCGCCGTCGAACACCTGCCGGGGCGCTTTCATTGCCTTTTGCCGGGTTGTAGCGACGAAGATCTTGTGCGTCGCCGCAATGTCGGAAGCAGGCACGGTGATCGTCGTCTTGTTGAGCAAGTCGTGCGTGTTCTGGCCGGCGCAGCTTGCCAGCGCGAGCGCGAACGCAACGACGAGAAAGATCTTCGAAGGCACGGTCACGCGGGCTCCCGCAAAGGCGACGTCGAGCCGGAGACGTCTTGGCCTATTCGATAGAGGCAGAGGTAGGCACGGTCCAGTTCAAACTGTTCCGATGGTGCGGCGATGGTCAACAGTTACTGCCGCGCAACGCAGCTATTGTCCGACCGAGGCGATGCGGTCCGTCACTTCGCGGTCGCTGGCAAACCCGTCATCCTCGCGCAGCTTCTGGCCGATCAACTGTACCAATTCCGGATTGTCGGCGAATTTGGTGTGGTTGAAGCGGTCGGCTCCCTTGACGCTGGAGAGATCGACGACCGACACGCCATAGCTGGCGAGGTCGGCGGCGTCCTTGTAGTCGCCGACGCGCGGCCGCGCGCCGGCTATCAAGCCGGAGAGCCGCAGCGCCCGGTCGTCGTCGGAGAGCAGCAGGATGAACGGCTTGTCCGGCTTGCCGTAGCGGCGCATCTGGCTCTTGAACACGTCGACGTCGATGTCGGGCGAGGCCAGCACGACGTCGCCGAGCTTGCCGCCGAGATCGCGGTCGCCGGTAATGGCGAGCTGGCGCAGCGCCTCCATGGTGACCCAGGTTCCCAGCGAATGGGCGACGATGTCGATGCGCCGCGCGCCGGTCTGCGCCAGCATTCTCAGCGTTACTTCCAGCTGGTCGCGGGCAACGCTGGCGCTTTCCTTGTCGTAGACATAGTCGGTGGTCTTGGCGCCCGACGCCCAGGAAAACAGCACCGGCGTGCCCGGATAGCCGGAATCATGGGTGATCTGGGTGACGCGGTAGACCGCATCGTCGAAGCCGGTGTTGTAGCCGTGGACGAAGACCATGACGCGGCCGCCGCGCGCCGCGATGTCGGCGCTGAGCGCACTGGAGAATTTCGGCTGGGTGTCGTAGCCGACGACCTCGGAAGCCATGAAGTATTTGGCCGGATCGTCCGACTTGCCGCGCGAGCGCCGCTCGATCTGGCCTGTCTTGTGGATGCCGGGGACGGTGACGTTGACGCGGGCATAGTTCAGCGTCGCCGACCGCTCGCCGTCGAAGACCTTGTTGGGATCGTCGGAGCGCTTGCGGGTGGTTGCGATGAAGATCGAGTGGTTGCCGGCGATTTCCGTCACCGGCACCGCCATCATGGCGCTGCCGAGCAGTTCCTCGGTTTGGCGGCCGCCGCAGCCGGCGAGCAGCGCGGCAAGGACAATGATGCAAATCGTCTTCAAGGGCACTTAAGCAATTCCACTCCGGCCTGACCAAAGGCCATCCACCTCCGCCGCCCCTCCCGGACAGGCGAAGTGCGGCAGAAGTAAGTCGCGGATGCCGAAATGCGCTCAGTGCCTCGCGACGGCCATCGCACTGTTGCGCGAAAGCCAGAACGGCGGCAGGAACGCCGGGATGTTGGAAAACGGCAGCACTTCCGGCTTCAGCCTTATGCCAAGCACGTCGGTCATGAAGGCGCGGCGCGCCTCGATGCGGCGCCAGGCTTCGGGATAGCGCGCGGCGATCTCTTCGCGCAGCGCGTCGTCTGCCAGCGCGATCCCGTCCTCGATGTTGGTGGTGAAATAATCGGTGCCGGTCGCTGGGATGATGTCGACCTGCAAGGCCATGCCCGACTTCAATCTGATATCGGAGCCGGAAAATACCGGCGAATGCATCCATTCGTCGATATGGATGAGATGGCCGGGGTTGAGCGCTACGCCGAAGAACCGATCGCCGATCCGCTCGTGCACCGCTTGCCACAGTGCGCCGCCGGGAACGCCGATGCCGACCGTCTCATACCAGTCGACGACGGCGCAGAAATAGGGCGCGACCAGTTTCTCGACATAGTCCCGGATGCCCGTTGGAAGCTCGGCCGCGTCCTCGACCAGAAAACCGGCGCGGGCGTTGAGCGAGCCCTGGATGCCATAGGCCATGGTGATCGGGTCGCCGCGTTTGATGACGTCGAGACGGGGGCTCGGCAAGCCATAGGCTGCGCGCCTGCCGGCCGACAGCATCGGGTGACAGCATTGCGGCAGGCCGTTGATGCCCATCAGCCGCGCCGCCTGCAATTCGGTCATGCCGGGTTCGATGACCTGCAGGACATTGCGCAGGCCTTGCGAGGAATAGGTCGCGGAGAATTCGAACGCGGCCAGCTGGTCGGCCTCGTTGATGGCGCGCAGGCCGTCGGCAGGGTTCATCAAAAGGTTCGCCGCGTTGACGATCACACCCCTGTCGCCGGCAAGCGTCCGTAGCGTGTCGGCGATGAAGGACGGCAGGTCGAGCGTCGTTTCGCCAAAACCGGCATCGCCGGGACCGAACGGTTTCCAGCCGATGGCGCCGATGCGCTGGCCGGCCTTCAGGCCGCAATCGGCAAGAATGTCGGCGAGCGCTTGCGAGCGGTCGCGCGGCTGCGCCGGCAGCGAGAACGTCTGGTAGAGCACGCGCTCGTACGGCCCGTCGCAGATCTCGGCATAGCCCCAGCCCTCATTGCCGACCAGCAGTTTCGGCGGCTTGTCGGGAACGATGACCAGCAGCGTCTCCTCGAAGCGCGGATCGTAGCCGCAGAGATAGGCAACATTGGCGGCATGTTCGCGGTCGCCATAGACGACGAACGCGTCGAACTCCGCTTCGCCGCCGCGTGCAACCAGTGCCCTGATGCGGGCCTCATAGGTGGCGAGCGGGAGCAGCGGCATCACCGTCGGCTCGCCGAACTCCGGCAGCGACACGGTTTTCTGGGCCACCGATGCGACAGGCATGAACAGACGCTCCTAACGGCCAACGAGGTTTTGGGAACACCCTTTCAGGGTGGCCGGACAATGGCTTCGTGAAGCCGGATATGCAATAGCGGGACCGAATTCGGCTAGCCTGTGGGGTGCTCTTGCCATGACCAGTTTCTCCTCTCGCGTCGCTGCCGCCGCTGCCGCGATGCGCGAGATCTTTCCGGAAACGCCGCTGCAGGAAAACGACTATCTGTCGAAGAAGAGCGGCGCGCGGGTGCTGCTGAAGCGCGAGGACCTGACGCCGGTGCGCTCCTACAAGATCCGCGGCGCCTTCAACTTCTTCCGCAAGACGCTTGCCGCCGGCAACGCTGCCGAGCTGTTCGTCTGCGCCTCGGCCGGCAATCACGCGCAGGGCTTTGCCTTCGTCTGCCGCCATTTCGGCAAGAAGGGCGTCGTCTTCATGCCGGTGACCACGCCGCAGCAGAAGATCGACAAGACGCGGCTGTTCGGCGGCGAGTTCGTCGAGATCAGGCTGGTCGGCGATTTTTTCGACGACTGCTACCGCGCGGCACTCGAATTCACCGAAACTGCCGGCGCCCACATGGTGCCGCCGTTCGACCATAAGGACATCATCGAAGGGCAGGCGACCGTCGCCTACGAGATATCAGGCCAGATGCCCGGTGCGCGCATGCCCGACATTGTCATGCTGCCGGTCGGCGGCGGCGGCCTGGCCGCCGGCGTCACCCATTATTTCGCCGACCAGCACCGCGAAACGCGCTTCGTCTTTTGCGAGCCGGCCGGCGCCCCGAGCCTGAGTGAGAGCCTTGCCGCCGGAAAGCGGGTCAAGCTCGCCAAGGTCGACAATTTCGTCGACGGAGCGGCGGTGGCCGAGATCGGCCGCGAGCCGTTGCGCCACCTCAAGGAGTTTGCTGCCGATGCCGTACGGCTGATCCCGGAAAACCGGCTCTGCGCGACCATGATCGAAATGCTCAATGTCGAAGGCGTCGTGCTCGAGCCGGCCGGTGCGCTGGCGATCGATGCGCTCAAGGATTTTTCCAAAAAGGAAATCAGGGGCAAGACCATCGTCGCCGTGGTGTCTGGCGGCAATTTCGATTTCGAGCGGCTGCCGGATGTGAAGGAACGGGCGCTGCGCTTCGAGGGCTTGAAGAAATACTTCATCATCCGCTTTCCGCAGCGGCCCGGCGCGTTGCGCGATTTCCTCGAATTGCTAGGCCCCGACGACGACATCGCCCGCTTCGAATATCTGAAGAAATCGGCGCGCAATTTCGGTTCGGTGCTGATCGGCATCGAAACCAAGGACCGCCGCAATTTCGACCTGCTCAAGGCGAATTTCGACGCCGAGAGCGTCCATTACCAGGACATCACCGACAACGAGACGCTCGCCGGGTTCATCATATGAGCAGCAACGATCTTCCGAGCACTCAGGCGAAGGTTTTTATCGCGCTGTTTTCCGGCATCAATGTCGGCGGCAACCGCATCGTCAAGATGGCGGAGCTCAGGTCATTCTTGGAGCAGCTCGGCTTCTCCGATATCGCCACCCATGTGCAGAGCGGCAACGCCGTGTTCCGGTCGCCAGACGGCGATGCGGCGATGCTGACCAGGCGGCTGGAAGCGGAATTCGAGAAGAAATGGGGCTTCCATTCGCGCATCATGGTGCGCGATCTCGGCTGGCTCGAGCGGCTGGCGGCGGACAATCCCTATCCGGAAGTGGCCGGCGAGCCGACCAAGCTGCATGCTTATGCGCTGGAGCGCCGGCCGACCGCCGAGGAGATCGCCCGGCTGGCGGAAAAATGCACCGGGCCCGAACGCTTCGAGATCAAGGGCGACGTGCTCTACCTGCATGCGCCCGACGGCCTCGGCAAATCGGTCTTTGCCAATCTCATCCCGCGCGTTCTGAAGGTGCACTGCACGGCGCGCAACTGGCGCACCGTGCTGATGCTGCTCGAGATGGCCAAGGCCCGCGGTTGACAGGTCGTCTACGCGGCCGGAGCGCGTTTCCAGTCGAATGCCAGCTCTTCACGGAAGGCGAAGCGCTTGATGTGCTCGGCGACGACCGTTTCCAGGCGCTCGAGCGAGCCAGCTTCATCGGCCGTCACCGCAATGTGCAGCGCAGCCGGATCCGCATCGAGAACCGTGCGGCCGAGCGTCAGATCGATGGTGCCGTGGTTCGGGTCGAATTCGACGGGAAACTTGTGCGCCCAATGTTTGCACAGCTGCTGCAGATAGCGGCTGGCATGTTCGGTGGCGACGTCGACATGGCTGGCCGGCATGAATGAATTCTCCTTGGGAAGGCGGACGCGAAAACAGAACCAGGGCGCCGCCTGCGTCCGCTCAAGATAGCGTGATCGGTTACCAGCTGCCGGTGTTCGGCATCGAGGCCCACGGCTCGGCCTTCGGCTTGGCCGGACCTTTCTGCAACAGCTCGATCGAGATGCCGTCCGGCGATTTGACGAACGCCATGTTGCCGTCGCGCGGCGGCCGGTTGATGATAACGCCATTGTCCATCAGCCGCTGGCAGGTGGCGTAGATGTCGTCGACCTCATAGGCGAGATGGCCGAAATTGCGGCCGCCCTTGTAGTCTTCCGGGTCCCAATTGTAGGTCAGCTCGATCAGCGGCGCCTTTTCGGAGATGCCGCTCTGCTCGTCTTCGGGCGCGGCGAGGAAGATCAGCGTGTAGCGGCCCTGCTCGTTTTCATGGCGGCGCACTTCCTTGAGGCCAAGCTTGTTGCAGTAGAAATCGAGCGAAGCATCGATGTCGGCGATGCGGACCATGGTGTGCAGATAGCGCATGATTTCCTCCTTATGTTGCGTTGCGGCGCACCATAGGGGCGGCCCGGCCAAAGGGCAATCGGCCACGCCTGCCAGCGCCGGCAAACGGCAAATCCGCTATTCCTGTACGGAACCGTGAAAAAAGGCACGTCAGGTCTTGCACACACCGGAAGCCGCGGTGTTAATCTGATACCAAGAATCAGTTGCAGTGTTTCTTGAAAAAAGGGGGCGTTCTTATGGGGGAAAAGGCCTCTTTCATGGGGCGGGACGGGGCCGGTAACGATGCGTTGAAGCGGGATGAGAGCGCCGATACGGCCGATCTCGTCGAAATCGCTGGCGCCATCAAATGGTTCGACGTAGCCAAGGGCTACGGTTTCATCCTTCCCGATGATGGTACTTCGGGCGACATCCTCCTCCATGTGACATGCCTTCGAAAGGACGGTTTTCAGACCGCGCTTGAAGGCGCCCGTGTCGTCTGCCTGGTCAAGCAGGGCGAGCGCGGGCTGCAGGCCTTCCGCGTGCTCTCGATGGATGTCACCACGGCGATCCATCCGGCGGAGATGCAGGAGCAGCGCACCCATGTCGCGGTGACGCCGGAAAGCGGCCTCGAACGGGCGCTGGTGAAATGGTTCAACCGCACCAAAGGGTTCGGCTTTCTGACCCGGGGCGAGGGCACCGAGGATATTTTCGTCCACATGGAGACGCTGCGCCGCTACGGCATCACCGAACTCCGCCCGGGCCAGGTGGTGCTGGTCCGCTTCGGACGCGGCGACAAAGGCCTTATGGCTGCCGAAATTCACCCCGATATGGGTACCTTGCCGGTCTCGCATTAGTTCCGGTCGAGGATTTCATATGGCTCACAGGAACCGGCTGACGGCGGGCGCGCTCTGCGCCGGGATTTTCCTCATCGTCGCCGCAAGCGCCTTCTTCTATTTTCAGCAACCGAGTTTGGCCGACGGCAAGGCGATGATCCTTCCCGTCGACCCGGCGCCGCTGGTCGCGGTGACGAAGGCCGGCGAGCGTTCTTTCTCCGTCGAAATTGCCGACACGCCCGCCGAGCGCGAGGCCGGCCTGATGTTCCGCCGGCACATGGCCGACAATCACGGCATGCTGTTCGTGTTCGGTGCGCCGCAGGATGTGAGCTTCTGGATGAAGAACACGCCGATGCCGCTCGACCTGATCTTCGTCGGCCAGGACGGCCGGATCCGGGCGATCAAGCAAGGCGAGCCGCAGTCGGAGGCGATCATCTCGCCGGACGAACCGGTGCGCTTCGTGCTCGAGCTCAAGGCAGGCACCGCCGCCAAAAAGGGCATTAAGGACGGCGACCTGCTGCGCCATCCGGCCATCGGCACGGCGCCGGGGCCGGCCATGCCGCCGCCCGACAAGGGCGACGCGCCGAGTGTCGATTCCGACTGAACGAACGGGCAGGATCTTCGGCCGATGCAGTTCTTCTCCCATGATGGTTTCGACCTTGCTTTCCTTGACCGCCAACCGGCATCGGGGCAGGGCGATCCGGTGCTGATGATCCACGGCTTTGCCTCGAGCCATTACGTCAACTGGGTGTCACCCGGCTGGTTCAAGACGCTGAACGATGCCGGCTACCGTGCGATCGCCTTCGACAATCGCGGCCATGGCTCGTCGTCGAAGAGCTATGACGAAGCCGACTACACGCCGGCAAAAATGGCGTCCGACGCGGCAGCGCTTTTGAACCATCTCGGCATCGAACGCGCCCATGTCATGGGTTATTCGATGGGCGCGCGCATATCGGCGTTCCTGGCGCTCTCCAACCCGGACAAGGTGGCGACGCTGGTCTTCGGCGGTCTCGGCGTCGGCATGGTCGACGGCGTTGGCGACTGGGATCCGATAGCCGATGCCCTCCTGGCCGAGGATCCGGCAGGCACCAGCGACCCGCGCGGCCGCTCGTTCCGCGCCTTCGCCGATCAGACCCGCAGTGATCGCCGGGCTCTCGCCGCCTGCATCGCCACCTCGCGCGAATTGCTGAGCGAGGCCGACATTGCCCGCATTGCCCAGCCGACGCTGATCGCCGTCGGCACCAAGGACGGCATCGGCGGCTCGCCGGATGAACTCGCCGCTCTGATGCCCAACGCCAGGGCTTTTCACATCGAAGGCCGCGACCATATGCTGGCGGTCGGCGACAAGACCTTCAAGCAGCGCGTGCTGGAGTTTTATGCCGAGCATCCGCGTTGATGGACGGCTCCCAAAGCGGCCATTGCGCCTGAAGCTGGGGTCCTTAGCGGTTTTGCAACGATACAGGAGTAAATAAGCGCGACGTGTGGATCGGTTCAAACCCGCCATGCGCTGAACGGAGGGCAAGGGGGTATCATGGCACAATGGGGAAGGACCGACGCCGCTTTGCCGGGCGTCATTGCAAAAAGCACGTTCGGCGAATGGTCCGTTGTTCTAGCGCTGGCTGCTTTAGCGGCAGGGGCGATGGCGATCACCGCGTTGATAGCAATGCCGAGCGACGCGTCTCCGCTGCTCCAGAACAGTGCGACGGGCTTCTTCGCTGCGGTATTTTTTCTGGCCGGGCCTTTGGCACATCTTACGGGAGTGGTCTTCGGGTTGATGGCCGTTGGTCGCCCAAACGACAATCGTGTGCTCGGCCTGGCTGGCATCGTGGTCAATGGTGCGTCGCTGGCGGCTGGGGTGTTCATGTTGTGGGGAATGGCATCGACTTTTGGCGCATTCACCTGATTTCGGGCAAACCTCCGGCGGGCCAGCGAGCGACGCGTCGACCTACGATCCGCCTGGGCGATTGTCGAGCGCCCTGAGCGAGCGTGCAATGTTTTGCTTGGCCCGCGTTTCGAAGCGCCGGCGGAATTCCTCGCTGTGAAAGATATGCGGACGCGCGCGGAAGCCCTTCAGGACCGCGGCACGGCCGGCCCGCCACATCGGCTCGTCGACCCACTGGTATTCGCGGCGAACCGCCTGTTCGTAGGCGTCGAACACGTCGGGCGCGGCACCCAGGATCGCCAGGTCCATGTCGAGGAACAGCGCCGCGTCACGAACCGCATGTTGATCGCCAAGGGGCGGCAATTCGTGGCTGGCAGTTGCAGTGATCATCGCCGCGATGCGACCGATGCGTTGTGCGTCGGCGCGGCCGGCGAGCTTCTCCTCGGCAAGTGCGGCACTCCTCGCCTCATTGTCCTTGGCGCGGCTGTCGTAGATCGCGTCGTGGAACCAGATCGCCGCTTCGACTGCTTCAGGATCGTGCAGCAACGCCTTGTAATCATTGGCCAGCGCCAGCATCGCCTCGATATGGCCAAGGTCGTGGTAGTGGCGATCTTGGGCCTCATAGAGCGCGGAAAGCTCGCGCTTCAGGGTCTCGTCGATCAAGGTTGCGTTTTCCATGGCTGCTTGAAATTCCGCCAACCAAATCCATTTGACGAAGCACTAAGGAAAATTGAGTTCACCCGTGCTATGATCTGGCTTATAGGTGCGGCCGGAGAATAGGCAAGCCGCAACCGAGACAGTGGATGGCCGAGACATTGGATGGCCGGAGACATCAGATGAACAGCGTTACGATTTCTCGTCCCACCATGGTGCAGCCGGTAGATCCGATCTGGCGTTCGATCCGCGATGAAGCGATGGAAGCGGTCAACCGCGATCCGCTGCTGGCGGCGTTCCTCTATTCGACCATCCTCAACCAGGAAAACCTGGAAGAAGCGGTCATTCACCGGCTGGCCGAGCGCCTCGCCCACCAGGACATTGGCTCCGACCTCATTCGCCAGACATTCAAGGCAATGGCGGCCGACGACAAGGATTGGTCGACGACGGTGCGCGTCGACATCCAGGCCTATTACGACCGCGATCCGGCCTGCGACCGCTTCATCATGCCGGTGCTCTACTTCAAGGGTTTTCATGCCATCCAGACGCACCGGCTGGCGCATTGGCTGTGGAACCAGGGCCGCCAGGATTTTGCGCTGTATTTGCAGAGCCGGTCGTCCTCGGTGTTCCAGACCGACATCAATCCGGCCGCCCGCATCGGCAAGGGCATCTTCCTCGACCACGCCACCGGCCTCGTCGTCGGCCAGACGGCGGTGATCGAGGACGACGTGTCGATCCTGCACGGCGTCACGCTGGGCGGCACCGGCAAGGCCGGCGGCGACCGCCACCCCAAGATCCGCTACGGCGTGCTGATCGGCGCCGGCGCCAAGATCCTCGGCAATATCGAGATCGGCCATTGCTCGAAGATCGCGGCCGGCTCTGTGGTGCTGTCGCCGGTGCCGCACAACAAGACGGTTGCCGGCGTGCCGGCCCGCGTCGTCGGCGAGACCGGCTGCGATCAGCCGTCGCGGCAGATGGACCAGCTGTTGCCATCGCAGACGATGGACCACGTCGTCAGCTTCGACATCTGAGTGCTCGGGCAGGGCTGAATTCCTGCCCCCTATGCCGGCTTGCCTTTACATGGCCATTGTCGACGTGCCAGAAGCGCGCTCACCAATGCATGTCGCCCAAAAGTGCCCAGCGGTTTTGGGATAGCGACATGGATGAAGCAAGATTCAAAGCGCGTCGCATCGATCTCTTCAGACGCGACGCACTTTAGCAAGCGACAATCGGAGAAGACTGTTGAAGCCGGACGAAATCAGAAAGCTGGACGCCTATTTCAAGCGCACCTTCCAGAACCCAAAACTCGAAGTGAAGGCGCGGCCGCGCAAGGAAGATTCGGCCGAGGTCTATGTCGGCGACGAGTTCCTCGGCATCGTCTTCAAGGACGAGGACGACGGGGACTATAATTTCTCGATGGCGATCCTCGACATCGATCTGGCCTGAGCCGGAGATTTAGCTGGCCGGACCCTGCTTGTTGCAGGCGGGACCGCCTGATGGCGGAGCGCAGACGTCGGAGACTGGCTGGAGCATCCCTCCCTTCGTCATCCCAGGGCGGAGCAAGGAGCGAAGCGACGCGGCGCAGACCCTGGGATCCATGCCGTTACCTCGCGGCAGTGCTCCGCTCTGACCAGAATCGAATGCTTCTTGGCACCGGCTGGGCGTCCTCTACCAACCACTCCCGCGAAAAAGTTCGAACCACTCTGGATTGGTCTTCTCGATCAGCTCGATCTTCCACCGGCGTGGCCAGCGCTTCAGCGACTTCTCGCGCTGGATGGCGTCGCGAATGTCGAAATGTTCCTCGTACCAGACCAGACGCTGTACGCCGTAGCGGCTGGTGAAGCGCGAGCCTTCGCCAGATTTGTGCTCCGGCATGCGGCGGCCGAGGTCGTTGGTGACACCGATGTAGATCGTGCCGCGCTTCTGGCTTGCAGTCATGTAGGCATAGCCCGTCATGGCTGAAGGGTAGTAGGCATTGTTGCGGATGCAAGCACCGTTCTGAGCCGCTGCATTCTTCGACTGGCGTAACGGCATGGATCCTAGGGTCTCCGCGACGTCGCTTCGCTCCTGCTCCGCCCTAGGATGACGAAGGCGTGGTGGGCCCACAGCTAATCGCAAACCCTGGAGATTGGTAGCCCGATTGGCCGGGGCTCCAGCCCTCAGCCCTTCAGGGTCGGTCAAAGGATCAAGCCCTACCGCCCGGTCTTCAGCACACGCGCTGCCTCGCCCAAAATCGCCGCGTCGAGCGCCTGCCAGTCGCCAAGGAATTCCCGGGGGAAGCGGTAGGTGAGGCTGAGATTGTCGCCGACCAGGATGTCGCGCTCGCAGGGCGCTAGCGATTCGTCCGCGCTCGGGCCGCTCAGGCAGCGTGCGACAAACGGATCCTTGCCGGGGCGGTCGGCGACCGCCAGCACTTCGTTGAGATAGCCTGACTTTTCGCTGAAGGCGTAAAGCGTCGTGCCGCCAGGGCCAGGCGTACCCGGCTTGGCAATCAGCGCACTGTAGATCGGCGCGAAGCGGCCGCTCATGTCGCGCGACATCATCTGCGGCTCGAACGACAGGAAGACGATGTCCTTGCTGGGTCCGGTGTGGTTGAAGTCGCTGCGGGCAGCCTCGCTGTAGCCGTCCATCTCGGGATAGCGCAGATAGAGGTCGAGCCGTGAGGCGATGCCGTCGCGCCGGGCCTGGGCAAAGCGGATGACATTGGCCGGCACGGCGATGATGTTGTTGCCGATGACGACCTTGTGGACCGTGGTGTCGTCGGTGTACCCGGCCATGGCGATCGAGCGGCCGAACCATCTGCCGCCAAGGCTGATCGCCACCGAAAGCACCGCCAGCGTTGCGAATGCATAAAACACCCGCTTCATCAGCGTCGAATCGACGACGCTGAGTTGCTGGCCCTCCGTGGCGGCTCCCTGCTTCATCGCGACCCTCGTTTACCGTCCCGTCGGGTGTGCCTGAGCGGCACATTTCCGCGCGGCACGGCTCTTGCTTCGCAGCTTTTGCGGACGACTGTGCGATTTCATGGTAAACGGAGGGTAAAGATGGGGCCGGTCGAACAAATCATATTCAGTTTTATGGCCGGGCTGACGGCTTGCGGCCTGGCCGGATCGGCGATGGAACTGATCGCCGGCCGCAAGCTTGCCTTCGTCCAGCCCTATGTATCGTCGAAGCACATGCTGCGCTCGCTCGCGGCGACGGCTTGCGCCGGGCCGCTGATGTTCGCCAACGAGGCGCTGGACGCCTGGCGCGAGCGTCGCATCTCGGTGCTGGGGCTGATCTCCTGCGGCTGTACAGCGACCATCTGGGCGCTGGCGCTGGGCATGGTGGTGATCGCCATTGCGTCCTGGGCGGCTTCGCTTCTAGGGTCTGGCAGCTTGTCGGTGTGAGACGATCTGGAGACAGCAATGCCCATCTACGCGATTGACGGAAAAGCGCCCGCCTTCGAGGACGCCGACAGCAATTGGATCGCGCCCGACGCCACGCTGATCGGCAATATCAGGATCGGCCGCAATGCCGGCTTCTGGTTCGGCGTCGTTATCCGCGGCGACGACGAGCCGATCGTCATCGGCGCCGACACAAACGTGCAGGAGCACACAATCATGCACACCGACGCCGGCTTTCCGCTGATCGTCGGCCAAGGCTGCACGATCGGCCACCGTGCCTTGCTGCATGGCTGCACAATCGGCGACAACAGCCTGATCGGCATGGGCGCCATCGTGCTGAACGGCGCGAAGATCGGTAACAACTCGCTGGTCGGGGCCGGCGCGCTGGTCACCGAAGGTAAGCAATTCGCCGACAATTCGCTGATCGTCGGCTCGCCCGCGCGCGTCGTCAGGACGCTCGACGAAGCCGCAATCGCCAGGCTGCGCGCCTCGGCCGCGCATTATGTGGCCAACGGCAGGCGATTCAGGGCTGGGCTGAAGAAGGTCTAGCCGATCCAGAAATGGTGGAGCCGGATACCGAAAGCACAGCCCCTTCCAAGTCAAACCGGCTGGGCGGTCGGCCGGAACAAGATCTCGTTGATATCGACGTCGTCGGGCTCGTTGATCGCGAAGGCGACCGTGCGGGCAAACGTATCCGGCCCCACGGTGATCTTGCTCACGAAGTCCCTAGTGTCCTGCTGGATATCCTTCTCGCTGATGTGCTCGAGCAACTCTGTGCTGACAGCGCCCGGCGAGATCACCGTGGTGCGGATGTTGTAGGGTTTCACCTCTTTCCGCAGACCCTCGGACAGCGCACGCACGGCGAACTTGGTGGCGCAATAGACCGCCGCACCCGCGTTGACCACATGGCCGTATACGGACGAGACATTGATAATGTGCCCCGATCGCTGCTCCTTCATGTACGGAAGCGCGGCCGCGATGCCGTAAAGAACGCCCTTGATGTTGACGTCGATCATCTGGTCCCATTCGTCGACCTTGAGCCGTTCGAGCGGGGCCAACGGCATGAGGCCCGCATTGTTGAGCATCACGTCGATGCGGCCGAATTCCCGGACCGCCGTGTTCACCAGGTTCTGGACCTGGCCGGCGTCGGTGACGTCCGTAGTGACGGCCTTGGCTTTGAGCCCAGCGGCGGTCAGTTCCTGGACAAGGGCGTCGATGCGGTGTGACCGGCGTGCACCCAGGACCACGGAAGCGCCTCGCGCGGCAAGATGGCGTGCCGTCGCTTCACCGAGGCCGCTGCTGGCACCGGTGATGACGACGACCTTGTTCTCGATTCCTTCGGACATGAGATTCTCCTAGACAAGAATTGAAAGAGTTCAGGTGCGGGGGCCGGCCGAGGCGGCGAGCAAGGCCGAACCCGTGAGCAGGACGGCGGCGAGAAGGAAGGCGCTCCACCAGCCGGCCGCGTCGAACAGCAGGCCTCCCGCGATAGCGCCGCCCGCGATCGCGAGCTGGATCAGGGCAACCTGCAGTCCGCCCCCGGCCTCCAGGTCTTCAGGGATGAGCGTGGTCATCCAGGTGTTCCATGCCACCGGGATCGGAGTCGCGAAAAATCCCCAAAGAACCAGCAGGCCGGCCGTGGCGCCTGCAAACGGTCCAAAGGCAATCAGCAGTAGAGCGAAGACCGCGAGTGCACTCGGCAGCCCGATCAGCACGGCTGTGAGGTGCCGCCGGAGGATGAGGCCGATGATCGACAGTCCCGCCAGGCCACCGAGGCCGACGCCCAACAAAGCTATTGAGAGGGTGCTGACCTCGAGGTCCGTCACGTTTTCCAGAAACGGCCGCAGATAGATCGAGAGCGCGTTCTGCCCGATGAAAGCGAGCCCGGTCGCGCCCATGCCGATGGCGAATCTGCGATTCCGCAGCAGGCCGAACATGCTCGACACCGAGGCGGTCTCCATCGGTGGCAACTTCGGGAGAACGGCCAACTGCCACACGAGCGCCGCGAGGCCGATGGGGACAGTGACGAAGAAGGTTCCCCGCCATCCGATCAGCGATCCGAGGAGGCTGCCGACGGGCGCCGCGATCACCAATGCGAACGCAGTGCCACCCTGGAGCAAGGCAATGGCCTTGGGCAGGTCGGGTCCCGCGGCCAGGCGGGCCAGAATGGCCGTCGACAGTGACCAAAAACCGCCGATCACGATGCCGACCAGCGCCCGCCCGGCCAGGAAGACCAGGAAGTTGGGAGCAACCGCCACCGCCAGGCTCGATGCGGCCAGCACTGCCGTATGGAGCAGAACTACCGTCCGTCGATCGACGTTTCGCCACAGCGAATTGCCGAAGAGGCTGGTAACCACGGCGAAGAATCCGGATACCGCGATTGCCTGGCCGGCCTGACCCTCGGAGACGGCCAGATCCTGAGCGATCGGGGTGAGCAGGCTCACTGGCAGGAACTCCAGTCCAACCAGAAGGAAGGTCAGCAGCGACAGGCAGACCAACGCAGACCATGGGGTCGTGTTGTCAGCAGCGGCGGCCTCGCCCAGCGCGAGTTCAATGGTCATAAGGCAGTCTCCTGTCCGTTCCCGAACTAAGTAGTCGGGCTGGCCAAATGCGACTAGCGGGTATAATTTTGATGTGGTTGTGAATGAGGCTCATCAATGCCACGCGACGAGTTCGCCGAAATGCGCGCGTTTCTGGAGATCACCCGGACGCGGAGCTTCACCCGAGCAGCCGCCAAGCTCGGCGTCACTCCTTCGGCACTTAGCCACACCATCAAGTCGCTGGAGTCGCGGCTTGGCGTCCGTCTTCTGTCTCGCACCACGCGCGACGTGGCCCCGACGGCGGCCGGTCAACGCCTCAAGGAAGGCATCGAACCGCATTTCGAAGGCATCGCGGCTGAGGTCAGCGCTCTCGGCGTCCTGCGCGAAAGGCCGTCCGGCAACATTCGCCTGGTGTGCACCGACGATTCGGTCGACATTGTCTTCCGCGCCCGGCTGCCAAGGTTCCTGAGCGACTTCCCCGATATCAATGTCGAGTTGGTGGTCGATAACGCCTTCACCAACATCGTCGAGCGCCAGTTCGACGCCGGTGTTCGGCTGGGCGAGTCCATTGCCCGGGACATGGTAGCCGTGCGCATCGGAGCCGACGTGACCTACACTGTGGTCGGATCACCCCATTACTTCGCCCACCGGTCACCGCCGGAGACACCGCAGGAGCTGACCGACCATAACTGCATCAACTACCGGCTGCCGACGTCAGGATCGGTCTATGCATGGGAATTGCGGGAGGGCGCGCGCGAGTTCAGCGCTCGGGTCGAGGGGCAACTGACGCTTAACAACATGGGGCCGGCGATCCAGGCCGCGCTTGACGGAGTGGGCTTGGCCTATCTACCGCGCGAACTCGTCCTGCCACACATTGAGAGGGGCCTTCTTCAGGAGGTCCTGACCAAATGGTGCCCGACCTTCCAGGGTTACCACCTGTACTATCCAAGCCGACGCCATCCCTCTCCGGCGTTTTCCGCCTTTGTCGACGCGTTCCGCATCAGGGGCAAGTAACAGCGTTTCGACGGCAAACGGCAGCTCGTATCCCACAAACGATCGTGAGACAGCTTGGATGACGAAGCGCAGTTGGAGGCAAAGCCGAGATAACTGTATCGAGATGTTGTTCCGCCGGAAATGGTGGAGCCGGCCCGGGGACGGGGCCGGCTCCTTAAACCCGGTCGTTGGGGACGGGGAGGGGGGGGACTCGACCGGGTTTCTCCTAAAGCGCGAAGTAATGCGACGCACTTAACCTCTGTTTTATGAATGTCGTTATCCCAAAACCGCTACGCGCTTTTGGGCGACATGCATTGGCGTCCTCAGCGGACGCTGGCGACCGCGTCGGAGCGGCCGTCGTTGATCGTCACCCAGGCGCCGGAATTCCGCTCGGACTGGCGCTTCAGATAGGTGTAGCCGGTATTGGTCCAGGACAGCACCTTGGGTTGGAGATTGTCGAGGATGAACTCGCCAAGACTGGTGCGCACGGTCAGCACCGCATGGCCGTCGCCGTTGCGCTGACGCACGACCGTCATCAGCAGATCGCCGGCCGGCACGCCGATGCTCATCAGCTCGCGGCGCTTTTCCAGCGCATAGTCCTCGCAGTCGCCGAAGCCGTTATTGGGAAAGGACCAGACTTCCTCCTTGCCCCACATTTCCATGTCGGTGCGCGGCGCGACCTTGCTGTTGACCGAATTGTTGATCTTGACGATCGTCGCCCACAGCTTGCGGGTGAGCTCGACCGGTGCCTGGTCAGGCGTCCTCTGATTGCATTCCCGCGGAAGCTGCTGGCACAATTCGTAGTGACCGACCGGCTGTGTGGTGCGGCCGCCGGTGTGCATGAAGGCCGGCTCCGCCGCGTTTGCAATCCCCCAGCCGAAAAGCTGCATCGCTATTGCCGCCAGCAACAGCTTGCCCCTCATCCTTTTCATTATTCAGTCTCCCCGTTTGAGGAGACAATGACACGGCTGGATTTATTTGACGCAAAAGCGCGAAGTAGACATTAAGTAAAACAACAATAGAATAAACATAAAATTTGATGCAATTGAGTATAGAATTGTTTATGGATTCTAGCCGGGTGCGTTCCTTTGTTTTGTCGCCCCGTTCGAACAGCTAGGATGGCGGGGCAGAGAAGGGCGCGAAGGATCGCCAGCCTCGCTTCCCGATGGCGCTTCCGCGTCAGCCGCGCGGTGAGCTGAATTCGGTATCAAGCGTTTCGGGGCGCTGGATGACGGCGAACTCGATGGCGATGCCATCTTCGAAATGGCGCACCACCTGGCCGCGCATGGTGCCCAGCGTCACCTGGACGCCGATGGCCGGCTTGACGTCGATCTCGATCGCCGCGCCCGACAGCGACAGGTCGATGATGCGGCACTGGTACTGCCGTCCGTCGGCAAGCTGCAGCACGCTCGTCGGGTTACGCGGCGCGACGCGTTCATGGCGGCGGTCTTCCGGCAAGTCGAGCTCGTGCTTGTTGGCAAGCCAGGTCAGTTGCGCGGCGAGCTTGTCCCTCTTGCGCTCCGACGCGATGACGGTCATCGCAAAGCCATCCTGCAAAGTGCGGGTAATGACGCCCTCGATGCGTCCGATATGATCGATATAGGCAATGACCTTTTCGCCAGCCAGGCCGGCGCGCTCGGTGCGCAGCGAAACGTTGCCGGGCGACATGTCGACTACCTGGCAGGGATGTTCGGTGCGGTCTTCCAGCATGAAGCGTCCGTAAATCTTCACGCGGACGCGCTGAAAGTTACGCCTTTCAGCTTGGGACGGTGCATGGTCGACCGCCGCTGACCTCATCACTGCCATACCCCGTTCGGCATTCCGCGCATGGATGCGGGGAATTTCAGCGGAAAACTACAACAAAGCAGGTTAACAAAGGGGAAAACCCGGCGCTGTTGCTTTAAGCTTTGGGCATCATTCCTCGCGTCCGCCGTCGAAGACGACCAGGTGACGGATGCGGCGGGCCTGGCCGAGCGCCGAAATCGTCTCAGGCGGGTCGAATTCCGACGGGGCGAGCGAGGGAACCTCTATCGCCGGCCGGTTCTTCAGGAACATCGGCTCCTTGTCGGGATCGACGACACGGATCGAATCGATCAACGCGTCGGAAACCGGGTCGGCGCCCAGCCAGAAGGGCTTTTCGACGGCGCTTATCACGCCGAGGCAACGCGGGCTCTCTACCCCGCCGTCGAGCGGCAACGCGAGCAGCTCAAACCTGTTGGAGCGGCCATTGCGGCTGAAACCCTCATAGGTAATGAGGGCTGCCGATTTCAGGTCGAAGACGCCATCGGTCAGCTTCGAGATCAGCCGCTGGTCCTTTTCGCGCCACAGCGAAGGGAATGAAAACCCCTTGAGTTCGCGGCCATAGACTGCGCAAAGCCTGGTGCCGGCCAGCCGGAACACCGCTTCGCCGCGTGTGTCCTTTTCCAGGATAAACGTGTCGGCCAGCAGCGACTTGATGTCGGCCGGTTCGACTTCCGAGCGCTTCGGGGCAGGGCGTCCGTCACGCAACCGGTTCCAATAATGGAACAGCGTGATCGATCCGGTCTGGTTCATGCTAATGCTGCTCCGCGCATTCTGTCTTCTGATGTCCCATCGGTGAACAGAAGGGCGCCCTCCGAAGACCTACATGCGTTGCGGAGCAGGATGCGTGCCAGCATCGTTAATACTTGTTCACGGGTCGGGGCGGTTAAGGTTAACAACTGGTTTACGTTGCGCGCCTGCCAGCCCTGTGGCACACCAAAACCACTCCAGAAGCGGTCGTTTTGCGACGATCGGCAGCACTTCAGTCAAGAGTTCAGGGGGAGCAAGGGGGCTCGACCAGCCGTTCAAGGGAAACCTTGGACGGCTTCTTTTTCGATTCGGGCCTGCTGATTCGCCGTTTGTGATTCGGTTGGCCGTGATCTACATGCTCGCGAAGTCCAATCCAGCGACTGAGTGCAAGCCATATGAGTGACCCAGAAAGCCCACCGGAGATCGAGCAGGGCCAGGGTGGGCCTGTCGCCCGCGAACCGGAGCAGCGCCGCGAGCCGGTGTTCAACCTGCCGCCCGTGGTGCTGGCGGTGATCGGCATCTGCGTCGCGGTCCATCTGATCCGGGTCTATTGGCTGACCGACGACCAGGACTTCGAACTGCTTGTCCGGGCTGCCTTCGTGCCGATCCGCTATTCCGGCCGCTTCGACCTGGATTTCTTCGCGTTTTCAAGCCCTTTTACCTATGCCTTCCTGCATGGCGGCTTTGCCCATCTTGCCATCAATATGGTGTGGCTTGCGGCCTTCGGCTCACCGTTGGCCAACCGCTTCGGCGCGCTGCGCTTCAGCCTGTTCTTCGCCGCCACGGGACTGGCGGCGGTGGCGCTGTTCTGGGCCATGCACCCGCTTGGCGAGGCACCGCTGGTTGGCGCCTCCGGCGCGATTTCCGGCATGATGGGCGCGGCGGCGCGCTACGGCTTCCGCATCGACCGCTCGTCGGGCAAGGCCGCCTTCGCTGGCCGGCTTTTGCCGATGGCGGCGGTCCTGCGCTCGCGTGGCGTCGTCACCTTTCTCGCCATGTGGATGGTGATCAACCTGGCGACCGGCCTCTTCGGCCTGGCGCCCGGCATTGACGGCCAGATCGCCTGGGAAGCCCATATTGGCGGCTTTCTTGCCGGCTTCTTCGGCCTGCGGTTTTTTGATCGGCGAGAGCAGGTGCCCCGGCAGACGGAGGAGCCGGAGAGCTGAGACCTCCGCACTTGAAAAGCAACCGATCGCGGCGCACCATGTTCATCCCAGGGAAAGCCGGCCAGGGCAGGAGCCGGCAGGAAATGCAGAGGAGGACGCCATGACTGTTAAGGCAATTCTCGAGGCAAAAGGCCACGACGTGGTGACGCTCGGGCCGAACGAAAAGCTCAGCGAAGCTATCCGCATGCTTTCCGAACACAGGATCGGCGCGCTGGTCATCACCAACGGCGATCACAAGATCGTCGGCATTCTTTCCGAGCGCGATGTGGTGCGGGTTCTCGCCAAGGAGGGAGCCGCGGCGCTCGACCTTGCCATCCGCTCGGCGATGACGCCCAAGGTGAAGATCTGCAATGAGAACCACACCGTCAACGAGGTGATGGAGATCATGACCAAGGGTCGCTTCCGCCATCTGCCGGTGGAAAAGAACGGGCTGCTCGACGGCATCGTGTCGATCGGCGATGTGGTCAAGCGGCGCATCGAGGATGTCGAGCGCGAGGCCGAGGAGATCAGGGCCTATATCGCCACGGCATGAGGCGGCGGCGGCCGGGTTGCCGGCCATTTGAATTTTTCAAGCTGCTATAGCCGTCCATCGCGGCAGCTGCGGGCCTGTGCCGCGTCGGCGCCTGCGGCTTGGCGCTTGTCTCGCGAAGCGGTTTGCACTAGCGAAGTTGCACACCAAAATATGCGTTCCGCATATCCACAATTCCAATATGCAGGCCCTTATGAGCATCATCGATACCCGCACGCCCGACGCCAAGCGCCTGGTTCCCGGCGCCACCGGCGACTGGGAGATCATCATCGGCCTCGAGGTCCACGCGCAGGTGACCTCGCAGGCAAAGCTGTTTTCCGGCGCCTCGACCACTTTCGGCGCCGCGCCCAACGCCAATGTCAGCCTGGTCGATGCGGCGATGCCTGGCATGCTGCCGGTGATCAACGAGGAATGCGTCAAGCAGGCGATCCGTACCGGTCTGGGCCTGAAGGCCGAGATCAACCACAAATCGGTCTTCGACAGGAAAAACTATTTCTACCCCGACCTGCCGCAGGGCTACCAGATCTCGCAGTTCAAGCAACCGATCGTCGGCGAGGGCAAGGTGATCGTCTCCGTCGGCCCCGACCGGCAGGGCGAGTTCGAGGATATCGAGGTCGGCATCGAGCGCCTGCATCTGGAGCAGGATGCCGGCAAGTCGATGCACGACCAGCATGCGACGATGTCCTATGTCGATCTCAACCGCTCCGGCGTGGCGCTGATGGAGATCGTTTCGAAGCCGGATATGCGCTCCGCCGATGAAGCCAAGGCCTATGTCACCAAGCTGCGCACCATCGTGCGCTACCTCGGCACGTGCGACGGCAACATGGACGAAGGCTCGCTGCGCGCCGACGTCAACGTCTCGGTACGCCGGCCTGGCGGTGAATTCGGCACGCGCTGCGAGATCAAGAACGTCAACTCGATCCGTTTCATCGGCCAGGCCATCGACTCCGAGGCGCGCCGCCAGATCGCCATCCTGGAGGACGGCGGCAAGATCGACCAGGAAACGCGGCTGTTCGATCCCAATAAGGGCGAAACGCGCTCGATGCGTTCCAAGGAAGAAGCGCACGACTATCGCTATTTCCCGGATCCCGACCTTCTGCCGCTGGAATTCGACCAGGCCTATGTCGATGCGCTGGCAAAGGACCTGCCTGAACTTCCGGACGCCAAGAAGGCACGGCTGATCTCCTCGCTCGGCCTGTCGACCTACGACGCCTCGATCCTGGTATCGGAAAAGGCGGTCGCCGACTATTTCGAGAAGGTGGCCGCTGGTCGCGATGGCAAGCTTGCCGCCAACTGGGTCATCAACGATTTGCTGGGTGCGTTGAACAGAGCCGGCAAGAGTATTGAAAATGCTCCGGTTTCGCCCGATCAGCTCGGCGCGGTCATCGATCTGATCAAGGAGGGCACCATCTCCGGCAAGATCGCCAAGGATCTGTTCGAGATCGTCTGGAACGAGGGCGGCGATCCGCGTCAGCTGGTCGAAAGCCGCGGCATGAAGCAGGTCACCGATACCGGGGCTATCGAAACGGCGGTGGACGAGGTGATCGCCGCCAACCCGGACAAGGTCGAACAGGCGCGCGCCAAGCCGACCATGGCCGGCTGGTTCGTCGGCCAGGTGATGAAGGCGACCGGCGGCAAGGCCAACCCGCAGGTGGTCAACGAGCTGGTCAAGGCCAAGCTCGGGATCGAATAGGATGTTCGTCCGCACCGCCAGCGAGCGCGATCTTGCGGCGGTGCGCGCATTGCTGGTGGAGACATGGCACGCCACCTATGACGCCATCTACGGCGCGGCGCGGGTCACCGAAATCACCGACGAATGGCATTCGATCGCCGCGCTCAAAGCGCGGTTGACACGACCGAACTCGGAATTCCTGGTCGCGGACGACGGCAAAAGCATCAGTGGCATGGCTTTCGCGGCCGCCACGACGGATGCCGGGGTCGTCATGCTGAACCAGCTTTACGTGCATCCGGCCTGGCAGAGGCAAGGCATCGGCCAGGCCCTGCTGGACGAGATCGAGGCCAGCTTTCCGGAGGCCCGAACGCTGCGCGTCGAGGTCGAGGAAGCAAATGCTCCGGCCGTTGCCTTTTACCGCTCGAGAGGGTTCACGCCCGCCGGCAACACGGCCGATTGCGGCGGCGCCTCAGGATTGCCGGCGCTGGTTTTGGAGAAGGCGATCGGCTAGCTCGTTCGCCTGGCGCTCAGTTGCGTTTCACGGGCAGGTTGAAGCAGCCGGCGGCGAGAAACTCGCACGGCAGGCTGCCGCCGCCGCCCGACGTGTGCGGGGGCGTAGCGGCTTCGATCTTTTCGACCTCGTAATATTTCGAGGTGACGCCCCATTTTTTAACGCCCTGGCACGTCGAGCGCACGCCAACCTCCGTCGCCTTTGCCGCCGTCTTGTAATAGGTGGTGATCCGGCAGGATTGGCTGACCGGCAGCGCGTTCGCCGGGATCGTGACCGGCGGCAGGAAGTTCGGGAAGGCAAGCAGCGAGATTGCCGCAATGATCCGGACGGCGGGCATGGTGTGGGGCGAGTGCAGCATCGTGCGTCTCCATCGATGGCGCCGCTCGCTCGCGGCGCAGCGGCGCGTTTGTTTCCGCAAGATCAGGCCATGACGCCGGCGCTGCCGCATCGGCCGCGCGGGGGATGGCGGGAACTGCCGCCGTGATCCGCGAGCGGCCGCGTCAGCGCGTTTTCGGCTTGATAAGCGTCTTTATCGGAACGGCGACTTTTGGAGGCCGGACCGTACTGGTTCCACCATCGACGGCCAACTCGCCGCTATTGAGATAGCGTACCGTATAGTGCAGCTCATAGGCGGGAACTCTGATCCATGTAGGCTTGGGATTGAACTGGTCCGGAGGCCTCGAATACCACTTCGGGATCTGCATGATCTTGGAACCGGCACCGAATCCCGCAGTCTTGGCCGCTACTGCGAAGGCGCTGTCTCTGGGATCGTTCGGCGGCTGGTCGACATTGCCGATGACCACCAGCGAATCGTATTTTCGCGCGTCGAGCCGTACTGCGGGAAGGTTCAGCGCAGCCACGTCGCCTTCGCGCATCGTCAGCGCCTTCTGAAGGCCGTCCTCATTGGCGTAGACGTTGAGGTTTATAGCCTCGGATTCCGCATAGACGACATTGCTGTGGAAGTCGCGGGCTGACAGGCGTGTGAGGCTGTCGAAGGTGACTTCAACCGTCGGCTTGGCTATGGCGTCCGTCACCACCAGGTTGCGCCGCGGCACCGTCCAGAAGATGAGATCATCGCCGGTAGCCTGCGTGCCGGCATCGGAGCCGTCTATTGCCGAGCATTTCGAATTTGGAACCGGCGTCGTCACCGGTAGGGGTGCCGAAAACGAGTTGCGTACCTGCGCGTCGATGTAATTGCCGACGTTGAAAACGGCCTCGAGGATGTTGCCGCCCTCGAAGCTCGCCGGGCCGGGTTGCGAGCGGATGATGACCTGGCTGGAATCGGTCTGCCAGCCGCTGCAGAAGACGTTGACGTCTATGGGAATGCCGATGTGGCGGTCGGAGGTCACAGGGATCGAGACTTTGATGGTCAGGATGTAAGGAACTTTGACAAACCAGCTGTTCGGCTGGTTCAGCATCTGCGTCGCAAAGCGCGACGGCCGCCATTGCTTCAGCGATTCGATCGATGCGCGCGACGATCGTCCCTGGGCGGCCAGCTGTGCGTTGGTGGCGTCGACCTTGGCTTGCGCCAGGTTGCGGACGGTGTTGGTGATCAGGAACACGCCGAGTTCGGCTTTGCAGGGCCTGTTCGATTGTGTGGCGTTGCATGGGGCAAGTGCCGCACTGGGAACCGGCGGCCCCGAAGGCGGCGGCTGGGCGGCCGCGGTGGCCGCCATCAGGCAGAAGAACAGCATCATGCAGGTTTTCAACATGGTATCCTCGCTCTCTGGTTGGAAACCACCCTCCGGCTAGACGCCAGCACTTCTTCGATAGCGGTTCATCGCCCGCACGGGGGATGAACCGCGAAACATCGGGCCGGCCCAGCGACGTCGAGCCGCCGTCCTTTCGGGTCGGACATCTACTGCTTCACGACGCCTTTGGTTGTCGCCTTCGGCGCGACGACCTTGGGCTTGGGGGTTTTCGGGCCGGGGTCGACTACCAGTGCAGCCGTGCAGGAGCACTTGCCCGAACCGCAGTTCAGGTCGCCCTTGCACATTTTGGAATGCCGCATATCGGTGCAGTCGGCGGTCCCGGAGCAGGAGCAACTGCCTTGCCCGATCGTTCCGGACTGACATTTGAAGCTCCATGCCGGACCGGCGGCAAGGCCGGCCACAGCGAGCGATAAGGCAAAAAGCGTCGTCGAGATGAGTTTGCGCATGAATACCTCCCGGTTCTATCGAGCGATGGAACCACGAAGCAGCAACGCCTTCATCTCCCGCGCGGGGGACGAACTCGCATACCGGTGACGATCGTCAATGCTGTCCCTTCAGCACGACGAGATAGCCGCGTTCGACGCGAAGCCGGAACGCGATTTGCCCTGCAGTGCCGGGATCCTTGGAAACCTTGTCGATAACATAGCCGCTGGGATGCGAGCCAAGCCATTCTTCCGGTTTGTCGGTGCTTTCGAACGGCCTTTGCAACCCGACCAGGAAGCCGACTTCGCCTTGATAGTCGAAAGCCACGGCCCAGTCCGCATCCTTTCGCTCGTCGATGAAGTTGGCGAGCGGCGTCAGGTCATAGCGTTTGAACGCGGTTGCCGATGCCACCGCGTGGCCGATGCCGAAAATGACAAGCATGACGACGGCCGAGCTTTTCAGCCTGGCGAGCGGGATCTCCGCCATGAAATAGCCGAACAGGATGGTCACGAACGGCAACATCGGCACGACATAGTGAGGCTGCTTGCCGGATATCGCGCTGAACGCCAGCAACACGGCAACGAACGAGAACGACAGTAGGCGCAAGGCGCGCAGATCCGGCGACTTCGTCTCGATCAGGTTGCGTATCCGCGTGCGCAGCTTCAACCGCCAGACCTCGGGTATGAAGATCCAGGGTATGAACATGACCGGCAGCAGCAGCAGATAGAAATAGAACGGCCGGCCGTGCGAATTGCGCAAATTGCCGGTGACGCGCCCCGCCGATTGGTTCCAGACCAGATCATAGACGAAACTGCCCTTTGTCAGGATCGTCGCCGGCACCAGCCAGATCGCCACCGGAATCAGCGCGGCGAGCACTGCCAAGCCCACTCCAGCGAGGAAGTTCGGTGTCGTCAGTCCCGCCCGTCGGTCGCGCCAGAACGGGTAGAACAGGATGGGCGCGCCGATATGGATCAGCACCACCGGGCCTTTCGTCAGCACGCCCATGCCGATGAACAGCCCGGCCAGAACGGCCTGCCAGCGATTGCCGCTCCGGGCAAAGGCAATCAACGACAACAGCGCGGCGAGCACAAACACCGTCAGCAACAGGTCGAATAGGATCAGCGTCGAATAGATGACGAACACGCAGCTTCCGGCAACCAGCCAGGGGATGCGCCGTGCGATGTCGTCGCGGCCCGGAAACAGGGTCTTTGCCAAAGCCGTCGTCAGCCAGATGACGAGCGAGGAGGCGGCGAAGATTACCAGCATCGCGGCCGGCCGGCTGGCGCCGAAAATCTTCCAGACAAGGTCGATGAGCCAAAACAGCAGAGGCGGCTTCTGCAGATAGGGCGCGAAATTCATGGTCGGGACGAAGATCTGTCCGCTCAGATACATTTCCCAGGTGACGCTGAGATATCGCGTTTCGTCGACGGGCAGCAGTGGCCGGAAAGCGACCGCGATTGCGATCAGCCCAAGCAGAAAGAGGTAGGGGAGCAGCCGCTCGGTAGATGTCGGTGTCAAAGATCGAGATCCGCGCCAGAAACCATTTTCATTCCAGCCGAGCAGAGTGCCGCGTTTCTGGACCGCGAACGACCGCACCATGATTTTGGCCGAATTGCAACGATGCCGGTTTCGTTTCGCAGATTTTGCGGACGATGGTCTTAAAGGCTTGGGAAAACTGACCGGCCGGGCCTTTTGGACCGCCGCCGGTCAGGGGAATCTGCGCAAAATCAACTGGCGCGCAACGGCGGCGACAATTCGCGCATCAAGAGTTCGAGCTCGCGCTGATCGCCGGTACCGGTCTTGTCGAAGATCGTCGCCAGCTGCGACTTGACGGTGCCGTCCGAGACGCCGCCGGCCGCGGCGATTTCCTTTCGCGTCAGGCCGGCGGCAACGTGACCGGCGACCCGCCTTTCTGCCGCGGTCAGTCCGAACAGCGCCGCAATGGCGTCCAGCGCCGGGGTCGGTGTCGAACCGCCCGCGGCGATGAAGATCGCTGCGGCGGCGCGCTGCGAGATGCGCGCCGAGATTTCACGCCGCGCCAGCGGCATAACATGGGCCACCGCCGGAACGGCCGTCTTGGCCAGGGGAATGTTGATGCCGCAAGGTCCGAGTGCGAATTCGTCGCGCGTGCCGAGCTGGACGGCACGGCCGATCGCGGCGTTGGCGTTGGCATAGGTGAAGGACAGCTGTCCGCGCACGCAAGCGACCGAAATGTTTTCGGCGAGCAGCGCTTCGGCTGACGGGTTGGCGAAGATGATGGTCATGTCTTCGGCGACGATCAGCACCGGATGGTCGAGGCTTTCGATGATGGAGCGGAAGATTTCGGCCTTGCGCCGCTCGGCCTCGAACAGGTCGCCGATGGTCACCGCGCGCCGCACATGCGGCGCCAGCAGGCAGACAAGCTCGAGATCCTCGCGGGAAATCTGGCGTCTGTCCTTGTCGGTCACCACCATTAGCGTACCGATCCGGGTCGGCCGCTTCATCAACGCCACCCAGAAGAAATCGTCCAGCCGGTTGGGTTGTACCCATTCGCGCACGATGCGGCTTTCGAGCCATCTCTGTCGTGTATCCGGGCCTTGCAGGGCGTAGATCGAATCGACGGTGAAGGGCACGTCGATCTCCATCTTGGGAACCGCCGCATAGAACGGTACTTGCGAGCCGTAGTCATGCTTCAACGGCTCAAGAACTGCGGGATCGCCGCAGGATACCGAAAACCGCGCAGAGCTGCTGATCGTGTCGATGACGGCGAGCATGGCAAGCCGGCCTTCCGCCAGATTGCAGATGGCCTCGAGTGTCGCCTGCCAGCGGTCGACGTCGGCAATCGAATCGTAGATCGCCTCAACGACCTGCGGCAATGCGCGACCGGCCGTGCCCGCCAGCGATGACATAAACCCCTCTCATTTGCCGTCCTAGGCAACGAAGCATCAACTGTTAGAATAACGCTGCGTAAGGTTGCCAACAACTTATTTCATCTGCTTCGGACGGCCGCGAAAATAGCATGAACGTATCGCTTTTCCGTCAGCCATTTGCTCGCCGGTTGCGGCAAGACCCTTGCCTTCGCAATGCCGTGACGCCATAAGCAGGTACAGGCGCCGCAGCCGCCGCGAGGACTTGCCACAAGGACTTGCCACGAGGATTTGGATGAAGACTTTCCTTCTGCAGTTTTTCACCTGGTGGAACAGCCAGACATTGGGAACGCGCTTTCACACCTGGCGGCATGGCAAGAAGGTCGGGCAGGACGAGGTCGGCAACGTCTACTATGAGGGCGGCGTCGATTCGGAAGGCCGCACCCGCCGCTGGGTCATCTACCGCGACTATTCGGAAGCCTCGGCGATTCCGCCCGGCTGGCATGGCTGGATCCATCACCGTGTAGACGTTCCGCCGCCAAGCGAAGACTACAAGCCACGCGACTGGCAAAAGCCGCATGTGCCGAACCTCACCGGCAGCCCCGCAGCCTATCGGCCGAAGGGGTCGGTGCTGACCAACCGGCATCGTCCGCAGGTGACGGGCGACTACGACGCCTGGACGCCCGGTTCGTGATCGATCGCCGCGACAGGCCGCGGTCCCCCACGGAGGCGGTCCCCACGCGGGCGGTCCTTTGTCGCCACAATTACTGTTTAGCTGTTTGCTGATCCGACAGCAGCAACTAGCCTTGGCGTTAAGAGAATCACCCGGGCGCAAATCACCGGACCTTGCATGAGCATGTTCAGCCGAATTTTGACGGGCGGATTAACCGCGGTCGTTCTCGCTTCCATGGTGGCGCTTGCCGCTGCGCAGGAATTGGCGCCGGACGCGTCGGTAGCGCCTGCAGCACCGGCAGTATCCGAACGCCTCACCAATCCCGTCGCTGAATTCGCCGGCATCGACAAGATCACCGGCCGGATCATCACCTTCGATGTCTATATCGACGAGACGGTGCAGTTCGGCGCTTTGCAGGTGACGCCGCGCATCTGCTATTCGCGGCCCGAAAACGAAGAGCCGAAGACGGATTCGTTCGTCGAGGTCGACGAGATCACGCTCGACCGGAAGATACGCCGTATCTTCACCGGCTGGATGTTTGCCGAAAGCCCCGGGATCAACGCCGTCGAGCATGCCGTCTATGATATCTGGCTGAAGGGCTGCAAGCAGAAGTCCGACGTGCCGGCACCCGCCGCCCCCAAAACCAACTAGAATCTGTCAGCGCGCGGCGGATACCGCGCCCCGCGGAACCGCCGCGTTCCCCGAGCGTTGGTGCCTCTCTACGGAGGAGGTTGCCATGATGATGGCCAACAAGAACGAACTTCTCGACATCGAAAGGGGATTCTGGAGCGGCGACGCCGACTACTTCAAGGCCAATGCCGATACCGAATGCCTGGTGGCCTTCCCGCAGATGGCGCGGGTGATGAGCAATTCCGATCTGGCCGAAACCGCCACGGACCAGAACCGCTGGCGCGATCTCGACATCGACCTCAAGGGCATCATCGAGCCGGGCAGCGACATCGTCATGCTGACCTACGAGGCGCGTGCGACCCGGCAAAATGGCGAAGCCTATGCGGCGCTGGTCAGCACTGGCTATGTCCACCGCGTCAATGGCTGGAAGATGATGTTCCACGCACAGACGCCGCTGTGACGGCAGCAAAAAGCTGACTGGCCGCTAGAGCAATTCCACGAAAAGTGAACGGTTTCCGTCCGGAATTCTGTGAAAAACGATGAACCATTCTCCAGGTTATGGAAAAAACACCGCCTCGCCCTTCAGCGCCTCGGCCAGCATCTTCTCGTACTTGCCGCGCGGCACGTCGATTGCGCCGAAGCGTTTGAGATGCTCGGTGGTGAACTGCGTGTCGAGCAGTGCAAAGCCGCGCGCCTTCAGGCGTTCGACGAGGTGAACCAGGCAGGCCTTTGACGCGTCGGTCTCCCTGGCGAACATGCTCTCGCCGAAAAACACGCGGCCGAGCGATACGCCGTAGAGCCCGCCGACCAACCGGTCGTCGTGCCAGGCCTCGACCGAATGGCAATGGCCCATCCGATGCAGCTCGATATAGGCTTCGCGGATCGGCGCGTTGATCCAGGTCGACCGACGTTCCTCGCGCCTTTCGGCGCAGGCCTCGATCGTCGCCTCGAAGTCGAAATCGATACGGAACTCGAACAGGTTCTTGCGGATCGTCTTTCTCAGGCTTTTCGGTATGTGGAACCCGTCGAGCGGAATGATGCCGCGCGTCTCCGGCCGCACCCAGAATACTTCGGGGTCATTGGCGCTTTCGGCCATCGGGAAGACGCCGGAGGCATAGGCTTTGAGCAAAAGGTCGGTCGGGATGCGATAACCGGGTGCGTAGGGACGGGTCATCGCTTCGCCCCTGTATCACTCGCCTTCGGCCAGGTATTTTTCCAGCCAGTGGATGTCGTAGTCGCCATTGGCGATGTCGGCGTTGCCAACGAGGTCGCGAAACAGCGGCAGCGTCGTTTTGATGCCGTCGACGACGAATTCGTCGAGCGCGCGCCGCAGCCGCATCATGCACTCGACGCGGTTGCGGCCGTGCACGATCAGCTTGCCGATCAGGCTGTCGTAGTAGGGTGGGATCTTGTAGCCCGAATAGACGCCGGAATCGACGCGGATACCGAGGCCGCCCGGCGTGTGAAAGTGGGTGATGGTGCCTGGCGAGGGGGTGAAGGTGCGCGGATCCTCGGCGTTGATGCGGCATTCGATGGCATGGCCGTGGAAGCGGATATCCTCCTGGCGCACCGAAAGCCCGCCGCCCGAGGCGACGCGGATCTGCTCGTGCACGAGATCGATGCCGGTGATCGCCTCGGTCACCGGATGTTCGACCTGCAGGCGCGTGTTCATCTCGATGAAATAGAACTCGCCGTCCTCATAGAGGAATTCGATGGTGCCGGCGCCGGAATAGCCGAGATCGGCGATGGCCCTGGCGCAGACGCCGCCAATATGCGCGCGCTCCTCGGCATTGAGCGCCGGCGAGGGCGCTTCTTCCCAGACCTTCTGGTGGCGGCGCTGCAGCGAGCAGTCGCGCTCGCCGAAATGCACGCCGCGCCCGGCGCCATCGCCGAACACCTGCACTTCGATATGGCGCGGCTTCTGCAGATATTTCTCGATGTAGACGGCGTCGTCGCCGAAGGCCGCACCCGCCTCCGAGCGTGCCGTCTGCAGCGCCACCTCGAGGTCGGCCTCGCTATGCGCCACTTTCATGCCGCGCCCGCCGCCGCCGGCCGACGCCTTGATGATCACAGGGTAGCCGATCGCGGCGGCAATGCGCTTGGCTTCCTTGTCCTCGGTGACCGCGCCGTCGGAGCCGGGCACCACGGGGATGCCGAGGCGCTTTGCCGTGCGCTTGGCCTCGATCTTGTCACCCATAATGCGGATATGGTCGCCGGTCGGGCCGATGAAGGTGATGTTGTGCGCGGCGAGGATGTCGGCGAACTTGGCGTTCTCCGACAGAAAACCGTAGCCGGGATGCACTGCGTCGGCGCCGGTGATCTCGCAGGCGGCGACGATCTGGTGGATGTTGAGATAGCTGTCGCGCGACGGCGGCGGGCCGATGCAGACGCTCTCGTCGGCGAGACGCACATGCATGGCGTCGGCGTCGGCGGTCGAATGCACCACCACCGTCTGGATGCCGAGCTCCTTGCAGGCGCGCAGCACCCTGAGGGCGATTTCGCCGCGATTGGCGATGAGGATTTTCTGGAACATCTTTCGCCTGTTCCCGGCTCTACTCGATCACAACGAGCGGCATGCCATATTCGACCGGTTGCGCGTCTTCGAACAGGATCGCCGTCACCGTGCCGGCGCGCGGCGAGGGGATCTGGTTCATCGTCTTCATCGCCTCGATGATCAGCAGCGTCTGGCCTTCCTTGACCTTCTGTCCGACCTCGATGAACGCCTTGGCGTCGGGCGACGGCGCCAGATAGGCTGTGCCGACCATCGGCGAGGCGACGGCGTTCTTCGACACGTCGGGCGCCGCCGGCACGGCGGCTGCCGCGGGCTGCGCGGCTGCCGGCGCGTGGGCCGGCTGCGCTGCGGCGACAGCATGGACGGCCGGCGCCTGCCGCGAGACGCGCACCTTCAGATCGCCCAGCTCGACCTCGATCTCGGTCAGGTTGGTGTCGTTCAGTATGCCCGCCAGATCGCGGATCAGCTGCTGGTCAACACCGTTCTTCTTTATCGACATTTTCGAGCCTTCTGTTTGTTGGCCGGTCATAGGCGTGCAGCCAGCGCCTGCAGCGCCAGCGTGTAGCCGAGCGGCCCGAACCCGCAGATCATGCCGACGGCGACCGGCGCGACCATGGAGACGTGGCGGAATGGTTCCCGCGCATGGATGTTGGAAAGATGCACCTCAGCTACCGGCAGCGGCGCGACGGCGCGGATGGCATCGTGAATGGCGATCGAGGTATGGCCGTAGGCGCCCGGATTGATGACGATTGCGGCGGCCTTGTCGGCGGCCTCCTGGATCCAGTCGACGAGGTCGCCCTCATGGTTCGACTGGCGGAAATCGATCTCCAGCCCAAGTGCGGCACCTGCCTGCTTGCAGTCGTCGGCGATCGCGGCAAGCGTCTTGCCGCCATAGATACCAGGCTCGCGCTTGCCGAGCGCGTTGAGATTGGGGCCGTTCAGGACGAAAACCGTTTTCAAAAAATGCCGACCTTTCCCGGCGCGGCTAAGCCGGCGCGCCGGACCCTCTATAATGGGCATAGACGCTGGCGAAAAGAGCGCAAGTGCGTTCTTTCGCCGTCCACAACAGCCGGAAAACGGCCCGCGCCGGAAACCCGCAGCCCCAATCGAAACCCGAACGCTAATCAGAGCGCCGCCTTCGCCGCCTCGATCTTTTCGGCCAGCACTTCCTGGCCAAGCGCGCCGAACACAACCTCGTTGCCGACCACGTAGGACGGCGTTCCGGTGATGGCGAGCTTGGTGGCGAGATCATAGGTCTTAGAGAAGGCCTCGGTGATGCTCGGGTCCTTCATCTTTTCGCGCAGCGTCGTCTCGTCGGCGCCGAGCGACAGCGCCACCTTGATTGCCGCCGCCTCGGTGGCGCGCCCCTGGCCGCCGAGCAGCGCATTATGGAATTCGCCGTATTTCTCGGGCTTCAGCAAGTGGAAGGCCATCGAGACGACGCTCGCCTTCTGCGAATCCGGGCCGAGGATCGGGAATTCCTTGAGCACGAAGCGCAGGTCCGGATCGGCCTTGGTCAGCGCGCGCATGTCGTCGATGGCGCGTTTGCAGTAGCCGCAATTATAATCATAGAATTCGACGATAGTGACCTTGCCGTTGGGATTGCCGACAACGCCGTCAAAGGAGGAATTGAAGATCTGGTCCTTGGCGTCTTTGATGACGCCGAGACTGGCGACGCGCTGTTCTTCCTTCTGCTTGGCCTCGAGTGCCTGCTGTGCTTCCAGAAGCACTTCCGGGTTCTTCAGGAGATAGTCGCGGACGATGCCTTCGACTTCGGTGCGGTCGAGCTTGGTACCCGAGGACGCCGTCTGGGCAAGCTGCGCCGTGCCGGCCTTCGCCGTCTGCGGATTGCCGGCGACGAAGCCGAACGCCAGCATGGCGAGAGCCGCTGCCACTCCGGTAGTGCCCAGCAGAATTGCCTTGGTCATGATCCTCGATCCTCTTGCCCGTGTTCCGGTCCGCTCGCTTTGGCTGTGTCGCAGCCTGCGTCCGAAAGGTTCACTTCTTCTTACCTGATGGTGCGTAGTTTATAATGTCCTGCGCGCGAAGCCAGCCCGGCTCGCCCCGCTTCATGCTCTGCTGCGCCCGCATGGCGAAGATCTTCGCATTCTTGTAGTCGCCGGAATAGAAATGCCCTTCGGCGGTTGCAAGCTCGGCGGCCGGGATGTTGCCGAGTTCCCCGTAAGCCTGTGCCAGATAGCGGTATCCGTCGGCGTTTTCGCGATCCCGTCCGAGGCCGGTGTTGATCTGCGCCACTGCCTTCTTCAGCGAATCCGCCGTGCCGATGGCCATCAGCGCCTGGCCGTAAGAGACCGGCAGCAGCCCGGATCGCGCCGGATCGAGGCTGACCGCCTTGGCATAGGCGTCGGCAGCATCCTTCGGCCGGTTCGCCTTCATCAGGATGTCGCCGCGCAATTCCTGGAAATACGGGTTTTTCGGCTGTTCCTTGATCAACGCGTTGGTCTTGGTGAGCGCCGAAGCCAGATTGCCGAAAAGATAGGTCATCTGCGCGTCGCCATAGCGCGAGGCGAGGCTGCCGGGGTTCTTGCGCATCAATCGTGACGCCGCCGCCTGGCCTTGCATGTAGGCGGCGATCTTGATGCGCATCATATCGTGGCGCTGCTGTAGTGCCGGCGGGTCGACCTTGTCGACGTAAGGGCTCTGCTTCACCAGCACTTCGAGATTGGCGATACGCTCCTGCGGCATCGGATGGCTGATGCGATAGGGATCGACTTGCGCGCCCGAGAGCGACAATGCGTTCTGGAAACGGCCGAACGTCTTCAGCATGCCCATGCCGGACTGGCCGGTTGCATTCAGATAAGCGATTGCCGAACGGTCGGCGGTCATCTCTTCGGTGCGCTGATAGGCGAGGATACTGCGTTGCGCCATCTCGCCGCCGCCGGCCATCACGCCCATGCCGGCCCCAGCGAGGCCGCGGCTGTTGCTGGTGGCGCCGGCAACCATGGCGCCGGCGCCAAGCAGCGTCGCCAGTATCGCCATCGTCTTGGCACGCTCGAGCTGCTCGCGCAGTTTCTGCTGATGCCCGCCGGCGATATGGCCGGCCTCGTGGGCGATGACGCCGATGATCTCGTTGGGCGTTTCGGCCGTCATCAGCGCGCCGGTGTTGATGAACATGCGGCGGCCGGCAACAAAGGCGTTGAAGCTCTGGTCGTTGACCAGCACGATGTTGATGGCGTCGCCCGACAAGCCGGCCGCCTTGAAGATCGGCCGCGCGTAGTCGCGTACCAGCGCCTCGATCTCGGCATCGCGCACCACCGGCACATTCTGCGCAAATGCATCGACCGAGCCGGCCATGGCGACCACCGCCGCAAGCGCAAGCGTCGCGAAGGCGCGCGCTGTCCTGGCGATCGTCGATTTGGGTCGGCTCAACATGGCAGGTCCACTGGTAGACGAGTGGGCGAAGGATGAAAAGTCGGCAGCCTAAACTTACCGAACTTGTGATCCCCACACCAATCGGGCATTTGTGCGGCGCGGCCAGCATGGCCGGCACGCGCGGACAAGTGTGGTGGATTGAAAAATGACTGTTTCGCTTTCGCGCCGCGGCGCGGTCGAACCGTTCCACGCCATGGACATCCTGGCCGAGGCGAATCGGCTGAAAGCCAAGGGCCTGCCGGTCGTATCCATGGCCGTCGGCCAGCCTTCCGATCCGGCGCCGGCCGGGGTTCGCGAAGCGGCGGCCAATGCCTTGAAAGCAGGCCGCATCGGCTATACCGACGCGCTGGGCCTCGCCGGTCTGCGCAAGGCGATCGCGGCGCACTATG
This sequence comes from Mesorhizobium sp. M0904, assembly GCF_040319475.1. NCBI lineage: Bacteria > Pseudomonadati > Pseudomonadota > Alphaproteobacteria > Hyphomicrobiales > Phyllobacteriaceae > Mesorhizobium > Mesorhizobium sp. M0904. Next base: position 36,748 of record NZ_JAMYOC010000016.1, on the reverse strand, counting down.
GCGAGCATTACGGGCTTGACGTTTCGCCCGAGCGGATAGCCGTCACCACCGGATCGTCGGCTGCCTTCAACCTTGCTTTTCTGGCGATGTTCGATCCAGGCGATCGCGTCGCCATCGCCGCCCCCGGCTATCCGGCCTATCGCAACATCATGGCCGCGCTCGGCATCGACATCGCCGAGATCGAGTTGGACGGCGCCGCCTATCTCCATGCCGAGCACCTGCAAGCCGCGCATCGCGAAAAACCTCTGAAGGGCGTGCTGTTCGCCAGCCCGGCCAACCCGACCGGCGCGGTCATTCCCGCCGGCGATCTCGAGGCGCTGGTCAAGACGGCGCAAGAGCTCGGCATCGCCGTAATCTCGGACGAAATCTATCACCGGCTGGCCTATGCGGCGCCAGACACGACCGCGCTTTCTTTCGGCGCGGATGTGACGGTGATCAATTCCTTCTCGAAATATTATTGCATGACCGGCTGGCGCATCGGCTGGATGGTGCTGCCGCAGGAGCTGGTGCGGCCGGTCGAGCGCATCGCCCAGAGCCTCTACATCTCGCCGCCCGAGCTGTCCCAGATTGCCGCGATCGAGGCGTTCAAGGCGACGCCAGAGCTGGAGGCGGTGAAGGCGCGCTATGCCTGGAACCGCGAGCTCCTGATGCAACGCCTGCCGGAGCTAGGCTTTGCTTTGGCCGCGCCCATGGACGGCGCGTTCTACGCCTTCTGCGACGTCACCAGGCACACCAATGACAGCATGGCGTTTGCGCGCCGGATGCTGGCCGAGGCGCATGTGGCGGCGACGCCCGGCCGCGATTTCGACCCGCTGCAGGGACATCGCACGATGCGCTTTTCCTACGCCGGCAGCCACGACGACATGGTCGAGGCGATGGCGCGTATCGAACGCTGGCTGAAGTAGGGGGGGCGACGATGCCGGAGCTTGAACAGGCGTCTCAACTTGAACAGGCGCCCCAGCTTGAACAGGCCTTGCGCGAGGTCGCCACCGAAATGGCGGAGCGTACCGATCGCGGCGACGTCGCCAGCTATATTCCCCAGCTCGGCAAGATCGATCCGAAAAAATTCGGCATCGCCGCGGTGACCAATGACGGCCGCGTGCTGACCGCGGGCGACGCCGACGAGGCGTTTTCAATCCAGAGCATCTCAAAGGTGTTCACGCTGACGCTGGCGCTCGGCAATGTCGGCGACGCGCTGTGGCAACGGGTCGGGCGCGAACCTTCGGGCAATCCGTTCAACTCGATCGTCCAGCTCGAGCACGAGAACGGCATTCCGCGCAATCCATTCATCAATGCCGGCGCCATCGTGGTCTCAGACATCCTGCTTGCCGGCCATCAGCCGCGCGAGGCGATCGGCGAGATCCTGCGCTTCATCCAGTTCTTGGCAGATGACGACACGATCATCGTCGACCGCGAGGTCGCGGCGTCCGAACGCGCCACCGGCTTTCGCAATTTCGCGCTCGCCAATTACATGAAATCGTTCGGCAATCTCCACCATGCGCCGGAACTGGCGCTGGGCGTTTACTTTCACCATTGCGCTATCGCCATGAGCTGCCGGCAACTGGCCCTGGCCGGCCGCTTCCTCGCCAATGGCGGCAAGAACCCGGCGACCGGGCATTCCGTCGTCTCGGCAGAGCGCGCGCGCCGCATCGGCGCGATGATGCTGACCTGCGGCCACTATGACGGCTCCGGCGACTTCGCTTTCCGCGTCGGCATTCCCGGCAAGAGCGGCGTTGGCGGCGGCATATTGGGAATCGTGCCGGGCGTCGCCTCGCTTGCCGTCTGGTCGCCTGGCCTCAATGCCAACGGCAATTCCAGGCTGGGCTCGATCGCGCTGGAAAAACTTGCGAAGATAATGAACTGGTCGATCTTCGCACCATAGTGTCGTCGCCTGCAATTGGGCAAAAAAATCCCGCGCAGCCGATCGGCGACGCGGGACTTTTCTAATCAGAAAGTCTGGCTAATGCAAGGAAAGGCTTAGAAAAAGCCCTTCCGCTGCCACCAGCCGGCACGCTTTGGCTTGTCCTCGGTCTTTGCTTCCTCGGTCTTTGCCTCGTCGGCGACGATCGAGGAGACGACCGGCACGACCGGAGCATCCACCGGTACGGGCTTGCGGCGCGACGGCCGGACCTTCGGCGTTTCCTCGGCAGCCGCCACTTCGGTCTCCGGCGACACCGGCGCGGGGGTCTCGCCGGAAGCCACGGAGGCGGCCTCGGCAGCCGATGTCTCGGCGCCCGCAATCTCGGCAACTGCTTCCGCCGCAACCTTCTTCGGCTTGGCGGCGCGGCGCGGCTTCTTCGGCTTTTCGGCGCTCGGCATGTCGTCGTTCGCCGGAGCAAGCACCGCAAGCTCTTCGGCCGGCGGGGCACCTTCCGGTTCGCCGGTCACGGGCTCTGCTTCCGACACGGCACCTTCCGTCATGGCGGCTGGCTCGCCGGCGCTGGCTTCGACGCTGTCCTCGCCGTCTTCACGGCGATTGCGCTTGCCGCCGCGCTTGCCGCGCCGGCGCTTCTTGCCGTGACCGTCGTCCGCCGCTTCCGCCGTTTCGGCAACACCGGCCGGCGCTTCACGTTCCGCTTCGGCGCCTTGGTCGCCGTCGGCTACCAAGGCATCGTCTGTCGGCGCCGAAACGGAAGCACCTTCCACAGCAGCGCCATGTTCGCGGTCCCGGTGGTCACGATCCCCGTGTTCACGATCCCCGTGTTCACGATCGCCGTGTTCACGATCCTTGCCGCCGCGCCGTCTGCGGCGCTTGCGGCGCTTGCGATCGCGGCCTTCGCCGTCCTCGCCCGACCTTGGCTGCTGCGGCTGCTGGGCAGGGCGTGTTTGCTCGGCCTGCACCGGTGCCTCGTCTTCCTCCTCGATGACGATCTCGTCCTCGGGTTCTTCCGGCTCGACATAGGCCGGGAAGGTGCGCGCCTCGACGAAGCCTTCCGGCTTTTCGGCCAGCGCACCGCGGAAGATGGCATAGTGTTGTGCACCGACCGTATCATCGGCTTCGATGGTGATGGTCACACCGAAGCGGTGCTCGAATTCCACCAGCGTGCCGCGCTTGTGATTGAGCACATAGAGTGCGGTCGCTGCCGGCGTCCGCACCGTGATGTGGCTGCGCGAATCCTTGAGCAGGAATTCCTCGATTGCCCGTACCACCATCAGCGCGACCGACGAATCGGAGCGCACATGGCCGGTGCCGCCGCAATGCGGGCAAGGCTTCATCGTCGATTCCAGCACGCTGGCACGGATGCGCTGGCGCGACATTTCCATCAGGCCGAAATGCGAGATGCGGCCGACCTGGATGCGGGCACGATCGTTCTTGAGGTGATCCTTCAGCCGCTTCTCGACGGAACGGTTGTTGCGGTTCTCCTCCATGTCGATGAAGTCGATGACGATGAGGCCGGCGAGATCGCGCAGCCTCAATTGCCGGGCGACTTCCTCGGCAGCTTCCAGATTGGTGTGAAGTGCGGTATCCTCGATCGAGTGCTCCTTGGTGGAACGGCCCGAATTGACGTCGATGGCGACCAGCGCTTCCGTCTGGTTGATGATGATGTAGCCGCCGCTCTTCAGCGTCACCTGCGGCTGCAGCATGCGGTCGAGCTGCGCTTCGATGCCGTTGCGCACAAAGATCGGCGTCGTGTCGCGGAACGGCTGAACCACCTTGGCGTGGCTCGGCATCAGCATGCGCATGAAATCCTTGGCCTCGCGGTAGCCTTCTTCGCCGGAAACCAGGATCTCGTCGATATCCTTGTTGTAAAGGTCGCGCACCGAACGCTTGATCAGGCTGCCTTCCTCGTAAACCAGGGCAGGGGCCGTGGATTGCAGCGTCAGATTGCGGACGTTTTCCCAAAGCCGCATCAAATATTCGTAGTCGCGCTTGATCTCTGCCTTGGTGCGGCTTTCGCCGGCCGTACGCAGGATGACACCCATGCCCTGCGGCACTTCGAGATCGGCGACCACTTCCTTCAGCCGCTTGCGGTCCTGCGCATTGGTGATCTTGCGCGAAATGCCGCCGCCGCGCGCCGTGTTCGGCATCAGCACCGAATAGCGGCCGGCCAGCGACAGATAGGTGGTCAGCGCCGCGCCCTTGTTGCCGCGCTCTTCCTTGACGACCTGCACCAGCAGGATCTGCCGGCGCTTGATCACTTCCTGGATCTTGTACTGGCGGCGCACCGGCTTGCGGCGGTTGCGCACTTCTTCCAGCGCGTCTTCGGCGCCGACCGATTCGACCTCATGATCGTCCGAATGCGAGGATTGCACCTCTTCCAGCATGCCGCGATCATTGTCTTCGGAGGTTGCCTCGCCGCTTGTCTCGGCCCCGCCCGTCTCGGCTTCGCTTGTCTCGACTTGCGGGACGGCTTCCGAGATTACGTCGGCATCGACGCTGGCAGCGATGGAACTGGAACCGCCTTCGGACGGCTCGGTCTCGCCGCGATCAGCGACTTCATCGCTCTGTCCGGCTGCACCCTCGCTCTGTCCAGCAACTTCGGACATGGTTTCGTTGTCGGTAGCGGCATCCAGCTTTTCTGCGACGGCACCTTCGCCGTTCTCGCCGTCGGACGCGCCTGCCTCGTGCCTGTGCTCGCCGCGGTCACGGCTCTTGCCGCCGCGCCGGCGTCCGCGCTTGCCACGGTCGCGGCTCTGGCGGTCCTCGCCTTCGGCGGCTTCCTCGTCCTCTTCGTCCTGGGCTTCCTGTGCTTCCGCACGCAGCAGCGCCTGACGGTCGGCGACCGGAATCTGGTAGTAGTCGGGATGTATTTCACTGAAGGCGAGGAAACCGTGACGGTTGCCGCCATATTCGACAAAGGCTGCCTGGAGGGAAGGTTCGACGCGCGTTACGCGGGCGAGATAGATATTTCCTTTGAGCTGCTTCTTGTCCTGAGATTCAAAGTCGAATTCTTCAATTCGGTTACCGCGAACGACGACAACGCGTGTTTCCTCCGGGTGGGAGGCGTCTATCAGCATTTTGTTGGGCATTATTTCGTTTCCTCCCGGCAGCCGTCGGCCGCAGCTTGCGGGGCAATGCCCGCTGCCGTGGACCTGGAACATGAGTGCCGGACAATTGAACGTCCGCCGGCCGCTGCCTGAGCGCCATGGCGGTGCCGCCCGCAGCCGTAGTGGCGCGGTTTGTTGCGGACCTTTCCATGATTGCGCTTGAAGCCATCGTCACCAGCAGAACCTTTTGAACCAAAGCCCGGGAAAAACCGGACCAGCTTGTTTGCTCATACAGAGCCGGCACGGGACAATCCCGGCCGTTTTGCTCACGCAGGCGATTCCCCCGCCACGGGAGCACGCCTGCGAAAATCGTCGCGATCACCGATGCCTTCTTCGCCTGAAGCGAAAGGAGCCGTCTTGCGTCTGACCTGTAGCAGGAAGCTGCGGAGGAGGACGGTTCCAGGATTGCAGTGATCCACCATCGCTTTTATGATTTGGCGGGTTGGAAGGCAACCCCGATTCCCGATGCCGGCAAAAAGCCGTTCCGCAGCGGAAGCACAGGTCCCAAGCCTTCCATGAAAAGGCTTGGTTAACCTTCTCTGGATACCAATCGTTAATCGAGTTCGCGGCCTGCCGGCACTTTGACAAGCAACAGGGCCCTTCGACAAGCGGTCGGGCATGACGCCAAAACGGGAGCGACTGGTAGAAAGATGGGACTGGCAAGCTTCGCAGACAAGGGCCGTCATCATGGAGGCTGGTTCTTCCGCACCGCCTGCCTGCTGTCGCTGATCCTGGCTTGCCTGGTCTTTTCGCCGCTTTCGCGTGCTGCCGACGCACCGCTTGCTGCCACAAGCTACAAGATGGCCGGCGATGCCACCAAGATGCGCATCGTCATCAATTTCGACCGCGAGCCCGACATCAAATGGTTCCTGCTGCGCGGCCCCGATCGCCTGGTCATCGATCTGCCGGCCACGAGATTCGCCCTCAATGCCAAGGACGTAAAGCCGCGCGGGCTTGTCCGCGCCGTGCGTTACGGCGAGCTCGGCGAGGGGAAATCGCGGCTGATTCTCACCGGCAAGGGACCGTTCGCCGTCGACAATCTCGACGTGCTCAAGAACGGTGACGGCAACGGCTACCGCATCGCCATCGACATGTCGGCAGCGTCGCAGCGAGAATTCGACGCAGCGCTCGCCAATCAGGCGCTGACGACCGGCTCGACGGTCTCCGCCGACAAGGCCGGCAGGGTCGGTACCGGGCCGGTCTCCAATCCGGGCCATCGTTTCACCGTCGTCGTCGATCCCGGCCATGGCGGCATCGACGGCGGTGCCGAGGGCCTGAACGGTACGGTCGAAAAGAACGTGACGCTCGCCTTTGCCATGGAACTGCGCGACAAGCTCGCCGCCAGCGGCAAATACGACGTGTTCCTGACGCGCGAAACGGACGAGTTCCTGCGGCTCGACGACCGCGTGCGCATTGCCCGCCAGCATGAGGCCGACCTGCTCATCTCGATCCATGCGGACACGATCAGCCTCAAGGGCATTCGCGGTGCAACCGTCTACACCGTGTCCGACAAGGCTTCCGATCCCGAGGCGCAGGCGCTTGCCGACCGTGAAAATCTTTCCGACCAGTTCGCCGGCATGGAGATCAAGGACGACAGCAAGGAAGTGACCGATATCCTGATCGACCTGATCCGCCGCGAGACGCATAATTTTTCGATGAGCTTCGCCCATACTCTCGTCGGCCAGCTTTCCACCAGCGTCGGTCTGATCAACAACCCGCAGCGTTCTGCCGGCTTCAAGGTGCTGAAGGCGCCGGACGTTCCATCCGTGCTGGTCGAACTCGGCTATCTGTCGAACGCCAAGGACGAAGCGCAGTTGCTCAGCGCCGATTGGCGCAACAAGGCGACCCAGAGCATAACCAATGCCGTTGCCCTGTTTGCTTCGGCCAGAAGCGGAACGGGGGCCGGAGGCTAAAATGCCCACCGGCGCCCACAACCTGAAGCAGCGTTGCACGGCGACAACACCCTGTGCTTTTATTTCCGGCATTCGAAACCGAAATCCCGCGCCGCCGTATTTTGCCCACATGGTCGCGACATGGATTTTGCGATTACGGTTTGGGATCGTCCCGAAAGCTTGCGTGAAGGGCGGCTTCGTTTAGGAAATTCCCGAACCAAGGACTGGAGCGGGTATGATTCGTCTCATTGGCTATTTCTTCGGCATCGGCACGACGCTGGCCCTTTTGGTCGCGGCGGGCGTGGCGATCTATATCGGCCATTTGTCGAAGGACCTGCCCGATTATGAGGTGCTGGCCAAATACGAGCCGCCGGTGACCACCCGCATCCACGCGTCGGATGGCGCGCTGATGGCCGAATATGCGCGTGAGCGGCGGCTTTATCTGCCGATTCAGGCGATCCCGGATCGTGTCAAGGCGGCCTTCCTGTCGGCCGAGGACAAGAATTTTTACAATCACCCCGGCATCGACGTGACCGGCCTTGGCCGCGCCATTGTCGTCAACCTGCAGAATGTTGGCTCGGGAAAGCGCCAGGTCGGCGCCTCGACGATTACCCAGCAGGTGGCAAAAAACTTCCTGTTGTCTTCGGATCAGACCTACGAGCGTAAGATCAAGGAGATGATCCTCGCCTTCCGCATCGAGCAGGCCTATTCGAAGGATCGCATTCTCGAGCTCTATCTCAACGAGATTTTCTTCGGCTTCGGCGCCTATGGCGTCGCCGGTGCTGCACTCACCTATTTCGACAAATCGGTGAATGAGCTCACCGTTGCCGAAGCCGCCTATCTCGCCTCCCTGCCAAAGGGGCCGAACAACTACCATCCCTTCAAGCATGCCGATCGCGCCTTGGAGCGCCGCAACTGGGTTATCGACCAGATGGTCGAGAACGGCTACGTCACGCATGAAGAAGGCGAGAAGGCCAAGGCCGAGCCGCTCGGCGTCACGCCGCGCCGCACCGGCAACTATCTCTTCGCCGGGGAGTATTTCACCGAGGAAGTGCGTCGCCAGATCATCGCGCGCTATGGCGAGAATGCGCTCTACGAAGGCGGCCTTTCCGTCCGCACGACGCTCGATCCGAAGATGCAGCTGATTGCCCGCAAGGCCATGCAGAACGGTCTCATGAAGTTTGACACGCTGCGCGGCTACCGCGGGCCGGTCACGAGCATCGACATTTCCGGCGACTGGGGCGTGCCGCTGGGCAACGTCAAGCGATTGGAAGACGTGCCGGAATGGTCGCTCGCCGTCGTGCTCGACAGCTCTGCCACCGGCCTGTCCATCGGCCTGCAGCCGACGCGCCAGATCTCCGGTGAAATCGTCAAGGACCGCGTCGAAGGCACCGTCAGCAAGGAAGACATGAGCTTCGCCATGCGCCACGTCGTCGATGGCAGGACCGTCAAGGCGAAGTCGCCGGCCGACGTGCTGAAGCCGGGCGACGTGATTTTCGTGCAGAAGAACGAGGGCTCGGACAACAGCTACAGCTTGCGCCAGGTTCCCGAAGTGGAAGGCGGCCTGATCGCAATGGATCCGCATACCGGACGCGTCCTGGCCATGGTCGGCGGTTTCTCCTACGCGCAGTCGGAGTTCAACCGGGCGACGCAGGCCATGCGCCAGCCCGGATCGTCGTTCAAGCCGATCGTCTATTCGGCCGCCCTCGACAATGGCTATACGCCCGCCTCCGTGATCATGGACGGGCCGATCACCATCCAGAGCGGCAACACGACCTGGACGCCCAAGAATTACGACGGAACGGTTGCCGGCCCGGCGACCTTGCGCTCCGGTATCGAGAAATCGCGCAATCTGATGACGGTGCGGCTTGCCAACGACATGGGCATGAAGCTGGTCGTGGAGTATGCCGAGCGTTTCGGCGTCTACGACCACCTGGCGCCGTATCTGCCGATGGCGCTGGGATCAGGCGAGACGACGGTGATGCGCATGGTGTCGGCCTATTCGATCATGGCCAATGGCGGCAAGTCGATCAAGCCGTCGCTGATCGACCGCATCCAGGACCGCTACGGCAAGACCGTCTTTAGGCAGGACGAACGCGGATGCTCGAACTGCAACGCCGCCGAGTGGCAGAACCAGCCAGAGCCGGAGCTGGTCGACAATTCCGAGCAGGTGCTCGATCCGATGACCGCCTACCAGATCACATCGATGATGGAGGGCGTCGTGCAACGCGGCACCGGCGCCACCATCAACGAGCTCGGCCGTCACATCGCCGGCAAGACCGGAACGACCAACGACGAAAAGGATGCCTGGTTCATCGGCTATACGCCGAACCTCGTTGTCGGCCTTTATATGGGCTACGATCAGCCGAAAGGCCTTGGCAAGGGCGCGACCGGCGGCGGCCTCGCCGCGCCGATCTTCAAGGATTTCATGCGCGTGGCGCTGGACGGCACGCCCAATGTCGACTTCAAGGTTCCGGAAGGCATGAAGCTGATTGCGATCAATCGCAAGACCGGCATGCGAGCCAACGCGGGCGACGCCGGAACCATCATCGAAGCCTTCAAGCCGGGTACCGGTCCCGCCGACAGTTATTGGGTGATCGGCATGGGTGCGGACGGCTCCAACGCTACCGGCGGGGCGCTGTCGCCGCAGGCCAACCAGGCCATCCAGTCGGGCGGCGGCGGGCTCTACTGACAATCGCTGCATCGGGTCTGGCCGGCTTGACGATGATGGTCGAGCCGGTCCATTCCGCTTTACAGGGGCCGGTACATTACAGGGGCCGGCGCTTTACAGGAGACCGTGCCGTCCCTATGTATCGCGCCACCAAACCGCCATCCAGCAACAGGACAGAACAGCCAGCCATGCGCGCGGAAACGCAAAACATTGTCGACGAGATCAGGCAGGCAATCACCCTGCTGAGGAGGCATCTTTGACTGGGACCAAGCCATAAAGCGGCTTGAGTACCTGAACGTCCGTGCCGAGGATTCGAGCCTCTGGAACGAGCCGCTGGAAGCGCAAAAGCTGATGCGCGAGCGTCAGGGCCTCGAGGAAGGCATTGGCGCGGTCAAAGGCCTCACCCAGGCCCTGGAAGACAATATCGGCCTCATCGAGCTTGGCGAGGAAGAGGGCGACGAGGGCGTCATCGCGGAGGCCGAAGCGGCGATCCGCTCGATGCGCGGCGAGGCCAAGGCGCGCCAGATCGAAACGCTGCTGTCGGGCGAGGCTGACGCCAACGATAGCTATCTGGAAGTCCATGCCGGCGCCGGCGGCACCGAAAGCCAGGACTGGGCCTCGATGCTTCTGCGCATGTATACGCGCTGGGCCGAGCGCCGGCGCTTCAAGGTCGAGGTGCTTGAAGTGCATGACGGCGAAGAAGCTGGCATCAAGTCCGCCACGCTGTTGATCAAGGGCCACAACGCCTATGGCTGGCTGAAGACGGAATCGGGCGTGCATCGTCTCGTGCGGATTTCGCCCTATGACAGCAATGCGCGCCGCCACACCTCCTTCGCCAGCGTCTGGGTCTATCCCGTCATCGACGATACGATCGACATCGACGTTTCCGAATCCGACGTCCGTATCGACACGTATCGGTCGTCGGGATCGGGCGGCCAGCACGTCAACACCACCGATTCGGCGGTGCGCATAACCCATCTCGCCACCGGCATCGCGGTTGCCTGCCAGGCCGAGCGCTCCCAGCACAAGAACAAGGCCAAGGCCTGGGAAATGCTGCGCTCGCGGCTTTACGAGGAAGAGCTGAAGAGGCGCGAAGCGGTGGCGAACGCCACCGAAGCGTCGAAGAGCGATATTGGCTGGGGCCACCAGATACGGTCCTACGTGCTGCAGCCCTATCAGCTGGTGAAAGATCTGCGCACCGGCGTCGAGAGCACCAGCCCGTCGAGCGTGCTCGACGGCGACCTCGACGATTTCATGGAAGCCTCGCTGTCGCAGCGGATCGAAGGTGGCGCCGGCGAAACGGTGGCCGATATCGACTGAGGCGCCGGGCACCAATCCGGCAGGAATGTGGGTTCATCACGCGAGCGTTACGGCCATCGCGCGAGAGTGACGAGCTCTCAATTCGCACTTACCTGTCGTTCTACAACTTTGTTTTTCATCGGATTCTTCAAAATCGATTTCCGCTTTTGACGCGGATGTCTCGGGCCGCCGGTGCCAAGCCTGGAACCAGCGCGAGCCAAATCCCGTTATTGGCGATCCCGTTGCCGGGCTTGACCAGGTTTCGTCAATCAGGGCGGCAGGTTGGTTCCGACTGCAGAGGTCGGCGTTCGGTTGCGACAGCAATTGCTTGCGCCAACCAAGGAATCAGCCCAGCATTCATGCGCTGGGGAGGAAAAAAGCATTTATGGCCGGACGCGGCGTATCTGCGACCTGACGATCCGGCCACTGGGAAGACACGTTCCGGGAACGGGCAAGCGAGATGCTTGACAACCGTTGATAGGAACTGCGCTCATGCTTGCTCTCACAACCAGACCGGCCCCAGTCGCCCGCACGGCGCGCCGACTCCTGAATTCACTTGTCGCGGCAGTGGTTTTGATTGCTGCCGCCATTCCATTTGCGGCGCCTGCTCTGGCGCATGATGCCAAACCGACCGCGGCCATGCCGCAAGGCTGGAGCTATCCGTTCTCCTGCTGCTCGGGCTATGATTGCCGCGAGGTCTCTCAGACATCGATCAGCGAACGTCCGGAGGGCTATGTCATCAAAGGAACCGGGGAGGTCGTGGCCTATAGCGACAAGCGGATCAAGAATTCGCCCGACGGCGAATATCATTGGTGCTCCGTTGCCGGTGCCAATGACGGAAAGACCATCTGCCTGTTCGTGCCGCCATCGTCCTATTAGCGCATGACGCCCAAAGCTTGCCGACGGGCTGACCCGAAGGTGCGCCGGCTTTGGCTCGATGAGCCTTCGATCGGCACTCCAGCACTTTTAACCTGCCTATCGCAGGCTCACAGGCCTGCTGACCGGCAGTTGTCAGGAGCGTTTCTTTATGCTGCCTTTGCCGTACGGGGCGGCGGCATTGTGAGGGACCAATTCATGACCATCAAGGCAAGCTGCCACTGCAAGGCGACGACATTCGAGGTTTCGCAAGCGCCGCAGACAGTGACGCGATGCACCTGTTCCTTCTGTTCGAAACGCGGTTCGTTGTGGGCCTATTACACCCCATCGCAATTCAGACTCACCAGCCCGCCGGAGAATGTTTCGTTCTACCTGTGGGGATCGAAAACCATAAAACACGGTTTTTGCGCCACCTGCGGCTGTGGCACCTTCACCGAGACGCCGGACTGGTCGACAGGCGAGCCGAATTTCGACAATCCGAAGATCAGCGTGAACTCGCGGCTGTTCGACGATTTCGATCTCGACACGGTCGAAGTGGTGGTCATCGACGGCAAGAATCTCTGGTAGCCGGTCGAATTGCGGTGGTCGCACGAGCCGCCGCAGGCGTGTGGAATTGGGCCGGGAAAAGCCGCGGCAACGGCTTTTGCTGCTCCGCTTTTCGCCGCATTTCATGTTACAAGTCGCTGGAAGGGCTGATGCGGTGCGCCGTTGCGCGGCCGTGGAATGGAGAGGGACCACCATATGAAAAAGATTGTGCTCGCCGTCGTGGCGACGGCTGTGCTCGTGAGCGCATGCACCACCGATCCCTACACCGGGGAACAGAAGGTTTCCAACACCGCTGCCGGCGCCGGTCTCGGTGCTTTGGCGGGTGCCGGGCTCGGCATGCTAGCCGGCGGTAACGACCGCCGCAACGCGCTGATCGGCGCGGGCATCGGCGCGCTTGCCGGCGGTGCCATCGGTGCCACCATGGACCAGAACGAGGCCGAACTGCGCCGACAGCTTCAGGGCACCGGCGTCAGCGTCACCCGCACCGGCGACCAGATCATCCTCAATATGCCGTCCGACATTACCTTCAACGTCGACCAGGACGCGGTGAAGGCCGGTTTCTATCCGGTGCTGAATTCAGTGGCCCTTGTGCTGAAAAAGTTCCGCCAGACCACGGTCGACGTGTTCGGCCACACCGACTCGACCGGCAGCGACGAGCACAATTTCGACCTGTCGCAGCGCCGTGCTTTGGCGGTCGCCAACTATCTGTCCGGACAGGGCGTCGATTCCCGCCGCTTCGCCGTCACCGGCTTCGGCAAGACGCGTCCGATCGCCTCCAACGCGACCGCTGCCGGCCGGGCTCAGAACCGCCGCGTCGAGATCCAGCTGTCGCCGCTTACCTGAGGCAAGCGCACAAACCGGCAGCGGCCTCGCAAGGGGCCGCTCTAATGGCTAGGCCGGCCCTATGGCCGCCGGCACCCTTCATTCGTGATGTCAGGACCGGGCCGGTTGATCGACAATCGCGGCAACGATCCGGCGCACGATCGGAAGCACAATCAGCAGACTGGGAAACGCAACAAGCCATGAAGCGCCCCATGCATAGCTCCAGGCCGCTATAAACCCGTTGGTCCAGCCTGCGCCGATTGCCGTCGAAACCGCCGAGACAATCGACGACATCAGAATCGAAAGAACCAACGGCATCACCACCGCGCCGTAGGAGGGCGGCAGCTTTTTCAACTTGAAGGCTTGGTCCGGTGATGCTTGCATCGAAGTCTCCTAATCAGAAAATATGCGTAGGCGTTATTGTGAGGACGATCAGGCGGCATATGCCGTCTGCAGCGCCAGTTCCCGAATGAAGCTTCGCAGCGAACGCGGCTCGCGGCCAAGCACGGCACGCAACGTCAGGCTGTTCCCGCCGAGGCCGTATTTGGCGTAGTGGCTGTGTACTTTGGCCAGCATCTGCAACTGCCTGTCGGTATAGGGAAGGCGGGCCTTCGCCGCCCAGTCCTGAAATGTCGGCTCGCCCGCCGAAACCGGCCGGCCAAGCGCTTCGCTCATCATGGCGACGACCTCTTCGCGGCTGTGCATACCGTCGGCGCACAGCTCGAGGGTCGCATAGGACAAACGCGCTTCGGTCAATGCGATTGCCGCCACTTCAGCCACATCGCGATAGTCGACGCGGGCGAGCTTCGCCGTCCTTGGAAACGGCTCGGCGAAAACGCCGTGCTCGACGACGGACGGCCAGGCCGCCGCGATATTTTGCATGAAATTGGCCGGGTGCAGAATGGTGTATTCCATGTTCGTCGAATAGAGGGCAGCTTCGACGGGTACCTTGCTTGCATGGTTTTCCAGCCTCGTATTGGTCGGCTGGATCACCGACGAAAAGACGAACTTTCGAACGCCCGCTCGCGCCGCTGCCTCAACCATGGCAACCCCCATGGCGGCTTCGTCGGCAGCAAAGGCCGGTCCGATGTGAAAGACACCGTCGACACCTTTCACGGCCTGCTCAAGGCTCTGATGGTTGCGCAGATCTCCGATCGCGATCTCGGATGCGCCGGCTTTCCGGGCTTTTTCGGCACTCGCGGCGTCACGAACAAGCGCCCGAATCCTGGCATTGCGGCGGACGAGTTCAGGCACCACCAAACCGGCAACGCGGCCTGCGGCGCCTACGACCAGGACGGTTGGACTGGGTGTTCGCATGACGATCTCCTTCCCTCGAGTCTGCCTTTCGGCCTGTGCAGGGAAGATAAAATCTAGCGGACTGCGTTACAATTCATCGATTTTGCGATAGTTTATCCCGATTTTCGGGAGAAATAGGCGATGAGCCGGATAGACGATTTCGAAGCCTTCATTGCCATTGTCGAGCATGGCAGCCTGACGGCTGCCGCACGCCGGCTGAACCGTTCGCTGCAGTCGGTCAGCCGGTCCCTGGCGACATTGGAGGAATCGATCGGGGTCGAGCTTCTGCACAGGACCACACGCCGCTCGACGCCGAGCGAAGCCGGAGCGGCCTTTTTCCAGCGCATCAAACCCGCCGTCGAGGAGATTAACGAAGCCAGGCTTCAGGCGGCCAACCGACGATCCGAGCCGTCCGGCATCCTGCGCATGAGCGCCCCGGTTCTGTTCGGCCCGGACTTCCTCGTGCCGGTTATCGCCGACTATATGCGGACATATCCCCGGGTCGAGGTTGACCTCCAGCTTTCCGATGAATTTGTCGATCTCGATGCCGAGGGTCTCGATCTGGCGGTAAGGATCGGCAATTTGCCGGATTCCAATTTACGTGCGAAGCGCCTGGGCGCACTGCGGCGCGTGGTGTTCGGCGCACCTGCCTACTTCCAGCAACACGGCCGACCGGCCCATCCGCTCGAATTGCGCGAGCATGAATGCATCGTACGAACCGATGACGGCCGCCCAGGCGAATGGATGTTTCAGATAGAAGGCAAGCCCCGGCCGGTGAAGGTCGCGGGCACCTTCCGGTCAAATTTGATGATATCGATCTATGCAGCCGCGGTTCACGGATTGGGTTTGGGCTACTCGCCGCTTTGGCAGGTAAAACACCTGGTGGACGACGGCCGCCTGGAACTGGCTCTGACCGAATTCGAGCCAGTGCCGGTGCCGATACACGCCGTGTGGCCGGAAGGCAGATCATCCTCGGCCAAAGTCCGCGCTTTTCTGGACCTGTTGGCATCCCGCCTGGAACTCAAGAACCTTTAGGCGCAGACCAAACTCAACGCCGAGCTTACCTCATTGACATCAAGTTCGTGACTAGAACAGCCGAGGCGGCATCGAGTGCGGGTTGATGGACCTCCGAATGACCGATGTCCTTCAACTGATCGGTCGTCAAATCTGCCAGTGCCCTCCGTCTTGCGGCGGTCCGCCGCCATCCCGTGAAGGCAGCGATCATCATTGCTGCGCCTTTCAAGCTAGACCCAAGCAAGCGTTTGGACATGCTGCGGGCGGCGCGAGTTTCCGAGTGAGCCATTGTTTTGGTCTCCCATTTCGAGTTTGCGCATGGGAGCGTGCCACGCAGACGTTTTCGGCCTGTTCGGCTGGGCGTGAACAACTGGGAGAAGTCCGGCGATCCGCCGTTAAATCGGTGTTAAATCGATCCACCGAGATGCTATTCTGTCGCCGCGGTCAAAGTCTGGAGACGATTTGTGCGCATCCGGTTGCTTGGTGGCCTGGAGGTTACTTCCCCGGAGCACCGGCCTGTCCGGTTCGCCACACGCAAGACTTCGCTCCTTTTTGCTGCCCTGGTTCTCGCGGGCCGCCGCGGCCATGGTCGCGAGCAGCTTTCCGAAGCCTTTTGGCCGGGGCGAAGCAACGGGCAGGCCCGCAATAGTTTGCGGCAAGCGCTGGTCGACATCAGGCGCACGTTCCCCGCCAGCTCGGATGCAGCCGTCTACATCTATGGGGATCAGGAAACCGTTGCGCTTATTGCCGGTCCGGATGAGGCGGACATCTCGATCTTCGACCGGAAATTGGAGCAGGGCCGAACCGCCGATCTCGCCTTCGCCGCCGATCTCTACCGCGGTGAGCTGCTTGCCGGGCAAGCCATCCCTGACGAACTGGACGAGTGGTTTGGACCGTATCTGAGCAAGTATCAGCGCAAGGCGCTGCAATTGGTCGACCGGCTGAGCCTGGCGCTGCCCGCACCCGGCTCAGCCGAAGAGACGGCCTGCGAAGGGCTCGCGGAGCGATTGCTCGCCTCGGATCCGACGGCGGAGGCAGCCCATCGGGCGCTGATCCGCATCCATGCTCATCGAGGCCACGAAAACGCGGCCTTGCGTCAGTTCGAGCTGTGTCGGGCAGCTTTAAGGAAACATCTGAACGCCGAGCCTGAAGAGCAGACAAGCTCGCTGGCGGCTTCCCTGCAGTCCCGTGAACGACCTGAACATCAGCGGCCGGAGCCAAGCTCTGGCGCCGCATCACTGGCGCCGGTCTGGCAGTCCCGACGAGGCGCGACGACCAGCCATCGATTGCGGTGCTGCCGTTTCAGAACCTAAGCGGTGATATCGAGCAGGAATATTTTGCCGACGGCATGGTGGAAGACATTGTCACCGCCTTGGCTCACTTTCGGCACCTGTTCGTAGTCGCACGGAATTCGAGCTTCACCTACAGGGGACGGTCCATAGACATAAAGCAGGTCGGGCGTGAGCTGGGCGTGCGCTATGTGGTCGAGGGAAGTGTTCGCCGGGCGGGCGACCGCCTGCGCATCGCCGGGCAGCTCATCGACACCTCGACGGAGGCCTATCTCTGGGCCGACCGTTTTGACGGGACGCTCGCCGAAGTCTTCGATCTGCAGGACCAGGTCGCCTCGAGTATTGTCGGCGCAATCACACCGAAAATGCAGGAGGCTGAGATCGAGCGTGCCAAACGCAAGCCGACAGAAAGCCTCGACGCTTATGATTACTACCTCCGCGGGCTGGCGGCCTTTGACCGGACGATCACTAGTAGATCGGCCATCGACGATGCCTTGCGCCTCTTCATGAAAGCGATCGACCGTGACCCGGAGTTTGCCGCAGCCTATGCGCGGGCGGCGCGGTGCTACGCCACCCGAAAAAGCAACGGCTGGATGACAGACCGCGCGAAAGAGAATGCCGAGGCTACTCGACTGGCCAGGAGAGCGGTCGAACTCGGAAGGGACGATGCGATTGCGCTTTCCTTCGGTGGATACGTCCTCGGCTACGTAGGTGGCGACCTTGACGACAGTGCGGCTTGCATCGATCGCGCGCTCGTTCTCAACCCGAATCTAGCGGCCGCGTGGGGCCTAAGCAGCTGGGTCAAGGCTTGCTTTGGCGAGCCAGGCAAGGCCGTCGAGCACGCCGCGCTTGCCATGCGCCTAAGCCCATTGGATCCACGTCTGTTCGCTTGGCAATTCAACACCGGGCTCGCTCATTTTTGTGCCGGCCACTACGATGACGCCGCCGCTTGGGCGGGAAAGTCGCTACGGTACCAACCGAACTACGTGAGCGCGATGCGTGTAGTGGCGGCGAGTCATGCCCTGGCGGGACGCCTGTCGGAAGCGCAGCAGACTATGGCCCGGGTCTGCGAGGTCGATCCCTCGCTGCGGCTCTCGAATCTCGCCGAGGTGCTGCCGCCGTTTTATCGACCGGACGATCGCAGCAGATATATCGAAGGTCTTCGCAAGGCTGGCCTGCCGGACTGACTCGCGGCAACGCTTCGCGCGGCCGTGGGACGCGCAAGCTGGATATCAGACCTTGGCGACGATCCGCATGAAGGCCGGCATGTCGTCGCCGAAGCCGACGGTCGCGTCATTGTCTTCCTGGCGCTGGCGGGCAGGGCGCTCGCGCTGCGGCCTGGTGTCGCCGCGTTCGGGCGCGCGCCGTTCGTTGCGATCGGGGGAAGCCTTCCGTTCAGGTGAAGCCTGGCGCTCGCTGTTTTCCGAGCGGATCGCCTCCTTGCGGGTACGCCGCTCGCCAATATCGGCGACGGCGGCTTCGGCCACGACCGGCTGTTCCTCGCTAACCGCTTCCGGCGCTGCTTCTTCGCTGCGCTTGGCGTGGCGTTCACGCGGCTTGCGCTCGCCCCTGTCCTTGGCGTCGTCCTTACGCCCGGCGCGGCGTGGCGCACCACGGCCACGGCGCGGGGCCTCGTCCTCGCCGCCCTCGCTGGCGACGACTGTCGACAGGTCGCCGTCATGCCACTCGATCTTGGTGCCGATCAGCCGTTCGATGGCGTCGATGTATTTGGTGTCCGATTTGGTCGCGATGGTGAAGGATTTGCCGGAGCGTCCGGCGCGGCCGGTGCGGCCGATGCGGTGGACATAATCCTCGGCGTGGATCGGCACGTCGTAGTTGAAGACATGGCTGACGTCGGGAATGTCGAGGCCGCGCGCCGCGACGTCCGAAGCGACGAGGTACCGCAGCTTGCCGTCACGGAAATTGGCCAGCATCTGCATGCGCGCGCGCTGGTCCATGTCGCCGTGCAGAGCGCCGGCGTCGAAATCATATTTGAGCAGCGAACGGAACAGCTCCGACACCTCGACCTTGCGGTTGCAGAAGATGATGGCGTTCTTCAGCTCGGCATCCTCGGCCTTCATCAGATTGCGCAGCGTCTCGCGCTTGTCCCAGGGTTTTGGCCCGGATTTCACCAGCCGCTGGGTGATGTTGGTGGCGGCCGATGCTGCCTTCGACACTTCGACGCGCACCGGCGCGTGCAGGAATTTCTCGGTGAGCTTGGTGATTTCCGGTGGCATCGTCGCCGAGAAGAACAGCGTCTGCCTGGTGAACGGGATCATTTCGCAGATGCGCTCGATATCGGGAATGAAGCCCATGTCGAGCATGCGATCGGCCTCGTCGATGACGAGGATCTCGACGCCGTTGAGCAGGAGCTTGCCGCGTTCGCGATGGTCGAGCAGGCGGCCTGGCGTCGCGATCAGCACGTCGGCGCCGCGCTCGAGCTTCTTGTCCTGCTCGTCGAAGGACACGCCGCCGATCAGCAGCGCGATGTTGAGCTTGTGGTTCTTGCCGTATTTGACGAAGTTTTCCTCGACCTGCGCGGCGAGCTCGCGCGTCGGCTCGAGGATCAGCGTGCGCGGCATGCGGGCGCGGGCGCGGCCCTTTTCCAGCCGGGTGAGCATCGGCAGGACGAAGGACGCCGTCTTGCCGGTGCCGGTCTGGGCAATGCCCAGCACATCCTTGCCGAGCAAGGCGTGCGGGATAGCACCAGCCTGGATCGGCGTCGGCTCGGTGTAGCCGGCATCGGTAACTGCGGAAAGGACCTTCGGCGACAGGCCGAGGTCTGCGAAGGTCAACGCTTCTTGAGCGATCTGGGTGTCTGAGGACAAGTTTGGCGGTCTTTGGCTGGTTCGGGGGCGCAACGTAAGCAGTCGCGGCAAGCGCCGCGCGCCTGCAAGATTGGTATTGCAGGTAGGCGCAAGCCCACGATTTGTCAACACAAACGGGCGGCATTGGCACGATTGTGAAGTCGTAACCTTAATCGCGATGCTTAATTTACGCAGTGGCTGCCGCGCCCGCTCAATACCTGAACTGTTCGGCGAGAATGCGCTCGTTCCACGAATGATTGGGATCGAACAGCAGCGTCGCCGTTGCCGTCGGCGATTCCCTTACCGTGACCGTCGTCACCGCCTTGACCTCGGTGTGGTCGGCGGCGGCGTTCACCGGCCGCTTTTCCGGCTCCAGAATGTCGAAACGCACGCTCGCCTTGTTGGAGAGCAGCGCGCCGCGCCCGCGGCGCGGACGAAACGGGCTGACCGGGGTCAGCGCCAGCAGCGGAGCGTCGAGCGGCAGGATCGGCCCGTGCGCGGACAGATTGTACGCGGTCGAGCCGGCCGGCGTCGCAATCATCACGCCGTCGCAGTGCAATTCCTCCAGCCGCTCTTGCCCATCCACGGTGATGCGGATCTTGGCGGTCTGGTAGGACTGGCGCCAAAGCGCGACCTCGTTGATCGCCAGCGCCGAAATCGTCTCGCCCTCCGCCGTAACTGCCTGCATCTCCAGCGGACGGATCGTTTCGGCAACGGCCGCCGCGATGCGCCCGGTCAAGCCGCTGGCGCGGTATTCGTTCATCAGGAAACCGATGGTGCCACGGTTCATGCCGTAGACCTTCTTTCCCGTGCTCATCGTCTCACGCAGGGTCTGCAGCAGAAAGCCGTCGCCGCCGAGCGCCACGACGATCCCAGCTTCTTCGACGGATGCCTGGCCGTAACGCGCAGAAAGGCTTTCCAGCGCCGCATTGGCGTCGGCTGTACCGGATGAGACGAAGGCGAAACGGCTGGCGGTTTTGCTCATGGCTCTCAACGACAACCGATTGGCGACGACCGTTTGGCGACCGATTGGCGGCGACCGGTTGCTGGGCCGCGCCAGCGCCGGGTTAGCATGGGTGGGCATTTCTGCAAAGGGAGGGAGGTGTCTTGATATGGCGGCCGAACAGGGCGCACTCGCGCATCGTGTCGGAGGACAAAATGATGTGATGGTTAAGGCCCGCTTTAAACTCTCGTAAAGCTGGATCGATCATGTTAGCCGGCAGCGGACGGGCGGCGTGGGGGCTAACCAGTCGAGGCCGATCTATTGCCGCTGGCACGCTTGATTATTGTCTTCCTGATGCTGGCAAGTTTTGCCCTGGCTTTCGCGGAACTGGTGCGCCAGTCGGAGGAAAAGAGTTTCAGACCCGAGCCCACCGCCTCACGCTGCGGCGACGCGGCGGGGACACCCTGTCCGCAAAGGGCGCTTTGACGTTACTACGCTGGTCCTTAACGGGCGAGCAGATGACAGCCGGCCTGGCGCTTTTGCGCGAGATACTCGTCGACAAGCTGGCGATAGCGGACTCTCCCGAAGCTCGGGAAATGGCCGCCATGCACGACCGAGACATCGAGATCGCGCATGCGCAGCAGCGTTTCGACATAATCGTCGATATCGGAGTGATAGACGTCGTCGATCAGCGGGCCGTCATAGACGATGTCGCCGGAAAACAGGATGCCCGTCCTGTTTTCGTAGAGCGCAATGCCGCCGGGTGAATGGCCGGGCGTGTGGATAACCTCGAAGGCACGGTCGCCGAGATCGAGGATATCGCCTTGCTCGAGCAACCGGCCGGCTGGTGCGGGCAGGATCCGGTAGCGCTTCGTGTCCCAGCCTTGCGGCATGCCGTCGAACATCTCGTCGGTGGCATAGCGGTCGGCAACCGTCCATTCGTTGCGCGGGTCGGCGAGGATCCCGGCCTCGGCCGGGTGCACGCAGCGGTCGGGAAATTCGTGATGGCAGCCGATATGGTCGAAATGCGTGTGGCTGGCCACGCAGGTGAGCTTGCGCTCCGTCAGCAGCGGCACGTGGCGGCGCAGGCTGAAATGGCCAAGGCCGGTGTCGAACAGAAGATCGCGGTCGCGGCCGCGCACATGCCAGATGTTGCAGCGGAAGAACGGCTTGATCCACGGCTCGTGGATCAGCGTCACGCCATCGCCCATGCGGATGGTTTCGTACCAGTGGCCGGCGTCGATGGTTGGAGGCGTGCTCATGTTCAGTCCGCAAGCAGGATGATGTCGCCAGCATCGTACGATACCGCGACCACGTCGCCCGGCTGGACTGCCGATGCCGAGGGAACCTTGGCGATGAAATGCAGCGCCGGGTCGGTCGTGGAGGTCCCCAGCACACGCTTGAAGCTGCCATGGAAGACGACGTCGCTGACCTTGGCCGTACCGAGCGCGACAGCACCGCCGGCAGCGCCGAGGACAAGATGCTCCGGCCGGACGGCCAGCGCAACGGTCGAGCCGGCCGGCAATGTGCCGGGCACGGAGAGCGACCCAAGCTTCGTGGTGACGGTGATTTTGCCGCTCTTCGCGTTGGTCACCGTTCCCGATATCAGCGTGCTTTCGCCCATGAAGGTCGCGGAAAAGCGCGTCGCCGGCCGTGCATAGACGCGCTCGGGCGGTCCTTCGTCCTCGATGCGCCCGTCATTCATCACCACGCAATGATCGGCCAGCGCCATCGCCTCTTCCTGGTCGTGGGTGACGTGGATGAAGGCGGTGCCGACGCGTTTCTGGATCGCCTTCAATTCATCCTGCATCTGCCGGCGCAATTTCAGGTCGAGCGCGCCGAGCGGCTCGTCGAGCAGGAGCACCGCCGGCTCGACCACCAGGGCGCGCGCCAGCGCCACGCGCTGCCGCTGACCGCCCGAAAGCTGATGCGGCTTCTTGTCGAAGGCAGTGGCCAGCCCAACCAGCGCGAGCGCCTCGCGCGCCCTTGCTGCCCGGGTTGCTCCATCGACACCCCGCATGCGCAGCCCGAACCCGACATTGCTGCCGACGCTCATATGCGGGAACAGCGCATAATCCTGGAATACGGTCGTCGTCGGCCGCTTCGCCGGTGGCACGGCGGTGCAGTCCTCGCCGCGAATCAGCACCTTGCCCTCGCTCGGCGTGACGAAGCCGCCGAGGATGGACAGAAGCGTCGTCTTGCCGGAGCCGGAAGGCCCGAGCAGGATCGTGTAGCTGCCAGGCTCGATCGTCAGCGAGACGTTCTTCAGCACCGTGTGCTGGCCGAAGCGATGCGAGACGGAGCTTATGTCGACCAGTGGCGCACTCATGCCGGCTTCCTCCGCAACAGCATCAGCTCGAACAATATCACCAGTACGATGGAGACGGCGAAGACCAGCGAGCCGACGGCGTTGGTCTTCGGATTGAGGCCGGAGCGCAGCAGGTTCCAGATCTCGACCGGCAGCGTCGTGTCGAAGCGCGTCAACAGGAACGAGATGACGAATTCGTCCCAGGAGAAGGTCATCGACAGGAAGAAACCGGCGAAGATCGCCGGCGCCATGACAGGCACCGTGATCAAAAGCAGCACCTTCCATTCGGGAGCGCCGAGATCGCGCGCGGCGCGCTCGATGTTGATCTGGTGATCGCCCATCTGGCTGTAGATGATGGCAAAGCAGAGCGGCAGGTTGATCACGACATGGCCGATGCCTGCGGCAAGTAGAGACTTCGGTACGCCGGTCCAGTTGAACAGCACCAGCAGCCCCATGCCGATGATGAGATAGCTGACGGTCAAGGGCAAGGTGATCAGCCCGCGCATCAGGCCCGAGCCCGGCAAGGCGAAGCGCGCAAAACCCCAGGCGGAGAGAAAGCCGAGCGTGACGGCGACAGCCGAGGAGACGACCGCCACCAGCAGCGAATTGACCAGCGCCGAAATCAGCCGCGTGTCGGCGAGCACGGCCTCGTACCAGCGCAGCGACGGCCCGGTGAAGGGCGGGATCGGAAACGAGGTTGCCTGCAGCGAAAACAGCACCAGAACGACGACCGGCAGAAAGATGAAGCCGTAGATTGCGATGGCGTAAAGGCCGGAGACGAGGCGGATGAAAGCGCGCATGGTCAGGCCCGCTCGATCTTCAGCCAGCGGGCGCAGGCGAGGTAGGCGATGGTGACCACTGCCATCAGGATGATAGATAGCGCCGAGGCGAGGGGAAAGTCGCCGCGCCGGCCGATCTGCATCATGACGAGTTGCGGCATCAAAAGCTCGTTGTTGCCGCCGAGGATCTGCGGCGTGATGTAGTCGCCGATGCACAGCACAAAGGTGAGGAAGGCGCCGACCATGATGCCAGGCAAGGTCAGCGGCAGAACGACATGCAGGAATGTCCGAACCGGCCCGGCGCCGAGGTCGGCGGCGGCCTTGCGGTAGCTGGGGCTGAGCTGCTTCAGATTGGCGAAGATCGTCAGCGTCAGCAGCATGACGAAGAAATGCACGAAGCCGGTGACGGTCGCTAGCCGCGTATTGGCGAGCTGCAGCGGTTCGCCGAGCAGGCCGGAGCCGGTTAGCGCCCGGTTGACGACGCCGTTCTGCGCCAGCACCAGCAGCCACGAATAGGAGCGCACGACGTAGGAGGTCCAGAACGGCAGCACCGCCAGCATCAGCGCCAGCCGCTGCCAGCGCTCCGGCACCTGTTCGGCCAGAATCCAGGCAAAGGGATAGGCAAGCAGCACCGAGATAATGGTGACGATCGCTGTGACCTGTAGCGAGTTCACCATCGCCTGCCAGTAGGACGGATTGGCAAAGAATTGGCTGTAGTTGGACAGCGTGAAGCCGCCGCCTTCATGCGCCGTCAGGCTGGATACCGCCATGGCGACGAAGGGCAGCACGAAGAACAGCAACGTCCAGCCGAGCGCCGGCGTGACCAGCGCCCAGGGCAGGGCGCGCCCGCTGTTGGCGGCGTTCACGACCGGCAGCCGGTCATTGCGCCTGCAGCATTTCGGTCCAGACGTCCTGCATCTTCTTGTCGAGATCGGCATTCGGCGCCGGATAGGCCTGGGCGCGGGCGAGGAATTCCGGCTGCTCGTCGAAGCGCAGGATCTTCTTCTGCTCGTCGCTCAGGGCCGCCTTGTTGTTGGCCGGCATGCCCCAATAGCAGGACGAGGTGGCGAGCCGCGCCTGCCCTTCGGGGCTCATAATGTACTGGATGAATTTAAGCGCCAGATCCTTGTTCTTGGAATCCTTGAACATTGCCAGCGACTGCGACCACAGCACCGCGCCTTCTTTCGGAATAGAGAAGTCGAGGGCAGGGTTTTCCTTGGCCAGCCCAGCCGTCACCCATTCGCCGCCGCCGACCAGTATGTCGACCTCGCCTGTCGCCAGCGCCGTCTGGCTGGCGGTCACTTCGCCGACCAGCTTGGCGTTGGCCTTCATTTTGAGCAGCTCTTCCTTGATGGCGGGAAGGTCGGCTTCGGTCAGTTCCGCAGTCTTCTTACCGATCGCCAGTGCGGCCATGCCGATGACCGGCAGGTAATAATCGTAGATGGCGATCTTGCCCTTGTATTTGTCGCCGGTCAGCGCGGCAAGCGACTGCATGTCGGCCGGGTCGACCTTGGTCTTGTTGTAGCCGATCGTGTTGTAGCCGAACTTTTCGGTGATGCCGTAACGCTTGCCGTCGACGACGGTGGAGCTATCCATCTTCACCTGCGGAAACAGATCGGCCAGCGGCAGCTTATCTTCCGGTAGCGGTTCGAACAGGCCTTTTTCGACGCCGCGCGGTATGTCGATGCTGTCGATCACCATCACGTCCCAGTCGCCCGGCTGCGACTGTTCGACGATCGCCAGGCCGGCGCCGGTGCCTTCGAACTCCTTGACATTGACCTTGACGCCGTTCGCCTCCTCGAACGGCTGCAACAGCGCCGGATCGGCGTGATCGCACCAGATCAGCGCGTTGAGGTCCTGCGCCTGAGCGAGGCTGCCAGCCGCCAGCAGCAGTGCTGCGGCGGCGCACGCGCCTTGGAGATGGCTCTTCAGAACGGAAAGCGGGTTTCTGGTAATTGGATTGGAGGTCTTCAGCTTGGTGGACATCGAGTGTTCTCCCTTGCCTTTTTGGCTTGTAGCAAAAATTGAACCAATTCTAAAATTGAGTCAATTCTGTTTTTGTGGCAAACAGCCGCTATGAGCGGATTGCGGGCAAGGCAGAAGGCGGATCGGCATCGCCGCATCATCGAGGCGGCGGCGGCGCTTTTCCGCGATGCCGGCTATGAAGGCGCCAAGATCGAAACCATCGCCGCGCAGGCCGAAGTCTCGGTCGGCACGATCTACAACTACTACCAGAACAAGGGCGACATCCTCGGCGCCATCGTTTCGATGGAGGTCAACGAGGTGCTGAATGCCGGGCTCGGCGTCGTTGCCAACCCGCCAGCCAATGTCGGCGACGCTCTCGATACGCTGCTCGGCATCTATATCGAACATTCACTGCATTATCTCAGCAAGGAGATGTGGCGGCAGGCGATGGCGATCTCGACGCAGCTGCCCGACAGCCCGTTCGGCCAGGCCTATACGGCGCTCGACCGGGCACTGACCGAGCAGATCCGCGCGCTGATCGCCAGGTTACAGGCGCTCGGCCTGGTGCGCCGCGACATCGATGGTCCGGCGCTCGGCGAACTCATCTTCAACAACATGAACATGATGTTCATCGAGTTCGTGAAGCGCGAGGAGGCGAGGATTGCAGAATTGCGCACGGCGATACGCAGGCAGAACCGGATATTGGTGGCGGCGATTGGGGTGTGAGGGGTGAAAGCGAGCCCTGCGGCGAGTGTCGGCCTCGGACCGACGACCGGACGCTAAAGCCGTGGTCCGGCCGTACGGGAGCGGCTAAAATCAATGACGCTAGGCCTCAGTCAACATCAATCTCGATCGCACGCAGGCTTGCATGTCATAGACATTTCCTAAGCAGTACGCCTACCGTTCCCGATTGATCCGATTCTATTGTTAAAAATAGCGATCATCGTTGCGGACTGTCGTACATGATACCTGGAGGCATCGCGGACAAACTTGGAAATCGCTATGAAGCGAAATGGCTTGTTCGTTCCCTGATGGACGTGCTCAGCGGGAAGGCTGAATGGCTTCAATTCGAAAATATCGATACCGAATTCCACGGCTTCGAATTCGGCATAAGGAGGGATGGTCTCACTGAGTGGCATCAGACTAAGATATCGTCTCCTGGGGGAAATTGGGCGATCGGCGCCCTTGGCCGTGAAGGTATTTTGAGCGCGTTTGCGAACCGCTTATCCAAAGATGCCACGGCTCATTGTCACTTTGTTTCGCAAGATAACGCTGGCACTTTCCATAAGCTGACGGAAAAGGCTCGCTTAGCAAATGGCACGCGCCAATTCCTCGACGCCCTGTCGCAAGACCAAAACGACGCCTTTCAACAGCTCTTGGCAAAGTGGGCGACGACGCCTGACACGGCGTATGAGTGGCTCCAGAGGAGCCATGTAGTAACAATTTCAGAAACAACCTTGGAGTGGACGATCCAGTCGTTCGGCGATCTTTATTTTTTGAATGGCGGAGCGAGTGCTTTTGCAAACCTGCGAGATATTGCCGAGAAAAATTTCAACAAGCTGCTGACAGGCGCATCACTGCGATCATTAATAAGGGAAAACGGCGTTCTGACGATCAAGGATTGGGCGCTTGATCCAACAATCGGAGAAAGGCTCAAAGAAGAAACGGAGGCATATCTTGGCACCTATGTGCCTTTTGGCGCTGGTGGGGAAGTGATTCAACGAAGCGAGAGTCACCTGTTGATCCAGGAAATTCTCGATCCCAGCGGTGCAGAGCTAATATTGCTGACAGGCGTGGCGGGCTCCGGAAAATCCGGAATCGTCCGTTCCGCAATATCCGACTTGGTATCATTCGGGATTCCGCACCTAGCATTTCGGGTCGATCAATGCCTGCATTGTAGCACCAGGGAAGAACTCGGAAGGCACCTATTCGGCCGGGAAGAAGGTCCAGCGAGCACCTTGAAAGGTGCGTTTCCATCTACTCGATCTGTCCTGATTATAGATCAAGTTGACGCTATCAGCGAAGTCTCTGGTCGAGATGGAAAGGTCAAAGAGGTCATATTCCGGCTGATTGCCGATGCTCACAATTTTCAGAGTATCAAGGTCGTGGTGATTTGCAGGACCTTTGACCTCGAAAGTGATCCACGGCTGAAGCAGTTGAAGGAACTGCGGCGAGCCAAGCAAATTGACGTCCCGCTCTTCAGTTGGGGCACTGATGTCGAGCCGATTTTAGTCTCAAAGAATGTCCCTGTTGATCGATTGACCGGACCTCAGCGTCGCCTCCTGGAACTTCCCATCAATCTCGCGGTTTTCTTGGAAATTGATGAGAAACATCTCGTTTTCCAATCTCGATCGGCTCTGCATGAAAAGTTAATTGAAAAGAAACAGCGGGTCATCTCCAAAACGCTTAAACCCGCATGGACGGTCGTACAGGCTCTTGGAGCGATGTGCGAATGGATGAGCAAGCGCCAGCAACTTGACGCACCAATCTCGGTCCTCGACCCCTTCCCAAGGGCCATAGATGTCCTGACCTCCGAGGGGCTTATCGTACTGTCGCGTGGCCGAGTGAATTTCTTTCACGAGAGTTTTTTCGATCATATCTTTGCACGATCTTTTGTCTTTCGCGAACAGCGCTTGGTCGACATGCTTCGCGAGACTGAACAGCATCTATTCCGCCGGACTCAAGTCCGGCAAATTCTCGAGGCGCTCCGGCAGAATGATTTCTCGCGTTATGCGGATGAATTGTCATCGCTGCTGTTCGGTGAAAAGATCCGTTTTCACATCAAATTCGCCATTTGCCAGTGGCTAACGACCATCGAAACTCCGACCGACCGTGAGTTTGAAATCGTTCAAGATCTCGACACCTTACCGGATAAATACAACCAGCTGTTTCGCCGCGCGGTTCTATCAAGCCACGTTTGGTTTGATTTCCTCAGCGCGAAGCAATGGATTTATACAGAACTGGAATGCCGATCGGAAAAGCGCACGGATACTCTTCTTTGGTGGTTGTCCAGCATAGCAGGCGAGAGGCCGCGGGAAATTAGTGAACTGCTTCGCAGGTGGTGGGCCGGCGACGCTGCAAAAGCGGAGCAATTGGTAAGCTGGTTCGGATTTGTCCATCGGAAGCAATCCGACGATGATCTCCTTCAGCTTTGTTGCGATGTTGTCGCATCACACCCACTGGAGCTTTTCAAAGACCGCGGGCGTGATCGTATCACGATGCTGCTTCACGTTTGGGGAGAAAAATCACCGGAGAAATGCGGGCAGCTAATTGAGGCCATTTTCGATGCCTGGTATGCCCAACATCCTGGTCAAAATCCATTTGATCGCGATCAGGAGAAGGTCATCGAAGGGTATTCACTGGAGGAGCTACTGAAGAAAGCTCCGAAAGCCCTTGCAATAGGTTTCACTGGCGCTTTGGCACGCGCAGTTGATTTGGTGATAGCTGAAGGGCGAGCCGGCTCAAGCTGGTATTCATTTAATTATAGAAGCTATTCAGGCAATCGCTTTGGCTTTGACCATTTTCTGGGGGTCTACGTCGCGGCCTTAAAGAAAGTGGCGGAGAAGGATCCATCCGACGCGGCCGAATTCCTAGCTCGGTTGAATCCGGACAAGCATGAGTGCTTCATGCACATCCACTTGGAAACCATCCAAGCAAATCCGACCGCTCTGGCCGAGCGACTGCCCAACCTCGTGGCCAACAAGCTTGCCTTTGAATCAGGCTGGCAGGGGGCCGATTGGATGTCGCTGGCTACAGCCTGCCGTGAAATTTTTCCTCACCTTGTCGCTGATCAAAGGTGTCTAATTGAAAATCGTATCTCCCAGCAAAATGAAGAAATCGAATACGCGTCGCGGTTACTGCGTCGCATCAAAGAGGCAGGAGAGACAGGCCCGTTTTGGACAAGAGGGAGCGCACTTCGTGCATTGAACCGCTCTGGCCACAAACGGTGGTGCATTCTGGAAACAATTGGAGAGGACCGCCTAAGCCAGACAAGCAGGCTACAGCTCTCACAACTCAGGAGGAAATTTCGCGGTTGGCAGGTCGATGAACCATCGCAAGTCGAAGCACATTTTGTTGGCTCTCCGATCAAACGACACAGTTGCGAACGCATGTCCGACCGTCACTGGCTTTCTGCCATTGAGCGTTATGACAATGATGAAGACAGGCGGCGCGGTCGGGTATTCGTCGATGGAGGAGCGAGGCAGTTGGCAGGCGAACTCCAGGAAGCAACCAAGAAAAACCCCCAGCGATTTTCGGCGCTCCTGCTGCAAATTCCTGAAGCCGCCCATAAGAGCTACGCCGGACACATATTGTCAGGTTTGGCCGACGCGGAGAACGCGTTGGACGAATGGTTGATCACCGCTATTCGTCATGCACATCAGCTCGACGGAAGGCCATACGGCAATGAAATCGCCCGTCTCCTCATCAATCATCCGCACTTAGCTGCAACGTCGGATATCGCAGATGCCTTGATCTGGTATGCCATGTATGGCGAAGCCAGCGAGAGTGACGATGCCGACACAACTAGCGTCGCGCGTGAAACGCTGACCATCGACCATTTGATTCAACGGGGCGGCGGTCTTCATATCCGAGGCATCAACGGCGTGCGCGGTTGGGCTTGGGAGGCGTTGGGAGCCGTTCTCTGGCACGTGCCGAAACTTGAGTCCGCAGTTTGGCATGCTTTGGACATCGCCGTTGAGCAAGAGATGCTCATTGGCGTACGCTGCTGCATGATGAAACCGCTGACGCCTTTGTTCAATGCAGACAAAAATCGATTTGAATCGACACTAAGAAAGCTCGTGGGAATAGCTTCTGGTTCGCCTATTGAGACCCATATAAATCGCCTTGCGCCCCTTGTTACCCATACGGGTGTCAGCCTGTTCCCCTATGTACTGAGTTGGTTACCTGAGTTGGGCAGAGAACTCATTTCGCACCTTCTGGGAAGCGGGGATCGGACCAAAGAACTCATAGCGGCCTGGTTCGTTTTCGGTGAAAGCTTCCGGCACCCAGAATTCTCGCAAGATGCGGACGACCTGAGTGCGAAGAGCGTTGACCATAGAAGGTTGATGGCAGACGTCGCTGGAGACGTGCTGACATGGGCGGAACATGCTAATCGCCCCGATATTTTGTTGAGGCGTTTCTTTTCTGATGAAGACAAAGAAGTCCGCAGCCAAGCGGCTGACGCGTTCCGGCGCATTAACCCTGATGAAGTCGCGCGATACCGTGATCTAACCCGCGAATTTTTACGATCTCCGGCATACGCGGACAGCGGTTTTGCGGTGCTTCACATGCTCGAAGGCGCGACCTGTGATGTCCTCGACCTAGTTGTGGAAGCAGCAGGGCGAACAATAATAGATCTCTCGAAAAATGGTGATCAAAATGGAAGACGGGGCACCGACGTTCATCGTCTGCAGGATATGTTGAAACGAGAGTATGTCTCGTCAGAGAAAAGTCCGGAGGCAAGGACGAAGATCCTTGATATGATCGACCTAATGCTGTCCCGTGAAATCCACGGCGCTGAGAGCATCGTTTCCGCTCACGATCGATGGTAAAGCAATGTTGCCGTAGGTCATTCCGATACATCCAGAACAAGGGCGACATCCTCGGCGCGATCGTTTCGATGGAGGTCAACGAGGTGCTGAATGCCGGGCGCGGCGTCGTCGCCAACCCGCCAGCCAATGTCGGCGACGCTCTCGATACGCTGCTCGGCATCTATATCGAACATTCGCTGCATTATCTCAGCAAGGAGATGTGGCGGCAGGCGATGGCGATCTCGACGCAACTGCCGGACAGCCCGTTCGGCCAGGCCTACACGGCGCTCGACCGGGCACTGACCGAGCAGATTCGCGCGCTGATCGCCAGGCTACAGGCGCTCGGCCTGGTGCGCCGCGACATCGATGGTCCCGCGCTCGGCGAACTCATCTTCAACAACATGAACATGATGTTCATCGAGTTCGTGAAGCGCGAGGAGGCGAGGATTGCAGAATTGCGCACGGCGATACGCAGGCAGAACCGGATATTGGTGGCGGCGATTGGGGTGTAAGACGATCAAGGGCGAGTAGGACCAGCAACACAAATCGCCGCAGCCGGAGTATCGCCTAACGGTTGATCAGCCATAGAATGGCCGAGAGCACGATGCTGACCAGTATCGCCGTGGTGATAGGGACATAAAGCCTGAAGTTCTCACGCTCGATCACGATATCGCCGGGCAGCCTGCCAAGGCCGGAGCGGGCCAACCAAGGCCACAGCAGGCCTATGGCGACTATGCTGAGACCAACGACGATCAGAGTTCGCGACATGGCATCCTGCCGGAAAGTGTCGTGCCAGAAATATAGTGTTGACGGATCTTGCAAGCAGCGCTTCCACTCGATATTGCCTCTTGAGTTGAGATTGAAATCTGCTACAACCTTAACGGGCATCAAGGGAGGGATTGGATGCGGATTTCCATCTGGCATTGGGCTATACTGCTGCTGCTGATCGGCGTGCCCGTTTTCTTTGCCGTTCGGTCAGCCGCAAAGCCATTACAGGATCCTTCGGCTCTCGTCGGTTTTGGAGGCTGGCTTATGCTGCTGGCGATTGGACAGTGCTTGGCACCTTTCCGCACGCTGGCTGAGCTGTTCTCTTCGAGCGGGGGCTATCGACAGCTAATGACGCTCCCCAACGGCGCGTTGGCGGTCTACGGCGAGGTCGCCCTGTTGCTGGCGTTTCTGGTGCTCCAGCTGGTTGTGTTCGTTGCAATGCTCCGGCGGAGTTCCCGTTTCAAGCAGCTGTTCCTGTATCAGTGGTTTGCAATACCAATCGTGTTTATTCTGGACACGACATGGATCTCAGCGGTTATGAGCGCTCCTGTGAGCTTGGTGCTTGCAGGGGATGCGCTGGTAATGCCCGCAGTTTCTTTTGTCCTGACCGGGATCTGGGTCGCCTACGTCTACAAGTCGGTCAGGGTGAGAAACACGTTCGACCGGGCCGCGATATCCGGTCGGGTCGCGAGTGCTTCCTGAGCTTGCCGCGAGCCCTATGTATGGCAGCCGACAAAAAATGCCGGGCGCGCTGCATCGACCCGGATCACCCGGCCTGTAGGCCTGCTCGAGCGAGGATTTCAGGCGCCGGCGTGACATCCCGTGCGGCTTGCAGTAGCCGGGGTCGATCGCGCGATAGCCAAGCAGATGGCCAAGTGGCGCCAGGATCCCCAGCGCCACTCGCTGAATAGCAGGTGGCGGGTGCGTGAAGACGATCACGTCGGCAAATTCCCTGGCGATGACCGCTGCCTGAAGCGGCGAAGGCCTGCCTTTTCTGTCCACCTTGCCGGCATTGGCCAGGCCGAAGAGCATGCCGATCAGCAGCTCGAAACGGTTCGGGTCGACATTGTCTGCACCTGGCGCCCGGTCGACTTCGACCAGCACATGCGCTTCTTCGGTTTTGCTGCTGTTCCACCAATCATGTGCGACGCCTGCTTCGACCGTGGCGGATTGGCCGGGCCCCAGGGACAAAGTCTTCCCGGCCATGCGAGCGTCGAGCCGGCCGCCGAGGACGGCAAACCGCTCCGTCAGGTTTGGGTGGAAGTGCTCGCCCACCACTGCGGCTCCCGGCCGGGCGGTCAGATGAGCGATGCCAGGTCCGTGGCCGCGGTCTTCGGTGCCACGCAGGATGACCGCATATTCGCCGGTCACCTTGTTCTCGTAGACATCTCCACAGCGTGACATGGATCGGCTCCGGAGTTTCAGAGCACCAATGCCCGGCAACTCTATCGTCAAAGGCTTGGTCGTTCAACGACGCTCCAACGGGCGATTGCGGAAACACCAGTTGCCGGCTCTTCGTCAACGCGGGCGATCAGCGCTCTACCGAGCATGCTTAGGCGGCCGCGCACGCGGAAACGGCACGACCGTCAGTGGCGCCTTGCGGAATTCCGCGATGGCTATTTCTTCAATCAGCGCGTCGAGGGCCTCGTTGACGCGTCGGCTCGTTTCATCCGCGCCGCAGAGGCGGTTTTGTGCGCACTCCAAAAGCTCGCGCGCCGCGGCGAAATCACTTCGCATGACAACACCCTTTGGTTTTTGGCCCGCCGCACGGGGCATTGTCGGCGCGCTTAATTGAGCGAGTGCTAATATACACAGGAGCAATTTAATCGAATGCTGTTGAATGGCCCGGAGCCGGAGAGGGGCCGAAATGAAGGCTGTAAGGGCTAGGCACTAATGGGCTCGGCGTCTCTTGGTATGAGATGCCAAAGCGCAATCTGGCGTCAGATTAAGCCGGCAATTTCACGCGACGTTTGTGGTTCCCCGACGGGGACGGAACGCGTGGCCCTAAAACGTTCTTGGGCGGCTAAGATATTCTCTGGCGGCGGCAATCTGGCGCCGGTGCTCGCGCAGGAAGGCTGCGCCGAAACAAATGGCGAAGGCCAGTACTGAAAGGCTTGTCGTTGCTCTTGATGTTGGATCGGGGTCGGGACTTAGCAGGAAACGGAAACCGAACGCGCAGGCGAAGACGATAAGGCCGCCAAATAAACCATTGATGAAGGGGGCGGTCGTGCGTTTCTGCTCCAACGGAAACTCCCATGGGTTTCCGCTGGGGTATATGTGTTTGAACTGATGTGCCACCGCTCCAGACGGGCGGACCCTGTGGAAATCGGGGATGACCTGACGTCGATGCCCTTGAAGGCGGGAATCTAGAATACTGCATTGGGGTCTACAATGCCAAGGACGCCAAAGGTTCATTCCAGGCATTTGGCGAATAACGTCACATGGATGTTCGGACCTCAACGACACCAGCCGGCTGCGACAGTTTCTCCTCCAGCGTATGAGCAGCAAACATTCAAACAGGCGCTGGCTCCATGGAACGGGCGCGAATTGATAGCAAAATCAACATCCACGCTAACGCCAGCTCAAGGCGGCGCATGGCTCGGGTAGCAGTACGGGTAGCCAGGGCGGGCGCCGCTGTGAGAGGGACTGATCCCGAACAGGTGCATTGCTGCGGTCACAAAGTCGTGCAAGTCTGCGCAACAATCTGGGCTTAGCCGGGACTCTTGAATTGGAAGCGCTTTCATCATTCGAGTTGCATAACTACGCTTTCGAGATTCGTTACCCAAACGCTTATCGCATTTGGGACGAAGCGGGGCGCATCGCCACCCAATTGCAGGAGGGCGTCAAAGACCTTGTGCTGACGAAGGGTGAGCCCTCGCTTTTGACATTTGTGCTGAACAACTCGATAACAGTCGAGGTTAGAATTGATCGTCTTAACGTCACAGAACACTATCCAAAGGTGGACTTCGGAAAGAACACGAGAGATCTTCAATATGTTTTCGACGTGGTCTCCGATGTTCTCCGAATTGCGCAAATTACACGTTTAGGAACAAAAGTCGAATACAGAAAAGAGTTTAAAAATAAATCAGAGATGGCCGGTTTCTTTGTAGATTTTAACGTTATTTCGTCTGTCTCTGGAAAGAATTTCAACGTCGAATCAGAGTTGGTTTTTCCTACGATCCATATTCAGGTTGAAGATAAAGAGCTTGGATACCATTTCAGACTCACTCCTAAGAACGAGCGGGTCCAATTGAGCGTCGGACCGGGAGTGCGAGAGATTGAAAACGTTGACAAAGAGAAAATCTACGTCGCACTCGAAGTCGATTTGTACACCGTCAAAGAGATGGAGCGAAGTGGCTTGAGGGTATCGGACTGGATGGATACAGTAGCGAGAGTGGTCCGAAGGGACGTGGACAAGATATTGTCGAAGCTGGGTAGCTAGAATGTCAGCGTATGAAAGTTCCGAGACGCGCACTACCGATTCACCTACGGGCGGCGTAGTCTTGAGGGGCCTGCCGAGCGCGACGTTCTCGGTCTTGGACGTTTCTGGTGTTGCGGCGTTTGGAAATCGCCCCAGAGCGTTAATTGATCCTAGTAGGCTGTATGTCGTTGATGATGACAGCGAGGTTACTCAGAAAACCAAAACAGCCCTGTTTCTTACCGATTGCTCTGAAGCTTTCTTTCAATTGCAAAAGGTAGCCCGGGCTCTGGAAGAAGGCGCAGACTTCGAAGCAGATTTGGCATTTATGGATGCCAAGAGATCGGTCTTCTCGTTAGCAAAGCATCGCGACATGGGCGAGGGGATTGCACTCGTTATCTGGTGGCTGATCAAGATTGCAGCGTCGGCACCTGTGGCACCCGAGGCGCAACCTCATATCCAATGCATGAAGACGGCGATAAGCGATCTGAAGAAATCCCCGAATTTGGATTTTGAAAAAGCAATGGCCGTGGTGGATGGGCTTGAGTCGAATTTGGGTGCGCATCCCGCTCCATCTATAAATGAGTTGGCCTCGCTTCTTTTGGATGGAGAGAATGTCGAGCAGTCAGCAATTGGGTAACCAGACAGCGGTATTAGACACGTCCGTATTTGCTGACCTATCTCTAAAATCAGATGACAAAAACGCGGCTGCAAAGCGAGCCGTCGCTAAATACACAGATATCCTGCTTTTCGAGTATATGCTTAAGGAATTCAAGCAGGGGCCGCTGACTAATTTTGCCTGGTTGTACGAAAAGTTTCGTGAGACGCAATCTCATTTGGAGACGCTGGACAAGCTACATAGGATGTCCAGAACTCCGCGAACCTATCGAACTTCAACGGCACTTGAAGCGTATAAAGAGGCCTACAAACTCCTTGATAAGGTCGGAATGAAAGTAATTTTGGCATCTTCGTCAAACGGGGATTCCGAAGACAAGGCGCTGGCGGATTTCTTAGGTGTTGAGGTAAAGCGGATCGCGCTGAATGCCTGGAATAAGCGCGGCAACTTTGGGACGGTTACAAACCAGCTACCGTGCTACGAACTAAAGGATATCCCGGCACAAAATGGTTCGATCGACCTGCGGCCAACTGCGTGCAGCCGTGGGGCGAATTGCTGCGTTCAGCTCGAAATGACGGGAAACAAGTCAAGGCTAAAAAATATCCAAAAGGGCCTAAAAAGTGCGCCAGAGAAGAACGAGACGACCAAGCGAAGGGCAGTCGTAAGAAAGATGGTCAATCACCCGAACGACGCTTTGACAAAGGACGAATGCCGGCGGATAGGGGACGCATATTTCGTATTCGCCGCGCCGGAGGGAAGCGCGGTTCTAACCACCAACACTAAAGATATGGTGCCGCTAGGTCAGGCTTGCTCGGTAAAGATCGAATCACCCTGTGAGCGGCCCGAGACATAGGTGACGATTTGTACCGGACACATAGGTAACACTTTTCGGTTTTTGCCGGGAGGTGTTGATGCCGTG